>NZ_JAFGYJ010000099.1:0-763 GCF_017490805.1 Pseudomonas sp. 43(2021)
GATATGGAAAGAGATGGGGCTAAGCTGAAAGCGGTTTATGCAGCACCCACAGTAATCTGCGCTGAAATGCAGATGTTGAAACAGATGCAAAACCCTGTGGGAGCTGGCTTGCCAGCGATAGCGGAGTATCAGACGACAATAGTGTTGAATGTGAAGACCCCATCGCGGGCAAGCCCGCTCCCACAGTAGATCTACAGTGTTTGTAGAATTATCGAGGCGGGGAGGCGTAAATGCCTCCCCGGTTCGTTTTTGGAAACCACATGAATATTCTGATCGTTGGGCCCAGTTGGGTCGGTGACATGGTGATGGCGCAGACACTGTTTCAGTGTCTCAAGCAACGCCACCCGCAATGCGCAATCGACGTGCTGGCGCCTGAATGGAGCCGGCCGATCCTCGAGCGCATGCCCGAAGTGCGCAAGGCCTTGAGCTTCCCGCTCGGCCACGGCGCGCTGGAACTGGCGACGCGCCGACGCATCGGCAAGTCCCTGCGCGGTCAGTACGATCAGGCGATCCTGCTGCCCAACTCGCTGAAATCGGCACTGGTGCCGTTTTTTGCCGGCATTCCGAAACGCACTGGCTGGCGTGGCGAGTTCCGCTATGGCCTGCTCAACGACGTGCGCACTCTCGACAAAGAACGCTACCCGCTGATGATCGAGCGCTTCATGGCGCTGGCCTATGAAGCGAACGCCGAGCTGCCGAAGCCGTACCCGCGCCCGAGTCTGCAAATCGACCCGGTGACCCGCGAAGCGGCACTGGCCAAATT
>NZ_JAFGYJ010000100.1:0-762 GCF_017490805.1 Pseudomonas sp. 43(2021)
GAAATACCATGTACGCAGTAATCGTTACCGGCGGTAAGCAATACAAGGTCGCTGAAGGTGAATACCTGAAGATCGAAAAACTGGAAATCGCTACTGGCGAATCCGTGACTTTTGATCGCGTTCTGCTGGTCGCCAACGGCGACGACGTGAACATCGGCGCACCAGTTGTTGCTGGCGCAACCGTCAAGGCTGAAGTGATCTCCCAAGGTCGTCACGATAAAGTCCGCATCATCAAGTTCCGTCGCCGTAAGCACCACATGAAGCGTATGGGCCACCGCCAGTGGTTCACCGAGATCAAAATCACCGGTATTCAGGCTTAATTACAGCCTAATTCCTCACTAGGAGAATTGAACTCATGGCACACAAAAAAGCTGGTGGTAGTACCCGTAACGGTCGCGACTCAGAAGCCAAACGCCTTGGCGTGAAGATGTATGGCGGCCAGGTCATCAAGGCCGGCAACATCATCGTGCGTCAGCGCGGCACCCAATTCCACGCTGGCTACGGCGTTGGCATGGGCAAGGATCACACTCTCTTCGCTAAAATCGAAGGCGTGATCAAGTTCGAAGTAAAGGGCGCCTTCGGTCGTCGTTACGTGAGCGTAATCGCGGCTTAATCGCGAGATCGCTGGAGAAGCCCTGTCTTGCGACGGGGCTTTTTCGTTTGTGGGGTGAGTCTCTTGCAAAGCTGTTTGTATGGGCTGTCGGCGTGCGATGCAGGTCGTGTCTTGGGGTCGCTGCGCTCATTTTTGCAAGAGTCTTATGT
>NZ_JAFGYJ010000101.1:0-757 GCF_017490805.1 Pseudomonas sp. 43(2021)
CCCATGTGTTTCGCTGCTTCCTGCGAAGCAATGAACACGCTGCGCACGTTGATGGCCAAAGTCTGATCGAAGTCTTCCAGTTTGAAATCTTCCAGCGGCGCGATGGCCAGTACGCCGGCGTTGTTGACCAGAATGTCCAGGCGGCCAAACGCTTCGACGGTGGCGCTGACGGCGTGGCGAATCGCGCCGGCATCGGCGCTGTCAGCCTTGATCGCCAAGGCTTTGCCGCCGTTGCCGGTGATGCTGTTCTGCAGTTCTTTGGCTTTGGCGGCGGAGCTGACGTAAGTGAAAGCGACGGCGGCGCCTTCAGCGGCCAGGCGTTTGACGATGGCTGCGCCGATGCCGCGCGAACCGCCTTGAATCAGAGCAACTTTGCCGCTGAGGTGTTGAGTGGTCATGTTCGATCTCCAAGTGTTCAAGGCGGAATGCCTTGGTGTTGGTGCCGAGTATCGGCGTGGCATCGACAACCGGGTAGACCATGATTGCTATAGTCTGTGTAAACCAGAAGTTTACAGTGGCGATCATGGAAACATTCAGCAGTATCGAATGCTTTGTGCGCAGCGCCGAAGTTGGCAGCTTTGCCGAAGCCGCGCGACGTTTGAGCCTGACCCCGGCGGCGGTCGGCAAGAGCGTGGCGAAACTGGAGGCGCGGCTTGGCGTGCGGCTGTTCCAGCGCAGTACACGCAGCCTGACCCTGACCGAAGCGGGGCAGCTGTTTTTGAGTGAAGTCAGCGCCAGCCTGACCACCATCCAGAAT
>NZ_JAFGYJ010000102.1:0-753 GCF_017490805.1 Pseudomonas sp. 43(2021)
GGATCAAGGATGGCGATGATGTCTTTCAGGCCTTTGCCGTAGGTTTTCATCAGTCCCTGGAGCTTTTCTTCGAATTCGATTTCTTTCTTCAGCCCGGCATCGTTCTTCAGCGATTCCAGCTGTTTGAGCTGTTCCTGAAGGGCCTTTTCAGCTGCGCGAAATTCAGCGAGTCTGGACAATATCTTTACTCCAATAGTGTGTTTGTCTGATACCAACAGCAAACCAAGCTATAAGCCAAGAGCCTGGAAGAGACTCGGTGATAATTGGCTCACCTGCCAGTCTGGCTCAGGTTGAAAAAATTGTAGTATTTAATGCGACAAGAGTAAATCCTGATGTTGTCGCCATGTAACAACAATGACTTTTTGTATCAATTTGGTGCGGTTGTTCGGCGGGCAGTGTCGGCGATTTAATGATGAGTTAATGCTTCAAGGAAATCAGCGCCAGGCATCGGTCTACCGTACAAATAGCCCTGCAAAAAGTTAACGTTATGCTCGGTCAGGTAATCAGCCTGGGCCTGAGTTTCGACACCTTCGGCAACAATGCCCAAGTCCAGTTTGGCCGACAGTTCAATGATGAAGTCGAGAATATGCCTCGATAACGCGTCTACACCGATCATGGCCACGAAGCTCTGATCGATCTTTAGAAAGTCGACGTTGAAGGTGCGCAGATAACCAAGGCTCGAGTGCCCGGTACCAAAGTCGTCGATCGCGATTTTTACTCCCAGTGCATGCAATTGCTCAAACAGCTTAAGCG
>NZ_JAFGYJ010000103.1:0-733 GCF_017490805.1 Pseudomonas sp. 43(2021)
TTGCCTTTGGCCGCTTCTTCAATGCCACCACCAAACCCGGTGCGCCGAGTTGCAGGCTCGACTTGCTCGACGAAGCCAAACGCACGCTGCACTTGCCGGTCTGCGCGATCGGCGGGATCACCCTCGATAACGCCGCGCCACTGGTCGAGCACGGTGTCGATCTGCTCGCCGTGATCCACGGTTTGTTCGGCGCCGAGAGCAGCGCCGAAGTGACCCGCCGCGCCCGCGCCTTCAACGAACTTCTGAAAATCTGATTTGAGAGCCCGATCATGTCTCGTTCCGAAACCCTGTTTGCCAATGCTCAGAAACACATCCCCGGCGGCGTCAACTCGCCGGTGCGCGCGTTCAAGAGCGTCGGCGGCACCCCGCTGTTCTTCAAACACGCCGAAGGCGCTTACGTCACCGACGAAGATGACAAGCGTTATGTCGATTACGTGGGTTCGTGGGGGCCGATGATCCTCGGCCACAGCCATCCGGACGTGCTCGACGCGGTGCGCAATCAGCTGCAACACGGCCTGTCCTACGGCGCGCCGACGTCGATGGAAACCGAGATGGCCGATCTGGTCTGCTCGCTGGTGCCGTCGATGGACATGGTGCGCATGGTCAGCTCCGGCACCGAAGCGACCATGAGCGCGATCCGTCTGGCCCGTGGTTACACCGGTCGCGACAGCATCATCAAATTCGAAGGCTGCTACCACGGCCACTCCGACAGCCTGCTGGTCAAGGCCGGTTC
>NZ_JAFGYJ010000104.1:0-724 GCF_017490805.1 Pseudomonas sp. 43(2021)
GAACTGCAGCGGATCCACAGGTTTACCTTGGCGGCGAATCTCAAAATGCAGTTTCACCCGGTCTGTACCCGTTGACCCCATTTCGGCAATTGTCTGTCCGACCTTGACCTGCTGCCCCTCCCGAACCAACAGCCTGCGGTTATGTCCGTAAGCACTGACGTAGGTTTCGCTGTGTTTGATGATGACCAATTCGCCGTAGCCCCTTAAGCCACTCCCGGCGTATACGACCGTCCCATCAGACGCAGCTAAAACAGGCTGTCCCAAATCTCTGGCGATATCAATTCCTTTATTCAAACTACCGTTTGAAGAGAATTTTCCAATCAGAACGCCATTAGATGGCCATCCCCAGCCGGTCGGGGCCGGGCCTGCCGGAGGCAGTGGAGCGGGTGCAGGTTTGCTCGCGACGGACGGTACAACCCCTTTGGAACCGGTGGTTGTAGTGGTTGTGGTGCCATTCGCCTGGCGCCGGATTACCGTGGTTTTACTCGACGAAGAAGGTGAAGAACTGGAGTTGCTCACCACCGCTGTCGGCGTTGAACCGCTGCGCCCGTCGAAGCGAATTGTCTGACCCGGATGGATCGTATACGGCGTAGGAATATTGTTCCGGGCGGCGAGGGTTTTGTAGTCCCAGCCGTAACGAAAGGCGATCGAAAACAAGGTATCGCCGGGGCGGACTACATATTGCCCGGTAGTAACGGTCGGACGTTGTGCGACCGAATTATTG
>NZ_JAFGYJ010000105.1:0-723 GCF_017490805.1 Pseudomonas sp. 43(2021)
ATCACCCTCGCCGCACTGACCGCGTTGAAGTGTCCGCAGGAGTTGAAAGGCCATGTGCGCGGTGCGCTGAACAACGGCTGCACGGTGGAAGAGATCCGCGAAGCGCTGCTGCATTGCGCGGTGTATGCCGGCGTGCCGGCGGCGATCGATGCGTTTCGCGCGGCGCAGGAAGTGATCGACAGCTACCAGAAACCGCAGTGACCGCCTTCGCGAGCAGGCTCGCTCCCACATTTGAAATGCGTTTCCCTGTGGGAGCGAGCCTGCTCGCGAAGAGGCCCTCCCAGGCACTAGAGATTCCGCCCCCTGATCCGCTTGCTCAAGAATTCGAAATACTCCTCACGCATCTCCGCCGTTTCATTGGCCAGGTGATGCCGTGCCTCGGCCAGCAGCAGTATCTGCGGCCGGTCGAACTTCCATTTCAACACCTGCCGATTGTGCTGCCAGTCGACCGTCATGTCCGCCTGCCCCTGAATGATCAGCGGCCGTCGCGGACTTTTTTTCGCGTGCTCGACGCGGATGATCCAGCGCGACAGCGCGCCCACCCATTTCGTCGGCAGGCGTCTTGGCTGTAACGGATCGGCCTGCAGAAACGGCAGGAAATCCGGATCGTTGGAGTTCTCGCTAAAGCGTCGCACCACGCCGCGCACAAACGGCCGCAGCAGGTAATAACTCA
Organism: Pseudomonas sp. 43(2021); assembly: GCF_017490805.1. Taxonomy (NCBI): domain Bacteria; kingdom Pseudomonadati; phylum Pseudomonadota; class Gammaproteobacteria; order Pseudomonadales; family Pseudomonadaceae; genus Pseudomonas; species Pseudomonas sp. 43(2021). The sequence continues at coordinate 674 of NZ_JAFGYJ010000105.1, forward strand.
GCTGCGACCAGCCCCACGCCCTTGGTCGCACCAACGGCGCGAGCAGAATC
>NZ_JAFGYJ010000106.1:0-722 GCF_017490805.1 Pseudomonas sp. 43(2021)
TGGTAGTGTGGGGTTTCCCCATGTGAGAGTAGGTCATCGTCAAGATTCATTTCGCAAAACCCCTATCTGCGCCTGCAGGTAGGGGTTTTGTCTTTGTGGCGCAAAAACTCCCGGGCATACGCGCCCCGTGTGGGAGCGGGTTCACCCGCGAACACCGGCAAAGCCGGTGCCATCCACCGCGTCGCCTGCTCCCACAACTCCCACACCGAGCGCGTAATATCCTGGGTGCGACAATATTCCCGTCACATTTACGTGACTTTCCCGCGCCCACCCTACGTCAAGACTCTGGTTCGGGGCACTCCTGACCCTGGGCTGAGCGATGCCAGCGTACCGTGCTGCGCATTTCTGGACTTCCACCGTCCCATCACTTGAGGTAGCAAGCAAGATGGCCAAGGCCGCCGATGTCGTTGTGCAATGCCTGGAAAACGAAGGTGTCGAGTATGTATTCGGTATTCCCGGTGAGGAAAACCTCGACCTGCTCGAATCCCTGCGCAAGTCGAAGATCAAGCTGGTACTGACCCGTCACGAGCAGTCCGCAGGCTTCATGGCCGCCACCTACGGCCGCCTGACCGGCAAGACCGGCGTCAGCCTGTCGACCCTCGGCCCTGGCGCCACCAACCTGGTCACCGCCAGCGCCTACGCCTACCTGGGCGGCATGCCGATGATGATGATCACCGGCCAGAAGCCGATCAAGAAGTCCAAGCAGGGCCGCTTCCAGATCA
>NZ_JAFGYJ010000107.1:0-722 GCF_017490805.1 Pseudomonas sp. 43(2021)
GTTGGTGACGCCCGCGCGTTTGGCGAGTTCACGCTGGGAAAGCCCTTTGAGCTTGCGGATCGATTGCAGTCGTTCACCGACGTCCAAGGCGGGAGCCTCCTGATGTTGTAAGAATATTGAGCGTTATCATGGCGACAGCGTTCAGTATTTACAACAGCTGGCCCCCGCAGCGGCGTCAACCCTCGGAATAGAGCCTTGGCACCCGTTTCAGGTTGCAGAAGATCTGATACGGGATGGTATCGGCCCACTTTGCCACGTCGCTGGCGAGGATGTTCTTACCCCACAACTCGACGGTCGAGCCAAGCCCCGCTTCCGCTACGTCGGTCAGATCGATGCAGAGCATGTCCATCGACACGCGCCCCAGCAGGCGGCTGGGTTTGCCCGCCACCAGCACGGGTGTGCCGGTCGGCGCCTGACGCGGGTAACCGTCGGCGTAGCCCATGGCGACCACGCCGATGCGCATTGGCTTGTCGGTGATGAACCTGGCGCCATAGCCGATCGGTTCACCGGCCGGCAATTCACGCACGCTGATGACTTTCGATTCGAGGGTCATTACCGGTTGCAGGCGTTCAGCGACGGCGTTGGCTTCTTCGAACGGGGTCGCGCCGTAGAGGATGATGCCCGGACGTACCCAGTCGCTTTGGATTTCTGGCCATCCGAGCACCGCTGGCGAGTTGCGCAAGCTGACTTCCGCCGCCAGCCCCTGACGCGCCGCTTCGAAC
>NZ_JAFGYJ010000010.1:0-29958 GCF_017490805.1 Pseudomonas sp. 43(2021)
CCGTTGCTCAGCACCCCGCCCTGCCCCCAGCGCCACCCGCTGGCAGGCAGCCTGTGGGCGGATCAGCCGCAGCGCCTTGCAGACTGGCTGCAGGCGCTGGATGACGACGACCGCCCATTGCGCGACTGGCTGGCGCAACTGGGCAGCCGGCGCCTGGGGCATTACTACGAACGCCTGTGGCAATTCGCCCTGGGCCAGGCGCCGGGCATCGAACTGCTGGCGGCCAACCTGCCGATACGCGACGGCGGGCGCACCCTGGGCGAACTGGACGTGGTGCTGCGCGACCGCGACGGCGTGCACCACCTGGAACTGGCCATCAAGCTGTACCTGGGCCCGGAACACGCCGGGCAGGACCCCGCCGCCTGGCTGGGACCGGGCTGCCATGACCGACTGGGAAGCAAACTGGCGCACCTGGCGCGGCACCAGTTGCCCATGTCGGCGGGGGCGCACAGCCGCGAGGTGCTGGCGCAGCTGGGGGTGGAGCAGGTGCAGGCACATGTGTGGCTGGGTGGCTACCTGTTCTACCCGTGGCCTGGGCATGCGCAGCCACCGCAAGGCGCCAACCCGCAACATTTGCGCGGGCGCTGGGTGCGGCGACGGGACTGGGCCATGGCTGAGGGGGAACATTGGCAGCCGCTGCAACGGCATGCCTGGCTGGCGCCGGCGCGGGTCGAGGCGAGTGAGAGCTGGGCGGTGGAGCAGTTTGCGGCGTGGCTGCATGTGCTGGAGCGGCAGGCACCGGCGCAGTTGCTGGTGAGGTTGGAGCAAGAAGCTGATGGCGCCTGGCAGGAGGTGGAACGGGTGTTTCTGGTGGCTGACAGTTGGCCATTTTCCCCCGAGGCATGATGTCAGCTGTACCGGCCTCTTCGCGGGCTTGCCCGCTCCCACAGGTTCTGCACAGGTTCTGAATGCTGCGCAGTACCTGTGGGAGCGGGCAAGCCCGCGAAGAGGCCGGTGCAGACAACACAATTTTCACAGACCTGGCGCAAAGATTTGTTCCCCGTAGCCATTACAGTACTACCTGAGCGCCAGCAAGAGCGCCATTCCGACCTGATGACGAGGACCGATCATGGTTTCATCCACCCCCGCGACCCATTACACGCGCCTGTCCATTGCCCTGCACTGGCTGATGCTGGTACTGCTGGCCGCTGTCTATGCCCTTATCGAACTGCGTGGCCTGTTCCCCAAGGACAGTGTCGAGCGCAACCTGATGAAGGATCTGCACTTCATGCTCGGGCTCAGCGTGTTCGTGCTGGTCTGGCTGCGCCTGGCCATGCGCCTGAGCAGCCCGACCCCGCCCATCGTGCCCAAGCCAGCGGCCTGGCAGACAGGCCTTTCGCACCTGATGCACCTGGCGTTGTACCTGCTGATGATCATCCTGCCGCTGGCCGGCTGGCTTATCCTCAGCGCCGCCGACAAACCGGTGCCGTTCTTCGGCCTGGAGCTGCCACACCTGATCGGCCCGAACCCGGACCAGGCCAAGTTCTTCAAAGGCTGGCATGAAAGCATCGGCACTTGGGGATACTGGCTGATCGGCCTGCATGCGCTGGCCGGGCTGTATCACCACTATGTGCAGCGCGACAACACACTGCTGCGCATGCTGCCTTACAAGTAACCGCGCCGGCCCTGCAGGCCGCCGGTGTGCACCACGATCAGGCGGGTGCCGGGCGCGAACAGCCCGGCACCCACCTGCTCTCGCAGGGCCAGCAGCGCCTTGCCAGTGTACAGGGCTTCGAGCGGCACGCCGGTGTGTCGCTCGCAGTCGGCGATGAACGCCAGCAGCTCATCATCGAATTTGCCAAAACCGCCACGGCAGGCGTCGTGCAACTGGTAGCCATGCGCGCCGGCCAGTGTCGCTACCGCCTCCGCCACACCATGATCCCTGGGTACAGCCAATGCGCCATGCACGACATGTGCGCCCGCCTCGGCCATTACCAGGCCGGCCAGGGTAGTCCCCGTTCCGGCGGCCAGCCACCAGGCGTCGTAGCCCGACCAGCCCAGTGCCGCGATTTGCCCGCGCGCCTGCTGCATGAGCAGCGCGCAGCCCTGTGCACCGGCCAGCCCGCCACCTCCTTCGGGGATGCAGTGCCAACCCGGATAGCGTGCCTGCCAAGGCGCCCAGAAACCCGCTTCGTTTCTCGCGCGATAACCGCCATAGCCCAGCCAGTGCAGTTCCATGCCCAGCGCCTGCAGGTCACGCACGGTTGGCGTGTCCTGGGCGTGGCCGCGCAGCAGGCCGGCAGTGGCGAAGCCGAAGCGCTTGCCGGCGGCGGCCAGGGCGTGCAGGTGATTGGAATGGTTGCCGCCGAGGCTGATCAGGCCCGGTGCGTTGCTGGCCGTGGCGTGCTGCAGGTGATGGCGCAGCTTGAACCACTTGTTGCCGCTGATCAGCGGGTCGATCAGGTCCAGACGCAGGATCGCAGCTTCGATCTTGGCGGTTTCCAGCCAAGGCAGGGTCAGAGGGCGCAGGGGGGCTTGGGGAAGGTCGAGGAGCATGCTGCGAGTTTACCAGTGAAATCCCGGGGGCGCTTTGCGCCCCCTGTGGGAGCGGGTTCACCCGCGAACATCGGCGCAGCCGGTGCCATGCACCGCGTAGCCCTCTTCGCGGGTGAACCCGCTCCCACAGGGCCGCACAGCGGCCCCGGCAACCTCAGAGCTCAGCCGCCAGTCTCGAACCCTGGTTGATCGCCCGCTTGGCATCCAGCTCCGCCGCCACATCGGCCCCACCAATCAGGTGCACCGACTGCCCCGCCGCCACCAGCCCGTCCTGCAGTTCGCGCAGCGGCTCCTGCCCGGCACAGATGACCACGTTGTCCACCGCCAGCACCTGCGGCTCGCCATCAGCCACGCGAATGTGCAGGCCGGCATCGTCGATGCCCAGGTACTCGACGCTGTTGAGCATCTGCACCCGCTTGTTCTTCAACCCGGTACGGTGAATCCAGCCGGTGGTCTTGCCCAGGCCGTCCCCCACCTTGGATTTCTTGCGCTGCAACAGGTACACCTGCCGCGCAGGGGCATGCGGCTCGGCCTTGATCCCGGCCACGCCACCACGCGCCTGCAGATGGGTGTCGATGCCCCACTCCTTCCAGAACGCCTCACGGTCCTGGCTGGTGGCAACGCCCTGATGCACCAGGTACTCGGAAACGTCGAAACCGATACCACCCGCGCCAATCACCGCGACAGCCTTGCCCACCGGCTTGCGCTCGAGCAGCACGTCCAGGTAGCTGAGCACCTTGGCATGCTCGACACCGGGGATGGCCGGCGTGCGCGGAGCGATGCCGGTGGCCAGGATGATTTCGTCATAGCCACCGTCCACCAGGGACTGCACATTGACCCGGGTGTTCAGGCGCAGGTCCACGCCCGTGCTTTTGACCTTGTTGCGGAAGTAACGCAAGGTTTCATGGAACTCTTCCTTTCCCGGCACCCGCTTGGCCACATTGAACTGCCCGCCGATCTCGCTGGCAGCATCGAACAGGGTCACCGCGTGGCCGCGCTCGGCCGCTACCGTGGCTGCCGCCAGGCCGGCCGGGCCAGCACCGACCACGGCAATGCGCTTCACGGCGCGCACGGGCAGGTAGTTGAGCTCGGTCTCGTGGCAGGCGCGCGGATTGACCAGGCAACTGGTCAGCTTGCCGCCGAAGGTATGGTCCAGGCAGGCCTGGTTGCAGCCGATGCAGGTGTTGATCTCGTCGCCGCGGCCGGCAGCGGCCTTGTTGACGAAGTCCGGGTCGGCCAGGAACGGCCGGGCCATCGAGACCATGTCGGCATCACCCTCGGCCAGCACCGCCTCGGCCACTTCCGGGGTGTTGATACGATTGGTGGTGATCAGCGGAATGTTCACCACGCCACGCAGCTTGGCGGTGACCTTGCTGAACGCCGCGCGCGGCACCTTGGTGGCAATGGTCGGGATACGCGCTTCGTGCCAGCCGATGCCGGTGTTGATCAGGGTCGCGCCGGCGTGCTCGATGGCCTTGGCCAGCAGCTCGATCTCGTCCCAGCTGCTGCCGCCCTCGACCAGGTCGAGCATCGACAGGCGGAAGATGATGATGAAGTTCGGCCCTACCGCGCCGCGCACCCGGCTGACGATTTCCACCGCCAGGCGCATGCGGTTTTCATAGCTGCCGCCCCAGCGGTCGGTGCGATGGTTGGTGTGGGCGGCGAGGAACTGGTTGATGAAGTAGCCTTCCGACCCCATGATCTCGACGCCGTCGTAACCGGCGCGCTGGGCCAGCACCGCGCAATTGACGAAGTCGGCGATCTGCTTCTCGATACCCGCCTCGTCCAGCTCCCTGGGCTTGAACGGGTTGATCGGCGCCTGGATCGCGCTGGGCGCCACTTGGCGTGGGCTGTAGGCATAGCGCCCGGCATGCAGGATCTGCAGACAGATCTTGCCACCGGCGGCGTGCACAGCCTCGGTGACGACGCGGTGCTTGTCGGCCTCCTCCTCGGTGCTGAGCTTGGCCGCCCCGGAATACACCCCACCCTCATCATTGGGCGCGATGCCGCCGGTGACCATAAGGCCGACGCCACCGCGAGCGCGCTCGGCAAAGTACGCCGCCATGCGCTCGAAGCCGCCCGGGCGCTCTTCGAGGCCGGTGTGCATCGAGCCCATCAGGGTGCGGTTGCGCAAGGTGGTGAAGCCCAGGTCCAGCGGGGCAAGCAGGTGCGGGTAGCGTTCGGCGGCCATGGAAAGGTCCCCAGATGGCGTATTCACGGGATGCGGGTGCCGCACCGGCCGGTGGGCCCCGTCGTTTGTCTGCCTGCGACATTAAACAGCCGTTTGAAGGGTCTCAATGATCGAAACTGACAAGTTATTGATCCTGGCGCACAGCGAAACCTGCCGCGAACTCGCAAATCCTCGGCCCACAGTTTCTATGTGCGGGTGTCAAGATGTTGGTAACCGGCAGCACGGGTGAAATCGGCAAGATGCCAGAGACTCCCGTTCGCTCCCCAGGTGCCATCGGCGATGTCGACCAGCTGTATCGAAGTCATCAACATCCTCCCGTCATCCTTCCCGACGCATTGTTCGATGGCCTGGTGCAGGCCCTGCACGTAGTCCTTGCGCATCTGTTCATCGAGCACGCCGGCAGGCACCTTTACCATGACGATGCAGGGAATGGCGTGGGCGTGCATGTTCACCCCGCCACATAGCCAATCACCGCCCCGCACCTCCTCGATGAGCACCCAGCACAGGCTGCGCTGCGGCAGAGCGTCACCTATGTGCTCATGCGCGATTGCTGCCTCGCTGACGCGCTTCAACAGATGCTCGCGTTGCTGCTCGTTGAAAGCCCCGGTCGGTACCTTGATCAGGATATTGGGCATTGCTGAGACCTTTGTGATGAGTTGAAGCGCCATTAGGCCTGGCGCTCCTCTTACGCAAAAGTGTCGGATCCGTCCTCTTTCGAGCATAATCCGACAATGCACGATTTCACCATTCTGGTCATACCGGGGGCATTCGCCGCTAGCGTAGCCTCCACCCTGGATATCCTCGCCACCGCAGCAACCGTTAGCGAGCGACTCGGCCTGGCCGCACCACGCTGGCGGGTTTGCGGCCCGCAACCGGGAGCGGTAGCGCTGGGCCATGGCATGCAACTGCATGTGCAACCGATCGAACAAAGCACCGATGACCAGTCCTGCTGGGTCATACCAGGAATCGGCGTCAGTGATATCGACCAGCTCGAAAGTCGCCTCGCGGAGCCATGGACCGCTCCCTTTCTCTCTGTACTGAGCGATCACATCGCCAACGGCAGGGAAATTGCCGCGTCATGCTCGGCCGTCTTTCTGCTGCATGCAGCCGGGCTGCTGGACGGCAGAAGGGTAACCACCTCCTGGTGGCTGGCACCGCACCTGCAGAGGCTCGCACCCGGCTGCCGCGTCGACCCGGACTTCATGGTGCTGGCCGATCATCCACTGACTACGGCAGGAGCTGCCTTCGCGCAAACCGACCTGATGCTGCACCTGCTTCGTCGGCGCCTGTCACCTGCAATCGCCGACGCGGTGGGCAAGGCACTGCTGCTCGACCGCAGGCAACTGCAGTCGCCTTTCGTCATCCCTGCCGTACTGGTGCAAGGTAATGCACTGATCTCGCGCCTGATCGCAGAGATCGAGAAGTCACTGCCTGAACTTGCGAGCGTCAAGACACTGGCCGCAAACGTCGGCATGTCCGAGCGGACCCTGGCGCGCCATGTGCACAAGGCAACGGGGCACTCCACCCGGCAGCTCATTCAGCGGGTGCAGTTGCACAAGGCCCGAGCGCTGCTCGAGTCCGGCGAACATTCCGTCGAGGCGATCTCGGCGCTGGTCGGCTACCAGGACCCGACGGCTCTCCGGCGCCTGATGCGCCGCTTGCTCAACGCCACCCCGCGACAATTGCGCCAGCGCTGACTCAGGGGCTGCCTGCCCCATGCCCTCAAGGTGACGTCACGACCACCACGTAATGGCCCTGGGTCAGTGGCTCGCCACGCCCATCGACCAGTCTGTAGGCCTGATCCACCGTGTGCCCCCGGTCGACGCGTACCGCCTTCGCCGGCAGCGCCTGGCCATCCACGCCCTGAACGCCAATGACACTGTCACGCGCCAGCGCCGGGCAGTTATCCATGCGCCAGCCCGCATCGCCGACGGTGGTCGTGCAAGACGGCTCGATGATGCTGCCGGTGAAGTGCAGCATGCCCGAGGCGACGACGGCGCCTGCCTGGGCCTGGCCGACCAAGGCCAGGCAAATTGCGACACTCATTGCGAATCGCTTGCCGCTCATGATTGCCACTCCCCAATACCCAAGGTTGAGCCTATCGGATGGGCGGTGGCCTGCCTGGCTACGCGCGTGAGGCCGTTCACAAAGCAGGAAAATAAACCACACGGCCGTTTAAGAAACGTCTCAAAGCCGGCGGCGGTGCAACTGTCTAGGATGGCCAGGCCCCTCCCAGCCAACCTCACCGGAGCCCTTCCCAACCATGTCGCGATTGCTTCACACCCTCTCGCGCCCGGCCATGGCGGCACTCATCCTGATGTGCCTGGCGCCTACCGCCTGGGCCCAGCTCAAGATCGAAGGCACGCGCCTGATCTACCAGGGCTCGGACAAGGAAGCGAGCATCAATGTGGTCAATCGCAGTGGCCTCGACACGGTCATGCAAAGCTGGGTCAGCAGCCCCGACGAGGGCGGCGATGCCCCCTTCGCGATTGTTCAGCCATTAACCTTGATCCCTCCCAACGGCCAGCAGATGCTGCGGGTGCTGTACGCCGGCCAGGGCCTGCCCGAGGACAGGGAATCGCTGTTCTGGCTGAACATTCTCGAGATCCCGCGCAAACCCGAACAGGCAGATACCCTGCAGTTCGCCATCCGCCAGCGCTTGAAGCTGTTCTACCGCCCTGCCGGCCTGCCAGGCTCGGCCAGCAAGGCGGTCAATGGTCTGGAATGGCGCACGCGTCTGCCTGGCAGGATCGAAGTCAGCAATCCGAGCGCCTTCCATGTCTCGCTGGTCGACCTGCAGCTCGACAGCCCTGGGCAGTCGCACCCGCTTGCGGACTATGTCCTCCTGCGCCCGGGGGAGTCGCTCAGTCTCGAAACGCCCTCGCCCCTGCCAGTGCAGAGTCGCGTGGCGTTCAGCGAGCTGACCGACATCGGCCTGCAGAAGCGACACCACGTCGCGCTGCCGTGAACACACTGCCACAGGATAGCCACCCCATGACCCTGATCCGCAAACACCTGCTGGGCCTGCTCTTTGTCGCCGCCAGCTGCCCCGCCACCAGCTACGCGCTGTCCTGCAAGCTGGACCCGTCCAAGGCGTCGACGCTCAAGGAGGCCCTGGGCACCGCGCTGGCGGTACCGGCCGACGCCCCCGACGGCACGATCATCTGGGAATCGTCGCCACACTCGGTTCCGGTCATCTGTGCCGATGACTATGAAACCGGCGTCAAGGAAGATATCTATTTCTATGTCAACCCGGCCAAGGCCAATATCGGCAAGGGCATACGGGTGGGGATACGCTATGGGTCCCAGACCATCACCCAGACCTCGGGCGCCATCACCACCGGCTACAACTCGCTTCATGGTTGCAACTGGGCGAATTGCGCGGGTTGGGACAAGGCCCGGTTCACCCTGACCTTCACCGTGTTCATTGAAAAATACGGCGCAACGCCAACCAACGGGCAAGCAAGCACGTTGAGCGAATACCGGGTGTTCCAGCTGGACGGCAAGGGCGGCCTCAACCCCAGGCCCGACAGCAACCTCAACTATGTCGTCACCGGCATGAACAACATCCGCTTCGTGCCTTGCTCTCCCGAGTTGACCATCTTGCCGTCAGTGATCAGCTTCCGCCGTGCCTTGGTCAGCTCGGCACAGGTCGGCCAGGTTGCCAGTTCGGCCAGTTTCAGCCTCGATCTGGTCAGGTCCTGCGACACGCCCTACACCGTCGATGCCCGCTTCACCCCGGTTGCCGGCAGCGCCAGTGTCATCGACAAGCTGCTGGTGCCCGGCAACAACAGCTCCGTCGGGATCGCCCTGACCCAGCAGGACAGCAACCAGCCGGTGCCTTTCGACACCTGGTTCAAGCTGGCCGACCTGACCGTGCCGGGCTTGATCCGCAACGAGTTCCGCGCCGACCTGATCTGGCGATCGTCCCCCATCCCCGGTACGTTCGAAGCCATGGCGCTAGTGGACCTGTATTACAAGTAAGCCCTCGGCCAAACGGCCTTTAAGGTTCGTCTGATGTCCAGTTGCCAGCGGCCTGCCTAAATTCGCGGGATGCGACTCAAAGCCTATCTGCAACAGATCAACCCCCTTCTCTCCGACCCCGAGGCGGCGCGCCGCCTGCTTCGGCTACTGGCGGTCGTGCTATCGGCCGGAATTCTCGGCGCGGCCTACAATTTCCTGTCCTTTACCTTCAACACCGACATCGCCCGGCGCCATGGAACCATGAGCAGCGCAATCGCCGAGGCCCATACTTTCTTCACCAACCGCGAGGCACTGCTGGAAAGCCTGAGCCTCGCGGCCGTGCGTCAGGCGGTTCCGGGTGTCACCGCACCGCCCGTGGCACCACACGAGGAAGTGCACCTGCAACTGGGCAGCCAGCTGGACAAGCGCTGGAGCCTGTGGCTGACCCAGCGCATGTGTGCCTACCTCAAGGCCCGGCAGGTCAACCTGCTCTACGTCGACGCAGGGGCTCAGGGCTCCATGCGCTGGCTCTACAACAGCGACGCCCAGGCCTCGCCACCTTCGCCTGCCTTGCTTGAGCAGCTGCGCGATGCGGGGCACCGGCCCACAGCCCCCCGGGAACTGTGGCTGGCCGACCAGGACGCGCCCCGCTCGCGCCTGTTCATCTTCCTGCGCCTTGACGAGCGCGACCCCGATTCTGGCTGGCTGGGCCTGGAGATCGACAGCCAGGCGGTGTCGCCATCACTCGAGGATGCCAGCGCAGGTGAATTCATGATGTTCAACGCTGACGGCATGCTGGTATTCACCAACAGCCCGAACCCGACACTGAAGCGCTCGCGCCCCCAACCCTCGGGTGACAACTTTTTCGGCTTCGCCGGCGCGGGGTTCTTGCCCGAATACCTGGTCATCAGCAAGCCATTGATGTCCTCGGACTGGCAACTGGTCTATGCCATCGACCTGTCCGCCATCCTTGCCGGCCTGTGGCAGCAACTGCTCGGTGCCCTGTTGTTCTGCTTGATCAGCATCACCTTGATAAGGGTGCTGATCCGGCGTTTCGACCAGCGCTTGTTCACCCCCACGGTCGAACGCATCCGCGCGCTGGTGGAAAGCGAGATGTTCAGCCGGGACGTCATCGAAACCGCCCCCGTCGCCCTGTGCGTGCTGCGTCGCAGCGATGGGCAGGTTGTGCTGGAGAACCACCTGGCCCAGCAATGGCTGGGCCAGGACCAGGCTCGCGACGCACGCAGTGCGCGATGGATCGAGCAGGCCTTCGAGCGGCACGAAGGCCAGTGCAGCGACTATTTCGAGAGCGCCGAAGGGCGCCACCTGTACCTGAGCTGCTCGCCAACCCGCTACAAGGGCGAGCAGGTTCTGCTTTGCGCGTTCAGCGACATCAGCGCACGCAAGCAGATCGAGGCCGCGCTGGAGGACGCCCGGCGCGCGGCAGACACGGCCAACGAAGCGAAAACCCAGTTCCTGGCCACCATGAGCCACGAAATCCGAACACCGCTGTACGGCGTGCTGGGCACCCTCGAGCTGCTGTCTCGCACCGTGCTCGACGCCCAGCAGCGCGATTACCTGCGGGCCATCGAAGGGTCCTCGTCAACCCTGCTGCAGTTGATCTGCGACGTGCTGGACGTGTCCAAGATCGAGGCCGGTCAACTGGCCCTTGAACTCAGCGAGTTCAGTGCCCCGGACCTGGTCCGCGAGGTAATCCAGGGTTACAGCGCGGCAGCCGGGAGCAAGGGGTTGCAGCTCTACAGCTGCCTGGACCCGCGCCTGCCGGAGCACCTGATCGGCGACGTCAACCGCATCCGCCAGATTCTCAACAACCTGTTGAGCAATGCGGTCAAGTTCACCGATTGCGGGCGCGTGGTGCTGCGCGCCAGGTTGCTCAACCGCGATGGAGAGCGCTCCTGCCTGTTGTGGCAGGTCTCGGACACCGGCAAGGGCATCGCCGAACAGGACCAGCCATTCATCTTCGACCCCTTTTACCAGACCGAAGGCCATACCCAGGTCATTCCCGGCACCGGGCTGGGGCTGCCGATCTGCCAGCGCCTGACGCAATTGATGAACGGCCAGCTGCGCCTGGTCAGTGAGCTGGGCCTGGGCAGCAGCTTCAGTCTGACCCTGCCCCTGGAAGTCGCCTCAGGCCGCGCCGGCACCCCGTTCAACCTGCTGGCCGAACGCATTCACGTGGTATCGCCGGTACATGAACTGGCCGAAGCCATCAGTGGCTGGCTATGCCGCTGGGGCGCACGCGCCCAGGTCGGCGCCCCGCCACCGGGCAGCGCCATGGCCGGCGAACTGCTGGTCGAGCTGCATCCAGGCAACGTCGAGCGCCGGCTGGTCGCCGAATGGCCCGGCCCAAGCATCCTGGCCAGCGCCCAGGACTGCTGGGAGGCGCGGCACGAGGCTGGCCATTGGCAGGTCAACCTCAACGACCTGGGTGCTCTGCACCATGCCGTCGGCCAGGCTCAGGGCTTGCGTCGTCCCATGGGCCAGGCCGTGCCGGCCCCTTTGACCGAGCGGCTCGGGTTGCGCGTGCTGGTTGCCGAGGACAACGTCATCAACCAGTTGATCCTGCGCGACCAGCTCGAGGAGCTCGGCTGCAGCGTAGCCTTGACCAGCAATGGCGAGCAGGCCCTGCAAGCCTGGCAACGCGAGCATTTCGACCTGCTGCTGACCGACGTCAACATGCCCGGCATGAACGGCTACGAACTGGCCCGAGCCCTACGCCAGCTGGGCTGTACCCAACCCATAGTCGGCGCCACCGCCAACGCCCTGCGCGGCGAGGAAGATCTGTGCCTGGCCGCCGGCATGGATCGCTGCCTGATCAAGCCCTTCAACCTGCAAGCCCTGCTCAACTGCCTGGCCCCGTATCGAGGTAGCCGTCTTGAAGCCCTTTAACATCCTGATTGTCGAAGACCATCCGTTTCAGCATATGTACCTGCAACACCTGTTCAGCGAACTTGGCAGCTTCAACCTGGTAGCGGCCCGGGATGGCCAGGAAGCGCTGGAGCGCTTGCGCCAGCATGAAGTAGACCTGGTCCTGACCGACCTGCTGATGCCCGGCATGGACGGTGTGCAGTTCATCCAGCACCTCGCCGGCCTACGCCACAAACCGGGCCTGGCGATCATGAGTGCGGCCTCGCGGCGTATGCTCATGGCGGCGAGCCTGGTGGCCAAGAACCTCGGCGTGGATGTGCTCGGGCTGATCTCCAAGCCAGTCGAGCCCGCCGCGTTGCGCAGCCTGATCGACCAATTGCAGTTGCACCATCAGGCTCCGGCCCGGGAGGCACCGACCATACCCGAGTTCGATCGCCAGACCTTGGTCGAGGCCTTGAACAACCGGGCCTTTCAGGCCTGGTTCCAACCCAAGAAGTCCTTGCACAACGGCCGCATCGTCGCCGCCGAGGCCTTGGTGCGCTGGATGCATCCGGAGCAAGGCGTGTTGCTGCCAGGCACCTTCCTGCCGGCGCTCAACGCCTTCGGCCTGGAGGAAAGGCTACTGTGGGTGATGCTCAAGCAAGCCATGGATGCCCAGGCGCGGTGGCGTGACCGGGGCTATGACATTCCGGTCTCGATCAACCTGCCGACCCACCTGCTCAACAGCCATGACCTGGCCGACCGGCTGCTGGAATTCGTCCTGCACCATCAAGGCGTACCTGGCAAGCTCTGCTTCGAACTGATGGAATGCTCCATTCCCGAAGAGTTAAGCAACTTCTATGCGGGCGCCTGCCGCTTGCGCATGAAAGGTTTCGGCCTGTCCCAGGACGACTTCGGCAAGGGCTACAGCTCCTACATGAGCCTGGTCTCGACGCCCTTCACCGAACTGAAGATCGACCGGGCGCTGGTGCAGCGTTGCGATGAAAGCGAGAGCCTGGCTTCGGCCCTGGCCAGCATCGTCGCCCTGGGCCGCAAGCTCGGGCTCACCGTGGTGGCCGAAGGGGTCGAGACGCCCCAGGAGCTCGAGATGCTACGCAAGGTCGACTGTAACCAGGTGCAGGGCTTTTTGATCTCCCATGCCGTGTCGGCGGAACAATTCCAACGCCTGCTGCACAGCGACGGTCCGCCGTCGGCCTTTTGACCTGCTGTAACTCAGGGCGCCGGCCGGGCATCAAAGGTAACATCTACTGGGTATCGATGCCCCCACGGCCTTCCGGATCCTTGCATGAATCAGTACAACGCCCTGCTGGAAAACCTGGCCCGCAGCTCTCTGCGCCTGAACAAAGGCATGACCGTACTGCTGGGCCTGGCACTGCTGCTGGCCGGTTTCAGCTTCTGGTCGATCGAGCGCCTGATCGACGAACAAAGCGACACGGTCAGCATCCATTTCGCCCGTCTGATGGAGAATATCCAGGAGCAGGAAACCTTCCTCGAAGCCCTCGTGGAACGCAGCGCCAAAGGGGAGCTGTTCGACTACCCACGCGCGCTCGAGCCGGTGCTGGCGCCGCTGCCCGAGGAAGGGCCGGACATCTACAAGGGCCAGGTCTTTCCATTTTCCATGCCGTTCAGCCTCAAGCTCGATCGACGTAACCTCGCCGGCAGCGAAGAGGCGAGCATTTTCACCCAAGGGGCGAACCTGGCCAGCTTCTACAGCATGTTCTGGTCGGCGTCCCCCTACCGCTCGCCGCAGGTGTTCCTGTTCTCGCCGGATGCCCGTTATGACATCACGGTTCCCGCCGCAGGACGCGGGCGGGGCAAGGTCGAGGAAGAACCGTTCATCGAAGTGATCAGGCAAGTCATGGCGCGCCAGCCTCAGGGCAAGGACTGGAGCCCAGGCACCAGGATCATCTGGCGCAGCTATGTCGAGCAGCCGGACCAGGCCTCCCCGCCGCGCGTGCTGGCCTACGCCAACATCACCCTGCCCCCGGCCAAGGCCGACGACCAACGCACGCAAGTGGCGTCGCTGGTGGATCTGGCCCAGATCGACGATTTCGAACGCATCATGGACTGGACCGTGTATGACCACTTCAATCTCATCGCCCCGTCCGGCGAGGTACTGATCGGTGCACCCACGCTCCTGGAGGGTATGCACGAAGGCCTCAACATCAAGGCCGAAGGCCTGGTGTTCCGCCTCCACGAGCAGGCCAACGGAGGCTGGAGTGCTGTCTACACCGTGACCTACCGGCACTTCTTCCGTTACGCGTTCTGGTCGCTGGCCAGCATCGCCGCTACCTTCCTGGTGCTCATCGGGATGGGCCGGGTGGCCATCCGCTGGTATCAACGCCAGGTCATCCTGCCCGCGCGCGCAGCCCACGAGGCCATCGCCGAGAGCGAGGCCTTCAGCCGGGTGGTCATCGATACCGCCCCGACCGGCCTGTGCGTGGTCCGCAGCACCGACCACGAAGTGCTACTGGAGAACCAGCGGGCGCAGCAGTGGCAGGGCACCCGAGAACTGGTCAGCACCCTCGCCTCGACAGTGGGCAGCTCCAGCAGTGGCGAGCACTACCTGCAGGTCGAAGGCCGCCACCTGCAGATCGGTTTCGTATCGACCCGCTACCACGGCGAAGACGTGCGTCTTTACGCATTCAACGACGTTACCCGTCATGTCGAGGACGCCCAGGCGCTCGACGAGGCCCGGCGCGCGGCCGACGCAGCCAACACCGCCAAGACACTGTTCCTGGCGACCATGAGCCACGAGATCCGTACCCCGCTGTACGGCGTGCTTGGCACCCTCGAACTGCTCGGCCTGACGCAGCTGGATGCCCGGCAGCAAGGCTACCTGCACACCATCCAGCGCTCCTCGGCAACCCTGTTCCAGCTGATCAGCGACGTGCTCGACGTGACCAAGATCGAATCCGGGCAGATGGCGCTCGAACCCGTGACGTTCTGCCCGCTGGAGATGCTCGAGGACACCGTGCGCACCTATCGCGCCTTCGCCGAGCGCAAGGGCCTGTTGCTCTATGCCTGCCATGACGCCCGCCTGCCAGCTCAGGTGGTGGGCGACCCGATACGCATCCGCCAGATCCTCAATAACCTGCTGAGCAACGCCATCAAGTTCACCGACACCGGCCGGGTGGTGCTGCGCACCCGTGTGCTGGCACTCGACGACACCCACGTCAGCCTGCAATGGCAGGTTGCAGACAGCGGCATCGGTATCTCCCAGGCGCAGCAGGCCAGGCTCTTCGAGCTCTTCTACCAGGTCGTCGACGCTTCCAGCGAGGGTGGTGCGGGCCTGGGCCTGCCGATCTGCGGCTGGCTGGCCGACATGATGGGTGGCCAGATCAAGGTGGTCAGCGAGCCGGGCCTGGGCAGCAGCTTTTCCCTCAACCTCAGCCTGCCGCTGGCCCAAGGGGATCTGAGTGACTGCCCGACCGTGATGCCCGACCCGACCCCGGTATATGTGCGTGCGCCAATACCGGAGCTTGCCCAGCATGGCGTCGACTGGCTGCAGCGCCTGGGCATCGCCGCGACCCTTACGATTCCGCCCCTGGAGAAGGACAACCACCAAGCCCTGCTGGTGGACCTGCTCGACTGCCCGGATGCTGCCAACTGGCATGGCCAGCGGATCTGCGCCAGCAGCGACGGCCCGGCCCCCGGCGCGTTCATCGACGGCTGCTGGCGGGTGGACCTGCATGACGTGCGTGCCATCGCCCAGGTCATCGCCCTGGTGCGCCAGGGCGGGGTGCCCAATGGCCAGGCCTCAGCGCAGCAGCAACGTGCCGCCCTGCGCCTGCATGTGCTGGTGGCCGAGGACAATCCGATCAACCAGGCGATCCTGCAGGAGCAGCTCGAGGCGCTGGGCTGCACCACGGTCGTCGCGGCCAATGGCGAACAGGCCATGCAACGCTGGCAGCCAGGCCTGTTCGACCTGGTCCTGACCGACGTGAACATGCCATTGATGAATGGCTACGAACTGGCCAGGACCCTGCGCCGGCACGACACCCGGTTGCCGATCATCGGCGTCACTGCCAATGCACTGCGAGAAGAGGGCCAGCGCTGCCTCGAGGTGGGCATGAATGCCTGGATGGTCAAACCGTTGAGCCTGCAGACCTTGCGCAGCCATCTGGTCCGCATGTGCCGGCCAGTGCTGGCCGAGGGGCCCAGCCAAGCGCAAGCGGACGACCGCAGCACCCTGCTCCCCGACGCCACCATCGATACCGTGCAAGTGTCCGCGGCCATGCGCGAACTGTTCATCACCACCATGCGCGAGGACATGCAGCGGTTGCGCCTGGCCCTTGAGCAACGCGACCACCGTCGCCTTGGCGAGCGCCTGCACAGCATCGCCGGCGCCCTGGGCGCTGTGCAGGCCAGGGGCCTGGCCGAGCAGTGCTGCGCACTGGAGGACGCGCTGGCCAGCTCGCCGCTCGACACGGCCATGACCGATAAACTGCGGGAGGTGCTGAACAGGCTGTCGGCAATACTCGAAACACTTGCATAGAATCAACTTCAGTGCTGATAACGCCTGAAGACAACCCTCCCATCCGCACCGGCTAACGGGTCGTCATTTATGGAAAAACTCAAGGTCATCATCGCCGACGATCACCCCATCGTACTGCTCGGCGTCCGGGAACTGGTCGAACGCGACCCACGCTTTTGCGTGGTTGGCGAAGCTGTCTGCTCGCAAGGGCTGATCGAACTGCTCGAACGCCAACCCGTGGACATGGTCATCTCCGACTACAACATGCCGGCAGACTCACCCTACGGTGACGGCCTGAAACTTATCGATTATCTCAAGCGTCACTATCCCGCTGTCCGCATCCTCGTGCTGACCATGATTTCCAACCCGCTGATCCTTACACGGCTACAGGAACTGGGCGTGGACGGTGTCATTCAGAAAAGCCAGTTGCACGGCGAAATCGAAAAGGCCCTCAATGCCGTCGCCCGCAACAGCACCTACCGGGCGCCGGAGCCGGCGAGGCACTCGGTGGTCGCCTGTAATACAGCCATCGATCAACGGGTGGAAAACCTGTCACCCAAGGAATTTGAAATACTGCGCCTGTTTGTGGCCGGCCAAAGTGTCAGTGAAATTGCCCGCAGCCAGCACCGAAGTACCAAGACCATTAGTGCGCAGAAAGTTTCAGCCATGCGAAAACTTGAAGTGAACAGCGATCAGGAATTATTGGCCTATTGCCTCGCGAGCCATATCTTCAATTAACTGGCGAGCGCTATTGATCGGCCATTAAGATTCGTCTGATGGGCCAGGGAAACCACCTGACCTATTGTGAGCGTGCATTTAGTTGCAGCACTTACTCACTTTCATGTGGACATCAATATGAATAAATTCTCCCTGGCCGCACTGACCCTCTCGCTTATCACTGCTTCGGCCGGCGTTCTGGCCGCCGATCCCACCGGGCCAGTAAAAGGTGGCAGCGGCAAGATTTCCTTTACCGGCGTGATCAACAATGACGCCTGCTCGGTCGACGGCGCCAACGCCGACCGCGTGATCGCCGTGGATATGGGTACCGTCTCGATCAAAGACATGGGCACCGCCGAGAACCCAACGGCAGGCCGCGTGACCGGCAAGGACTTCAACCTCAACGTCAACTGCAACGTCGGCACCAAGGTGGCGATGGTCTTCGATGCCAATAGCGGAGGCTCGGGCCTGGTGACCGGCAAGAAAGTCCTGGCCCTGACCAAGGGCACCGGCACTGCCGCCAACGTCGGTATCGCCCTGCTCGACCCCAACGGCAACCTGATCGACCTGAGCTCGGCCGCCACCGCCAAGATCCAGAGCGAGGTGCATGGCACCGGCGCCGAGGGCGGCGACGCTACCCTGAGCTTCTCTGCAGCCTACGTGACCACCGGCGCCGCCGGCACCGCCACCGCCGGTCGCGGTGATGCCACCCTGCCGTTCATCCTGCAGTACGAGTAATCACTTCGCAGCTTCTCCATGCGCGAGGCTGATCAGCCTCGCCACTTCTTCGTCCCGCAAGGTACCCAACCATGTTGCGTCGTTCTCTGTATCCCGTTCTCGGGTTGCTGGGCATGCTCGTCGCCGCCCAGGCAACTGCCAGCATCTCCCTGAGCGCCACCCGCGTCGTGTTTGACGGTGCTCACAAGGAAGCCAATGTCATCGTGCGCAACGGCAATCAGGAAGTCCTGGTGCAGTCGTGGGTTGATGCCGGCGACAGCGCGCAGGCGCCGTTCGCCATCACCCCTCCGTTGGCCAGAGTATTGCCCAAGCAGGAACAACTACTGCGCATTCTCTATGAAGGCCAGGGTCTGCCGACCGATCGCGAATCCGTGGTCTGGCTGAATGTCCAGGAAATCCCGCAAGCCAGTACCAAGGCCAATACCTTGCAGTTGGCAGTGCGCCAACGCATCAAGATTTTCTTCCGCCCGGCCAACTTGCCCGGTAATGCCCTGCTGGCACCGGAACAACTGGTCTGGCAATTGACCCAGCACGCCGGGAAGGCCCAACTGACCGTGAACAACCCAGGCCTGTATCACGTGTCGATGGCCGACATCGAACTCAAACGCGGAAAACAGACCGTGTTCAGCGCCGATTCGAGCATGATCGCCCCCGGCGAACAAAAGACATTCAGCTCGGCACTTTCCCTGCCGGACGGCCCGCTGACGCTCACGTTCAAGAGCATCAACGACTATGGCGCCCAGCATGGATATTCCGTGCTGCTGACCCCTGCCCAGCCGGGTAGTGCCAAGCCTGCCGAACCCGCCATCACCTTGTGAAAACGTAGCGCCCACCTCGCGCGCCCCGGTCGCGTGCGGCCTCCCCGTGCCCAGCCCGCGCCGGGACATGAATTAGGTTCCTAGTATGTCTCTGTCCATCGCCCCCCGCTCCGTAGACGGTGCCGATGCAGGCGCGCGCGCGCTCCATGGCGGCACGCCTCCTTCAGCCTGGAAGCTCAACGCCCTGTCATTGGTGCTCTGCTGCGCGCTGCCCGGCCTCTCGACGGCGCAGGACGATCCCCAGCTGCTGGGCTTCAACACCACCTTCCTGCAGGGTGCGCAATCGGCGGTCGACCTGCAGTTACTGCTGTCGGCCAGCAGCGTGCTGCCGGGCAATTATCGGGTAGACCTGTACAGCAACGAGGTACTGGTGGGCCGGCGCGACATCGATTTCAACCGCAACCTCCAGACCGGGCGCGTGGAACCGTGCCTGACCCTGGAACTGCTCGAGCAGTTGGGCATAGACATGGACAAGCTCAAGGCACAGGGGCGCCTGGATACCGCGCAGGCCTGCCACGACCTGCCGACGCTGATCGACCAGGCCAGCCTGAGCTATGACTCGGGTCACCTGCGCCTGTCCGCCAGCATCCCGCAGGTCGCCATGAAGCGCGGCCTGCGCGGCTACGTCGACCCGCAACTGTGGGACGCAGGGGTGCCTGCGGCGTTCATCAACTACCAATTCAACACCAGCCGCAGCGCCGGTGATGCCGACACCCGCATCAACAACAACCTGAGCCTGCGCAACGGCATCAACCTGGGCGGCTGGCGCTTGCGCAACGAGTCAAACTTCAGCAGCGGCACCGGGCGGCCGGACAGCTTCAAGAGCAACCGCAGCTACGTGCAGCACGACGTAACTGCACTCAAGGGCCAGTTCAGCGCCGGCGACATCTTCAGCGACAGCGACCTGTTCGACAGCGTGCGCTACCGGGGCCTGAAGCTGGCTTCGGACGAAGGCATGCGCGCCGACAGCGAGC
Organism: Pseudomonas sp. 43(2021); assembly: GCF_017490805.1. Lineage (NCBI taxonomy): Bacteria > Pseudomonadati > Pseudomonadota > Gammaproteobacteria > Pseudomonadales > Pseudomonadaceae > Pseudomonas > Pseudomonas sp. 43(2021). Next base: position 19,264 of record NZ_JAFGYJ010000010.1, read on the forward strand.
GCGGGTACGCGCCGGTGGTGCGGGGCGTGGCCCAGACCAGCGCCAGAGTCGAGATCCGCCAGAACAGCTACCTGCTCTACACTGCCAACGTACCGCCCGGCCCGTTCGAGATCAGCGACATTTACCCCAGCGGCTCCAACGGCGACCTGGAAATCACCATCATCGAGGCCGACGGCCGCCGACGGGTCAGCGTGCAGGCGTTCTCCAGTCTGCCGCTCATGGTCCGTGGCGGCCAGGTCAAGTACAGCCTGTCCGCCGGACGCTACAACAGCAACACCGAAGGCCTGGCCACGCCGCAGATGCTCAGCACGATGTTGGCCTACGGCCTCACCAACACCGTGACCGGCGTCGTTGGCCTGCAAGCCACCGACGACTACAAGGCGCTGGCCGTGGGCAGCGGCCTGAACACGCTGCTGGGCGCCTTTTCGCTCGATGTCACCCATTCCTCGAGCAAAGCCCAGGGCCAGACCACCCAGGGCAACAGCCTGCGGGCGCTATACGCCAAGACATTCACCGGCACCGACACCAACTTCACCTTGGCCGCCTACCGCTATTCAACCGAGGGCTTCCGCACCCTCACCCAGCATATCGAGGACCTGAGCACCGACGCGATCAAGCGCAGCGGCAACTCCAAGACCCGCACCGACCTGACCATCAACCAGAGCCTGGGCCGCGACCGCGCACTCGGCAGCCTGTATCTGACGGCCACCGACCAGCGCTACTGGAACCGCGGCGGTTCGCAGAGCCTGTCCGCCGGCTACAGCAACAACTGGGGCGATATCTCCTACAACCTTGACGTCAGCCGCACCAAGGAGCTGGGAACCTCAGGCCCTTCGGGGCAGGATACCCAGTTCAACCTGTCGGTGTCGTTCCCGATCGGCAGCCGCGCCCGCGCACCGCGGGCGTTCGTCACCGCCAGCACGCAGAAGGGCAACGACACCACCCAGGCCGGCATCAACGGCTACCTGTCGGAGAGCAGTGACACCTTCTACTCGATCCAGGGTGGTCACAGCCGCACCAGTGGCAGCTCGGCCTCGGCCAACCTGAACACCCGCACCTCGGTCGCCGACATCAGCCTGGGCTATAGCCAGGGGCGCGGCTACGACTCGCAGAACCTGAACGTTGCCGGCGCCGTGGTTGCCCACCAAGGCGGCATCAACCTCGGCCAGACGCTCAGCGAAACCTTCGCCCTGGCCGAAGTGCCGGGTGTGAAGGGTGCGAAGATCAGCAGTTTCAGCGGAGTGGAAACCGGGCGCAATGGCTATGCGGTGATCCCCAACGCTCAGCCCTACAGGGTCAACTGGGTCAGCCTGGACACCCGCGACCTGGGGGGCGACATCGAAATCGAAAACGCCACCCAACAGCTGGTGCCTCGCCGCGGCGCCGTGGTGCTTGCCCGCTACACCGGCAAGAGTGGGCGCCGGGTACAATTTGAACTGCTCGACGAGCACGGCCAGTCGATACCGTTCGGCGCCTCCGTCGAGGACGCCGAAGGCAAGCAGCTGGCGATTTCCGACCCGAGCGGCAAGGCGTTGGTGCTGCTCGAACAGGACCAGGGTAGCCTGACAATCAAATGGGGTGAGCACCAGTGCGCAGCGCCTTTCAGCCTGCCAGAACGGGACAAGGCGGTTAACTACGAACGCCAGCGCCTGATGTGTCGGCCGTGACATCAGGTCTTGTCAGCAGAGAATACTCATAAGCACCCGGTAGCTTTGGTATGATCAAACACGATTATGCAAAAGCAGTGCACCAAGGATTCCAAAGCTGATGAATAAGGCCGCACTTTGCCCTTGATGCCCTGCATGGCCAGTTCATTTTTAGGTAAAAGCTGAAGTTTGATGCGAAAACTCCTGGCAAGCACCCTGGCACTGGTGATGGCCGCCGCACTGTGTGGCTACGGTTTCTGGACCCAGCAGCGCCCGGAAGGCCACTATCTGTCCGACCTGCGCATCGAACTGGCGCTGAACCATGGCGTGCCGGGCGAGCACGGCAACCTGCTTGGCGTCGAACCGCTGCTGTTCCCGGGCGACTACCAGAACCTGCAGCGCCTGCACCGCAAGCTCGCGGCCTACCTGGAGCAAGCCCGCACCCAAGGGCTGGTAGGCCCGCGCACGGTGGTGGTGCTACCGGAGCACATCGGCACCTGGCTGTGGGCACGCGGGGAAAAGAACGAGCTGTACCAGGTCACGCAAAGCCGCGAAGCCCTGCAATGGCTGGAGCTGAGCAACCCGCTGCGCTATGGCCTGGCCATGCTCGGTGCCGACGGCGACGACTGGCGCGCCGACGCGCACCTGCGCATGAAGGCCGAGCAGATGGCCGCGGACTACCAGCAACTGTTCGGCGGCCTGGCCAAGGAATTCAATGTCACCTTGGTGGCTGGCTCCATCGTGCTACCCGCCCCTTATGTGAAACAGGGCGTGCTGCATGCCGGCAGCGGCCCGCTGTTCAACAGCAGCGTGGTGTTCGCCGGCGACGGCTCGTTGCTGGGCCAGCCGCAACGCCAGCAGTTCCCCGACAGCGAAATGCGCCGTTATGTGCACGATGGCCGCCAGCACCCGCTGCAGGTATTGCAAACCCCTGCCGGGCGCCTGGGCGTGCTGGTGGGCAGTGACAGCTGGTACCCGGAAAACCACCAGCAACTGGCACAACAGGCGGTACAACTGATCGCCAACCCGGTATTCCTCAGCGGCAAGGGCAGCTGGCAAGCGCCCTGGCGCGGCAATCGCCACCAGGATGCCAGCGCCGGGCTGGCCTTGCAGCGCGGCGAAGTCAGCGAACAAGCCGCCTGGCAACGCCTGACCGAAGCCGCCGGGGCTGGCGTCAGCAGCATGAGCGTGTTCATGCGTGGGCAGTTCTGGGAACAGGGCAGCGACGGCCAGGGCTTTGCCCACCACGCGGGTGAATTGCTGGCGGGTACCCCCAGCCCTGGCGCCCGCCTGCTGAACCTGTGGCTGTAAGCCCATGGCCCGCCCCCGCGTGCGCCTGGGCGACCTGTCGGTTGGTTTTGTCCAGCCGCTGACCGAGGCCCTGCGCGAACTGGGCCATGACCCCGAGCCGCTGCTGCGCCGCTATGGCCTGGATGCGGCGCGCCTGGGCGAAGCTGGCGCGCGCTTGTCGATTCCGCGCTACATGCACCTGGGTCACGCTGCCATCGAGCTGTGTGGCGAGGCCGCACTGGGCTTGCACATGGGGCGTCTGAGCCGCCTGGCGCATGCCGGCCTGGCCGGGGTCACCGCCGCCCAGGCGCCGACCCTGGGCGAGGCGGCACGCACCCTGTTGCGCTTCGAGCCACTGTACGCCGCCAACTACCGCGGCCACTCCAGTTTTCAGGAAGATGCCCAAGGCGCCTGGCTCCGCTTCTACTCCATCAGCCCATACAACGCCTACAACCGATTCGTGGTGGATTCGCTACTCGCCGGCTGGCTGGCCCAGCTTGCCGACCTTGCCGGTACACCGGTGCAGGCCGAACGCCTGGATATCGAGTTTGCCGCGCCCGCCTATGCCGCGCGCTACCAGCCCTTGTCCAGCACGCCCGTGCAGTTCGCGGCCGACGGCAACCAGCTGCGCCTGAGCCGCGCCACGCTGCAGCTGGCCAACCCCAGGCACTGCCCAAGCACCTGGCAGCACCTGCTGCAGCTGTGCGAGGCGGAAATGCTGCAGCGCACGCGGGTGCGCAGCCTGGGTGAGCGCATCACCCACCTGCTGGGGCCGTTGCTTAATGGCGGCCGTGAACCGGACCTGGAAGAAGTGGCGCTGCACCTGCAACTGCCGACCTGGACCTTGCGCCGCAAACTGGCCGAGGAAGGCACGCGCTATCGTGACCTGCTCAGCGAAACACGGCGCGACCTGGCCGAGACCTACATCCGCGATACGGAGCTGGCCTTTGGCGAGATTGCCTATCTGCTGGGGTTTGCTTCGGCCGAGGCCTTCCAGCGCGCCTTCAAGCGCTGGACGGGCCTCACACCGGGGGAGTTTCGCCGCAGCCAGCGGCGGGTGGGCTAGAGCTCGGTAGCGTCGTCAGCCGGTTCCGGAGTGTCCAGTTCATAAGCCTGGAATTCGAGAAGTTCTTCCTGGTATTCGTCCATCGCCCTGCGTCCTCTCATCTCATGATCTTTATCAGTGTCGCCTTCAACCTAAGCAGGTGGAGTGACGGAATGATGACAAGCTTATGAGTGGTTAACGTAGCAGGTGTTCAGGAAGTTTTCGCCAGGTGTCTGTAACAAGGAATGTGTCCGGCCTGTACCAGCCGCTCCCACAGGATCTCCACAGGCTCTGAAACTTGCGCATTACCTGTGGGAGCGGGCAAGCCCGCGAAGGGGCCGGTACAAGCTAAAAATCAGAGAGCGGGCGATGCAGCCTCGGCAGGCTGGGCTTCCTGCTGGACCTCGATTGGCGCCGACTCCGCTGGCGGCGCCACCGGCTGCGAGCCCTGGCTGTCGTCCGCCACCGGTGCGGCTACCGCCTCGCTGGTCGGGGCAACGGCGGACGGAGCTGGCGCCGCGTCAACCAAAGGCGCCGCTACCGGGGCCGGTGCCACCGCAGCCTGCTCCGGTAACCCCAGGGCAGCCGCCGGCGCTTCGGCCTTCGGCGCGGGCTCCTCGACCTTGGCCTTGCTCTCCTGCGTCGGCTTGGGCTTTGGCAGGTAGCTCTCCACCAGGGCGAAATAGCGGTCATAGAACTGCGCCGCCGTCACCGTCTCGCTGGCCACCTTGACCATCGAGTCGTCGCTGGAGCCGATCGGCATCGACACCGACCCCAGTACACCCACGCCCAGGCTGGCGGAGGTGTTGGACTTTTTCAGGGCGTAGCGGTCCTGCAAGGCGTTGGCGAACATGGTCGAGCGCTGCGCGTCGCTCACATCGGGTGCACAGGTGACGTTGAAGCTGATCTGCAGGTGGTTCTCGCTGTTCTGCTGGAAGCTCTTGTTGCCTACCACCTGGTTGGCACCGCTGCTGGTGATGATGTAGCCCTGGCTGAGCAAGGCACGCCGGGCGGCCTCGCAGGAGCCGGCATCGCTCACCGGGAAGCTGCGCGAGAAGGTACCCGAGTCATCGAAGTTCTCGTGCTCGTAGACAGCAGCTTTTTTCGAGGAACAACCGGCCACGCCCGCCAGCACCAGGGCCAGCCCGAGCGCACCAAAGACGGAAGATCTGGTCATTGCGAATTCCGGGTAAGTCGAGAAAGTGCCTATTGTGCAACACAGCAGGCAGGCACAGGAACCGTTGATCGGTGAAGAGTCTGTCAGGTTCGTGTAAATCCGGGTCAAGGGCGGCAATTGCCAGGCGCAAAAACGAAAAAAGCGACCCTAAGGTCGCTTTCCCGTGGCTTCGAGGCGTTCAAGGGGCCTCGAGGCGAAGATGGCGCAGCGGACGGGACTCGAACCCGCGACCCCCGGCGTGACAGGCCGGTATTCTAACCGACTGAACTACCGCTGCGTATCATTCAGGCTTGCGCCTGATTGAAACCTGGGTCTACCCTTCCGGCGCGGCGGCCTCAGGACAGGCACAAAAAAAGCGATAACATGATCGCTTATCTTGTGTTTGCTTCAAGGTGTTCATGGGACCTTGAAACGAAGATGGCGCAGCGGACGGGACTCGAACCCGCGACCCCCGGCGTGACAGGCCGGTATTCTAACCGACTGAACTACCGCTGCGTATCGTTCAGGCTTGCGCCCGATTGAAACTGGGTCAGCCCAAGGCATTTTGCCCTGATGCTTCAGACCGGTGACAGGCACCCATCTGTTACTGAAAAATGGCGCAGCGGACGGGACTCGAACCCGCGACCCCCGGCGTGACAGGCCGGTATTCTAACCGACTGAACTACCGCTGCGCAGTGCGTTCCTCTCTGGCTATCGGCTTCTTGCGAAACCTGATGCACCAGGAACATCTCAGGAAGTGGTGGGTGATGACGGGATCGAACCGCCGACCCTCTGCTTGTAAGGCAGATGCTCTCCCGGCTGAGCTAATCACCCTCGCGATGTTGCTTGTTGCGTTTGCTTCGCTGAGGCCGCGAAATTTACGCAGGTGGCGAAGCTAAGTCAATAGCCCCGTTGGATTTTTTTCAAAAAAACCAAAAGCGGTGCGGTTGCCTGTGCCGGCCTCTTCGCGGGTAAACCCGCTCCCACAGGTACTGCACAGGTTTTGATAACTGTGTTGCACCTGTGGGAGCGGGTTTACCCGCGAAAGGGCCGATACAAGATACGCAAAATGCTCATGTATAGATCATCTTGCGGGTCATGCCGCCATCGACCACGAACTCCTGGCCAGTGACGAACGCCGCCTGGCGCGACAACAGCCAGGCCACCATGGCCGCCACGTCTTCCACCGTCCCTACCCTGCCCGTCGGGTGCTGCGCATGGTCCGCCTCGGTCAACGGTTCGGCACGGCGCTGCGACGGGTCACGGGCATCGATCCAGCCCGGGCTCACCGCATTGACGCGGATCTCCGGGCCCAGGCTCATGGCCAGAGCATGGGTCAAAGCCACCAGGCCGCCCTTGCTCGCCGCGTAGGCTTCGGTATCGGGCTCGGACTGCCGCGCCCGGGTAGAGGTAAGATTGACGATCGCCCCGTTGTGCGCGCGCAGGTACGGCGCACAATGCTTGGCCAACAACATCGGGCCGTTGAGGTTGACCGCCAGCACCCGGTTCCACTGTGCCAGGCTCAGGCTTTCCAGCGTCTGGTTGTGCGGGTTGGCGATGGCCGCATTGCACACCAGCGCATCCAGGCGGCCAAACTGCCCCAGAACCTCGGACACCCCGGCACTAACCTGAGCCTCGTCGGCAACGTCCATGGTGATGAACCAGGCATTGTCACCCAAGGCCTTGGCCGCCTTGGCACCGCGCTGGCGGTCGAGGTCGCTGAGCACTACCTGCCAGCCTTCGCAGATCAACCAGGCAGCAATGCCCAGGCCGATACCGCGCGCGGCACCGGTCACCAGGGCTACCCGGCCGTTGTGGCCGGGCGTACTGCCGCCAATTTCGATCACAGGGCCGCCAACCCGCGCGCCAGGTCGGCCTGCAGGTCGGCCACGTCTTCCAGGCCCACGGCAACGCGGATCAGGCTGTCGCGGATACCGGCGGCTTCACGCTCCTGCGGCGTCAGGCGACCGTGGGAGGTGGTGGCCGGGTGGGCGATGGTGGTCTTGCTGTCACCCAGGTTGGTGGTGATGGAAATCACCCGGGTAGCGTCGATGAAGCGCCAGGCGCCCTCTTTGCCACCTTTGACCTCGAAGCTGACCACCGCACCAAAACCACTCATCTGGCGCTTGGCCAGTTCGTGCTGCGGGTGGCTCGGCAAGCCGGCGTAATGCACTTTCTCCACGCCCTCCTGCTGCTCCAGCCATTCGGCCAGTGCCTGGGCGCTTTCGCAGTGCGCACGCATGCGCAGGCGCAGGGTTTCCAGGCCCTTGGTGAAGATCCAGGCGTTGAACGGACTGAGGGTCGGGCCTGCGGTACGCAGGAAGCCCACCACTTCTTTCATCTGCTCCGCACGGCCGGCAACCACGCCTCCCATGCAGCGGCCCTGGCCGTCGATGAACTTGGTGGCCGAATGGAACACGATGTCGGCACCCAGCTTCAGCGGCTGCTGCAGCGCCGGGGTGCTGAAGCAGTTGTCCACCACCAGCATGGCACCGTGGGCATGGGCGATTTCGCTGAGGGCGGTGATGTCGACCAGCTCGGCCAGCGGGTTGGACGGCGATTCGACGATCAGCAGCTTGGTGTTGGCCTTGATGGCCTTTTCCCAGCCAGCGAGATCGACCAATGGCACGTAGTCCACCTGCAGGCCAAAACGCTTGAAGTACTTCTCGAACAGGCTGATGGTCGAGCCAAACACGCTCTGCGACACCAGCACATGGTCACCGGCACTGCACAGCGACATCACCACGGCGAGGATCGCCGCCATGCCGGTGGAGGTACCCACGGCCTGCTCGGCACCTTCCATGGCCGCCAGGCGTTCCTCGAACGCACGTACCGACGGGTTGGTGTAGCGCGAATAGACGTTGCCCGGCGTTTCACCGGCAAAGCGCGCGGCGGCGTCGGCAGCCGTGCGGAACACATAGCTGGAGGTCAGGAACAGCGCTTCGCTGTGCTCGGCCTCCGGTGTACGGTTTTGACCGGCGCGCACCGCCAGGGTGTCGAAACCGACACCCTCGAGGTCACTGTCCAGTCGGCCGGCATCCCATTGATCCGTCATGCCGTCGCTCCCGAAATCAGTTGTTGTAGAGGTCGATGATCGCGCTGACCGCCTGGTTCTTGACCTTGGCCAGGTCGTTACGCGCCTGCTCGATGCGGTCGAGGTAGGCTTCGTCGATATCACCGGTGACGTACTCACCGTTGAATACCGCGCAATCGAAGTGGTCGATCTTGATCTTGCCGCCACCGACCGAGTCGATCAGGTCCGGCAGGTCCTGGTAGACCAGCCAGTCGGCGCCGATCAACTCGGCCACTTGTTCGGTGGTACGGTTGTGGGCGATCAGTTCGTGAACACTCGGCATGTCGATGCCGTAGACGTTGGGGTAGCGTACCGCAGGGGCTGCGGAGCAGAAGTAGACGTTCTTGGCGCCGGCTTCGCGGGCCATCTGGATGATCTGCTTGCAGGTGGTGCCGCGCACGATCGAGTCGTCCACCAGCATCACGTTCTTGCCACGGAACTCCAGCTCGATGGCGTTGAGCTTCTGGCGTACCGATTTCTTGCGCGCGGCCTGGCCGGGCATGATGAAGGTACGACCGATGTAGCGGTTCTTGACGAAACCTTCGCGGAACTTCACGCCCAGGCGGTTGGCCAGTTCCAGGGCCGCGGTGCGGCTGGTGTCCGGGATCGGGATGACCACGTCGATGTCGTGCTCAGGGCGCTCGCGCATGATCTTGTCGGCCAGTTTTTCACCCATGCGCAGACGGGCCTTGTACACCGACACGCCATCCATGATCGAGTCCGGGCGGGCCAGGTAGACATGTTCGAAGATGCACGGTTGCAGCTTCGGTGCTTCGGCGCACTGCTTGGTGTACAGCTGGCCTTCCTCGGTGATGTACACCGCTTCGCCCGGCGCCAGGTCGCGGATCAGGGTGAAGCCGAGCACGTCCAGCGCCACGCTTTCCGAGGCGATCATGTATTCCACGCCTTCGTCGGTGTGACGCTGGCCGAACACCACCGGGCGGATGCCGTTGGGGTCACGGAAGCCGACGATGCCGTAGCCGGTAATCATCGCCACCACGGCATAACCGCCAACGCAGCGGCTGTGCACATGGGAAACCGCGGCGAACACGTCTTCTTCGGTCGGCTGCAGCTTGCCACGCACGGCCAGCTCATGGGCGAACACGTTCAGCAGCACTTCCGAGTCGGAGTTGGTGTTGACGTGGCGCAGGTCGGACTCGTAGATCTCCTTGGCCAACTGCTCGACGTTGGTCAGGTTGCCGTTGTGCGCCAGGGTGATGCCGTAGGGCGAGTTGACGTAGAACGGCTGGGCCTCGGCCGAGGTCGAGCTGCCCGCGGTCGGGTAGCGCACGTGGCCAATGCCGATGCTGCCCACCAGGCGCTGCATGTGGCGCTGCTGGAACACGTCGCGCACCAGGCCATTATCCTTGCGCAGGAACAACCGGCCGTCATGGCTGGTCACGATACCGGCAGCGTCCTGGCCGCGGTGCTGGAGGACCGTAAGCGCGTCATACAGCGCCTGATTGACGTTCGACTTACCGACGATACCGACGATGCCACACATGCGACGCAACCCCTACTTTGACGAAACTTGAGTGAATAGCGCTCAGGGCTTTGCCGGCCCGAGCAACTGTTCCTTGAACGGAAGATCAGCCGGAGTGCCGATCAGCCCACTGGGTGTCCACTGGCCGGTAAAACCCAGGATCAGGTTTTTCGACCAGTCGGCGACCAAGAGAAATTGTGGTATCAGGCGTGATTCCTGCCACCAGGTGTCTTGTTGAACCGGCCCCAGGCTGATCAGCCCGATGGCCACCACCACCAGCAAGGCCCCGCGCGCAGCACCGAAGGCCATGCCCAGGAAACGATCAGTGCCGGACAGCCCGGTCACGCGGATCAGCTCGCCGATGAGGAAGTTGATCATGGCCCCCACCAGCAAGGTGGCGACGAAAAGAATGGCGCAGCCGGCGATGACGCGCATCGACGGCGTCTGGATGTAGCTTTCAAGATACACCGAGAGCGAACCACCGAACATCCAGGCAACCGCACCGGCAATGATCCAGATGAGCAAGGACAAGGCCTCCTTGACGAAGCCGCGCTTGAGACTGATCAGTGTGGAGACGGCGATGATCGCGATGATCGCCCAATCAACCAAGGTAAATGCCACGGTGCTGCCTGCAGACGTTTGAGGCGGCGCATTTTACCAGAGCGACGGGGGCTTGGGTAAGCGGAATGTCAGGTGATTAGCGCCACCCGGGCTTACACGATTCTTGTGGGAGCGGCCTTGTGTCGCGAAAGGGCCGCAAAGCGGCCCCGGCGATTCTGGCTGTGTCGCTGAGACCCTGGGGCCGCTTCGCGCCCCTTTCGCGACACAAGGCCGCTCCCACATGGACCGCGCCGCTGCAAGACCCATACTGAACCTGTGGGAGCGGGTTTACCCGCGAATGGGCGGCAAAGCCGCCCCGGGGGTATCAGCTGCGTTCAGGCTGGAAGCGCACCACGAAGCCCTTGAGGCTGTTCTGGCGGTTGATGGCGTCACGCACGCGCT
>NZ_JAFGYJ010000010.1:30057-74268 GCF_017490805.1 Pseudomonas sp. 43(2021)
CTGTGGGAGCGGGTTTACCCGCGAATGGGCGGCAAAGCCGCCCCGGGGGTATCAGCTGCGTTCAGGCTGGAAGCGCACCACGAAGCCCTTGAGGCTGTTCTGGCGGTTGATGGCGTCACGCACGCGCTCGGCCTCGGCGCGCTCGATCAGCGGCCCGACGTACACCCGGTTCATGCCACCCGCCGAGCGGATATAGGCGTTGTAACCCTGGCTACGCAAGGTTTGCTGGAGTTTTTCGGCACCGGCACGGTTGGACAGGCTGGCCAACTGGATCGCCCAGCTGACCGGCAGGCCATTGACATCGATCTTCGACGGCGCCGCTGGCGCGGCCGGCTTGGCTGCCGGCTGAGGCTCGACCTTGGCCACGGGCGCCTGCGGCTTGGCCGGCTGGGGCTGCACTTGTACCTGGGGCTGGGTCTGCGGCGACGGTGTAATCGGCTGGCTGGGCGTGCTCGCCGGTGCCGTGGACTCGTCCACCACCACCGGTGGCTGTTGCGGCTCAGCCGGAATAGCCTGCGGTTCCGGCACGGCGACCGGCTCCACCTTCACTTCCGGCAAGTTTGGCATGGCCGGTGCCTGCGGGGCCTCGACGTGCACCTGGCGCATCTCGTCCTCGCGGGTGAACAGCATCGGCAGGAAGATAACCGCCAGCGCCACCAGCACCAACGCACCCACCATGCGCTGTTTCATCCCTTTATCCAGCACTGCCATCTACTCCACCCTCCTGGGCGTGCCGCTCCAGCCATTCCAGCGCCTGGGCAACACAGAAAAACGAACCGAACAGCAAGATCTGGTCATCCGCCGTCGCCTGCGCGCATTGCCCTTCAAGGGCGGCGCCGACGCTGGCATAAGACTTCACCGCTGCGCCGACGTTCGTCAAGGCCGTTACCAGTTCCGCAGCCGGGCGGCTGCGCGGGGTATCCAGTGGCGCTACCGCCCAATCGTCGACCAGGCCCTGCAGCGGCGCGACAACGCCACCCAGGTCCTTGTCGGCGAGCAGACCGAACACCGCCAGGCGGCGCCCCTTGAGCGGCCGGGCCGCCAGGCGCCGGGCCAGGTACTCTGCAGCATGCGGGTTGTGCCCGACATCCAGCAACAGCTCCACCGGCTTGCCCTGCCAGCTCAGCAGGCGACGGTCGAGGCGGCCAGTGATGCGCGTATCCAGCAGCGCCTGGCGAATCTGCCCGGCGTCCCAGGGCAGGCCCATCAGCAGGTAGGCCTGCAGGGCCAGCGTGGCGTTTTCCATGGGCAGGTCGAGCAAAGGCAGGTCATGCAGCTCTACCTGCGCACCATCGGCCGCAGTACCCCGCCAGCTCCAGTGGCCATCGGCACTGGCCAGGTCGAAGTCACGCCCACGCAGGAACAGCGGCGCAGCCAGTTCGGCAGCCTTGTCCAGCAGCGGCTGAGGCGGATCCAGGTCACCGCACAGTGCCGGCTTGCCCTGACGGAAGATGCCGGCCTTCTCGAAGGCCACCAACTCGCGGGTATCCCCCAGGTAATCGACATGGTCGACACCGATGCTGGTCACCAGAGCCAGGTCGGCATCCACCACGTTCACGGTGTCCAGACGGCCACCAAGACCCACTTCCAGTACCACGGCATCCAGTTGCGACTGGTAGAACAACCAGAACGCGGCCAGGGTGCCCATCTCGAAATAGGTCAGGGAAATTTCGCCCCGTGCCGCCTCGACGGCGGCGAAGGCTTCGCACAGGCGCTCATCGCTGGCTTCCTGGCCGTCGATCAGCACCCGCTCGTTGTAACGCAACAGGTGCGGCGAGCTGTACACGCCCACCTTGAGCCCCTGGGCTTGCAGTAGCGAGGCCACGAAGGCGCAGGTCGAGCCCTTGCCGTTGGTGCCGGTCACCGTCACCACGCGCTGCGCCAGCTTGCCCAGCGCCAGCCGGGCAAGCACCTTCTGCGACCGCTCCAGGCCCATGTCGATGGCCGAGGGGTGCAACTGCTCGAGGTAGGCGAGCCATTCGCCCAGGGATCGTTGTTTCATCACGCGACGGCAGCCGCCTCACGCGCTTGCTCCGGGGTTTCCTGGCCGGTCATCTGCGCCAGCAGACGGGCCAGACGCGGGCGCAGTTCGCCACGGGCGATGATCAGATCGATGGCGCCGTGTTCCAGCAGGAACTCGCTGCGCTGGAAGCCTTCCGGCAGCTTTTCGCGCACGGTCTGCTCGATCACGCGCGGGCCGGCGAAGCCGATCAGTGCCTTCGGCTCGCCAACGATCACGTCACCGAGCATGGCCAGGCTGGCGGAAACACCACCGTACACCGGGTCGGTCAGTACCGAGATGAACGGGATGCCTTCTTCGCGCAGGCGTGCCAGCACGGCCGAGGTCTTGGCCATCTGCATCAGCGAGATCAGCGCTTCCTGCATGCGCGCACCGCCAGAGGCGGAGAAGCACACCATCGGGCAGCGGTGCTCCAGGGCGTAGTTGGCCGCGCGCACGAAGCGCTCGCCGACGATGGCGCCCATGGAGCCGCCCATGAACGAGAACTCGAAGGCGCTGACCACGATCGGCATACCCATCAAGGTGCCGCTCATGGAGATCAGGGCGTCCTTCTCGCCGGTCTGCTTCTGCGCGGCAGTCAGGCGGTCCTTGTACTTCTTGCCATCACGGAACTTCAGGCGGTCGACCGGCTCCAGGTCGGCGCCCAGTTCGGCACGGCCATCGGCGTCGAGGAAGATGTCGATGCGCGCACGTGCGCCGATGCGCATGTGGTGGTTGCACTTGGGGCAGACATCCAGGGTCTTTTCCAGCTCCGGACGATACAGCACGGCCTCGCAGGCCGGGCACTTGTGCCACAGGCCTTCAGGCACCGAGCTCTTCTTCACCTCGGAACGCATGATCGAAGGGATCAGTTTGTCGACTAACCAGTTGCTCATGCTTTCTTTCTCCAGTATTGGCAGGCATGGGCCGGTGTCGCCGGCCCTGCCCTGCCCTTGAGCTCAAAATCTTTTATGAAACGATGATGGACCGGCCGCCGGGACTTCCAGCGCGCCACCCCACCGCTAATGTATTGTTCTGCCGCCACAGGCTCGGGCGGCTGCCCCGCAGGGCTGCGAAAGCTATGGACGATGGCGCGCAGCCAGCCGTCACATCTGCCATCACGCCTGTTTCACCGCACGCATGAAGGCCTCGATCTTCGCCGCGTCCTTGATGCCCTTGGCTTGCTCCACGCCGCCACTGACATCCACTGCATACGGCCGCACCTGGGCGATGGCCTGGCCAACGTTGTCGGCAGACAGCCCGCCCGCCAGAATGATCGGCTTGCTCAGGCGCGCCGGCACCAGCGACCAGTCGAACGCTTCACCGGTGCCTCCGGGCACACCCGGCACATAGGTGTCCAGCAGGATGCCGCGGGCACCGGCGTAAAGCTGGCAGGCCGCCTCCAGGTCGTCGCCCGGGCGCACGCGCAGGGCCTTGATCCAGGGGCGGTGGTAGCCTTCGCAGTCCTGCGGGGCTTCGTCGCCGTGGAACTGTAGCAGGTCCAGCGGAACCACTTCGAGGATCTCGTTCAGCTCGCAACGCGAGGCGTTGACGAACAGCCCGACCGTGGTCACGAACGGCGGCAGCTCGGCGATGATCGCGCGCGCCTGGCGCACGTCCACGGCGCGCGGGCTCTTGGCATAGAAGACCAGGCCGATGGCATCGGCACCCGCTTCAGCAGCGGCAAGTGCGTCTTCGATGCGGGTAATCCCGCAGATCTTGCTGCGAACATTGCTCATGGACAGCGAACCCTGCTTGTTACGGTGAAAGGCCGGATGTTAGCAAATGACTTTTCGCCCGTCAGTCTGCCAATGCCTCGTAGCCGGTCAAAAAGTGTGGGCCGATGTAACGCTTGGGCAGCGCGTACTCCTCGGGGTACTCCACCTGCACCAGGTAGAGGCCGTACGGGTGCGCCGTGACCCCGCCTTCGCGGCGGTTGCGCCCCTCCAGCACCTCACGCGCCCAGGTGACCGGGCGCTCGCCGGCACCAATGGTCATCAGTACACCGGCAATGTTACGCACCATGTGGTGCAGGAAGGCCGTGGCGCGCACGTCCAGCACGATCATCTGGCCATGGCGGGTGACGCGCAGGTGATAGATGTGCTTGATCGGCGATTTGGCCTGGCACTGGCTGGCGCGGAAGGCACTGAAGTCATGGGTACCGAGCAGAAACTGCGCGGCTTCGGCCATGCGCTCGACATCCAGCGGTCGGTGGTTCCAGGTGACTTCCTCGGCCAGGTGCGCCGGGCGGATCGGGTCGTTGTAGATGACGTAGCGGTAACGCCGGGCGCAGGCCTTGAAACGGGCATGGAAGTCGGCCGGCATCGGCCGCGACCAGACCACGCTGATGTCATGGGGCAGGTTGAAGTTGGTGCCCATGGTCCAGGCGCGTTCGTCGCGCACGGCGCGGGTGTCGAAGTGCACGATCTGCCCGCAGCCATGCACACCGGCGTCGGTGCGCCCGGCGCAGATGACCGAGATCGGCTCGTTGGCCACCTTGGACAGCGCCTGCTCCAGGGCCTGCTGGACACTGGGCACGCCACTGGCCTGGCGCTGCCAGCCACGGTAGCGCGCGCCCTTGTATTCCACGCCCAGGGCGATGCGGGAGTAGCCTTCGGCCGCGGACTCGGCGGCGGTGTCGATGATGTCCAAGAGCATGAAACCTGTGGGGGTGTACGGAATGGCGGGGATTATAACGACAACGGCAGCCGTGTAGGGCTGTGGGAGCGGCCTTGTGTCGCGAAAGGGCCGCATAGCGGCCCCGGCGATATCGGCGGTATGACTGAAATCCTGGGGCCGCTTTGCGGCCCTTTCGCGACACAAGGCCGCTCCCACAATGACCGCGCTGGAGCCAATATTGGCTCCAACTTTCAGACCAACCGGGAGAGCATGTCCTCGGCTTCCTGGCGCTGGCTGTCGTCGCCATCCTTGACCACTTCATCGAGGATGTCGCGCGCCCCCTGGTTGTCGCCCATGTCGATATAGGCGCGAGCCAGGTCAAGCTTGGTGGCCACTTCGTCGCTGCCGGAGAAGAAGTCGAAGTCCAGGTCGTCCAGTGGCTCAGGCTCGGGCTGGGCAGCCGCGTCTTCGCTGGTGAAGTGTGGCTCCAGCGACGGCGACTCGAGGCTCTGCGACAGCTTGTCCAGTTCGGCGTTGACGTCGTCCAGTTCCGAGGCAAAGCTCTTGGCCGCCGGCGAATCGTCTTCCAGCGACAACGACAGGTCGAAGTCGGATGGCAGGTCGAACTCGGAAAGCGGATCGAACGCTGGTTCGCTGTCGAAGGCAGCCAGCTCGGCAGCGACATCCACCGGGGTTTCGTTGACCGCAGCCGGGGCGGCCGGGGCAACCGGTTCGCTGATATCGAGGTCGAAATCGGACAGATCCACAGCAGGCTGTGGCTCGGCCTGGGCCAGCATGGCCTCGAAATCGGCGTCGGCATCGGCCTGTAGCTCGGCATCCACGGCAAACGGCGCTTCTTCCGACTGGGCTGCTCCCAGCGCGGGTTCATCCAGTACCGGCTCGTCGAGTACAGGTTGCTGCGTCACCGGTTCGTCCAGCAGCGGCGCTGCCAGCGGGTCTTCGTCAGGCAGGTCTTCACCCAGGCTCAGGTCGAAGGCACTGTCCAGGCCCTGCTCGTCCAGGCCCGGCGCATCGAGGGTCGGCGCTTCGTCGAAGGCATCCAGCTCAGCATCCAATTCAACTTCAGGCTCGAGCACGGCCTCAGGTTCGGCCTGCGCGACGGCCTCTGGCTCGAACGCCGGCAGTTCCTCGGGCGCCGCCTCGGCAACCACGGGCGTTTCAGGCTGATCCAGCAGCAGTTCCTGCACGTACTGCTCATCCATCTCGGCAGCCAGGGCCGCCGCACCCAAGCCGGCTGCGGCCAGGCCAAGCATGGCCGGGTAGCGCTCTTTCAGCCCGGCAACCGCTGCGCTGTTCTGCTCGCTGGCAGGCAGCTTGCGCTCCTGCTCGACGAACGCGCTCTGGTCACCCTGGCGGGCGTACACGTCCATCAGTTTCAGGCGCAGATCGTCACGCTGTGGCGCGGCGGCAACGGCAGGCTCCAGCAGGTCGGTAGCGCGGTTCAGGCGGCCTTCGGCCACGCATTGCTCGACCTCCGCCAACAGCGCGGCGTGGGGGTCGGCTTGCGCTTCAGGCTGCGCTTCGACGGCGGGTGCCGCCGGTTTTTCCGCGGCGGCTGCAGCGGCAACCGAAGCAGCGACCACGGCCGGCGACAGGGTCACACTCGGGGCCGAGACCTCGACCCCATCGAGGCTTGCGCTATCGCTGTCGAAGCCTGCGCCTTGCTCTTCTTCGAGCGCCCGCGCCATGCGCAGGTGCTTTTCAGCCTCCTGCTGAGCCTTGCGCTTGCGCGCCAGCAACAACAGCAGAAGCAGCAGCACGAGGAAGGCACTACCGGCGATCAGCCCAAGCAACAGCGGGTTGCCCATGATTTCGTCGACCACGCTGCCGGCAGGTGCAACCTCGGCGGCTGGCACCGGCTTGGGTGCGCTATCGACGGCAGCGGGCGCAGGCTTGACCACCGGCTGGACCGGGGCAGCCGCACCCTGGGCTTCAAGGCGGGCCAGCTGGTTGTTCTTCAGCTCGATCAGACGCTGCAGCTTGTCCAGCTGGCTCTGCAGATCGGCCATGCGGCTCTTGAGTTCTTCGTTGTCGCGACGGCTGGTGTCCAGGCTTTCCTGGGCCACCGCCAGTTTGTCGCTGAGGGCCTTGGCCTGGTCGGCACCGGCCTGGTTGCCCGGGCTGACCAGGCGCAGGTTGTCGCCCTGGGCGATACGCGCAGGCGCTGCCTCGGCCGCCCCGCGACGGGTGGCGTCCAACTGGCGGGCCCGCGGCCCCAGGCGGCGGCCTTCACGCCAAGCGGCATACTGCTCGGCCACCTCAGCGGTCGCCTCGCCCTGCGGGATATTCTGGATCTGCTGCTGGTCGGGCAGGCGCAGCACCTGGCCAACCTTCAGCTGGTTGATGTTGTTGCCGATGAAGGCGTCCGGGTTCAGCGCCTGGATCGCGATCATGGTCTGCTGGATCGAGCCACCCTGGGTGTTGCGCGCGGCAATCTGCCACAAGGTGTCACGGCGCTGGGTGGTATAGCTGCCGGCACCGGTCACCGCCGGCGCGACGTTGCCAGCCGCCGGCTTGTCGCCCTGGGCCTTGGCCTGGTCGAGCAACACACTGTAGTCACGCAGCAGGCGCCCCTGCGGCCACATCACCTGGACCAGGAACTTTACCACCGGCCCCGGCAGCGGCTGGCTGGAGGTAACCCGCAGCACGCTCTTGCCGTTGGGGTTGATCACCGGTGTGAAGGTGAGGTCTTCGAGGTAAGTCGGCAGCGCCACCCCGGCCTTGCTGAACTCTTCCGGCGGTGCCAGGCTCGGCGCCACTTCGGCGGCGGTGAGGTCGCGCACGTCGAGCAGCTCGATCTCGGCGTCCAGCGGCTGATTCTGTGCCGACTTGAGAGTCAGCTCCCCCAGGCCCAGGGCATTCGCCATGCCCGACGACAGCGCCGATGCTGCAGCCATGGCCAGAACCAGTTTGCGAATTCGAAGCATGACCTCTTCCCTTGTATGAAGCGTCCTGAAACCTGCATGCGGAGCAGGACAAAAGTGCTCGCCAGTATCTTTTACGGCATGTGTTTAATCAACAATTGCGCCACTTGCACGGCATTGAGCGCGGCGCCTTTTCGTACGTTGTCGGTGGTCAGCCAGAGGTTGAGCTGCTGGTCTTCATCAACACCGTGCCGTACACGACCAACATAGACCACGTCTTGGCCCACTGCGTCGCCAACCGGGGTCGGATAATCATCGCGCTCCACCAGCTCGACGCTGTCGGCCGCCTCGAGGGCCTGGTTGACCGCATCCAGGTCTACCGGGCGACGGCTCTGCACCGCCACACTGAAGCTATCGCCAAAAAACACCGGGACTTGAACGCAGCTCACGGAAATCTTCAGCTCAGGCAGGCCCAGCAGCATACGCAGTTCGCTGACCAGGCGGTGCTCCAGCGCCGTGTGGCCGTGCTCATCGGCGGTGCCGACCTGGGCCAACAGGTTGAACGCCACCTGGCGGTCGAAGAAGCGCGGCTCCAGCGGTCGGGCATTGAGCAGCTCGGCGGTTTGCCGGGCCAGTTCGTTGACCGCTTCACGGCCTTGCGCGGACACCGCCAGCGCGGCCATTACCTGCACCCGTTCGATATCCAGCAGCCCCTTGAGCGGTGCCAGCGCCACGGCCAGGGCAACCGCAGCCGAGCACGGGCTGACGATGCGGGCGGGCAATGCCAGGCCAGCCAGGCGTTCGGCGTTGGCTTCAGGCACCAGGGCCAGGGCGTCGTCCAGGCCAGCGGACAGGTCGATGACCGTGCAGCCTGCCTGCAGCGCCTTGCTGGCAAAGCTGCGGCTGACCGCGGCGCCTGCGGCGAAGAAGGCCAGCTTGACCTGGGCGAAGTCGAAGCTGTCCACTTCGCGCACCTTCAGCTTCTTGCCGGCGAACATCACGCTGCTGCCCGCCGATTCCATGCTGGCCAGCAGGTGCAGGGTGGCGACCGGGAAATCCAGCTCTTCGAGGATCTGCACCAGGGCTTCACCGACGCTGCCGGTGGCGCCGACGACGGCGATGTCCAAAGGGTGTGTCATGGAAGGGATCCTTTTGCTGAAAACGGCGGGGGCGGCACTTTACTTGGATTGTAGGCGTTTGTCTTCGTTGACCCTATGGCGGGTATGACAGGCCCCGCATTTGAATGGGTGATGGCCGCTGGGGGGCGTGAGATATTTGGCGCCTGTTAGATCGAGCGCCGCCCGCGCGGCGCATCGCGAGCGAAGCTCGCTCCTACATTTGTTTCGGGCCAATTTATCCTGTGGGATTTGCGCGCGAATGCTTTGGGCATGACGCGAAATTGTGTCGTACAAACAAGGCGGTCGCGCGCACCTGCCACAGGCTTGACTGGCCCGAAACAAATGTAGGAGCGAGCTTCGCTCGCGATGCGCCGCGCGGGCGGCGCTCGATCTAACAGGCGCTGAAAATGCCGTGGCGAGCACCTTGCAGCCAAAACACTTCCCCAGACCAAAAAAAACCCGCGCTGTCACCAGCGCGGGTTTTCGGTCAAACCGGAACGATCAACGCTCCAGCAGAATCCGCAGCATGCGGCGCAGCGGTTCGGCCGCGCCCCACAGCAGCTGGTCACCGACGGTGAACGCGCCCAGATACTGCGAACCCATGTTCAGCTTGCGCAGGCGGCCAACCGGAATGTTCAGGGTACCGGTAACCTTGGTCGGGCTCAGCTCCTGCATGCTGATTTCACGCTGGTTCGGCACCAGCTTCACCCAAGGGTTGTGCTGGCTGATCATGCCTTCGATGTCGGCCAGTGGCACGTCCTTGTTCAGCTTGATGGTCAGCGCCTGGCTGTGGCAACGCATGGCGCCGATGCGCACGCAGATACCGTCGACCGGGATCGGGCTCTTGAAGCGGCCGAGGATCTTGTTGGTCTCGGCCTGGGCCTTCCACTCTTCACGGCTCTGGCCGTTCGGCAGTTCCTTGTCGATCCACGGGATCAGGCTGCCAGCCAGCGGTACGCCGAAGTTCTCGGTCGGGAACGCTTCGCTGCGCATGGCCTCGGCAACCTTGCGGTCGATGTCGAGGATGGCGCTGGCCGGGTTGGCCAGGTCATCGGCAACGGCAGCATGGGTAGCCCCCATCTGCTTGATCAGCTCGCGCATGTTCTGTGCGCCGGCACCCGAGGCCGCCTGGTAGGTCATGGCGCTCATCCACTCGACCAGGCCGGCTTCGAACAGGCCGCCCAGGCCCATCAGCATCAGGCTGACGGTGCAGTTGCCGCCGATGTAGTTCTTGGTACCGGCGTCCAGCTGCTGGTCGATGACCTTGCGGTTGACCGGGTCGAGGATGATCACCGCGTCATCCTGCATGCGCAGGGACGAAGCGGCGTCGATCCAGTAGCCCTGCCAGCCGGCTTCACGCAGCTTGGGGAAGACCTCGTTGGTGTAGTCGCCGCCCTGGCAGGTCAGGATCACGTCGAGGGTCTTGAGTTCTTCAATCGAATAAGCGTCCTTGAGCGGAGCTGTATCCTTGCCCACGTTCGGGCCCTGGCCGCCAACATTGGAGGTGGTGAAGAACACCGGCTCGATAAGGTCGAAATCCTGCTCCTCCAGCATCCGCTGCATGAGCACGGAACCGACCATACCGCGCCAACCGATCAGACCTACACGTTTCATCGCAACTACACCTTTGCTAAAAGTGGGCCGCCACCGGGAATTTTGGGTGGCGGGCCAGAGAGATTACAGATTCCGCAGCGCTGCGACTACTGCGTCGCCCATTTCCTGCGTACCAACTTTGCGACAGCCTTCGGAGAAGATGTCGCCGGTGCGCAAGCCCTGGTCCAGGACCAGGCTCACGGCCTTCTCGATTGCCTCGGCGGCAGCCGACTGATTGAAGCTGTAACGCAGCATCATCGACACCGACAGGATGGTCGCCAGCGGGTTGGCAATGCCAAGGCCGGCGATGTCCGGCGCCGAGCCGTGGCACGGCTCGTACATGCCCTTGTTGTCGGCATCCAGCGACGCCGAAGGCAGCATGCCGATGGAACCGGTCAGCATGGAAGCCTCATCCGACAGAATGTCACCGAACATGTTGTCGGTCACCATCACATCGAACTGCTTGGGCGCACGCACCAGCTGCATGGCAGCGTTGTCGACGTACATGTGGCTCAGTTCCACATCCGGGTAGTCCTTGGCCACGTCCTCGACCACTTCACGCCACAGCTGGCTGGAAGCCAGGACGTTGGCCTTGTCCACCGAGCACAGCTTCTTGCCACGCACGCGGGCCATGTCGAAGCCGACACGGGCAATGCGGCGCACTTCGCTTTCGCTGTACGGCAGGGTGTCGTAGGCCTGGCGCTCGCCGCCTTCCAGCTCGCGCTGGCCACGCGGGGCACCGAAGTAGATACCGCCGGTCAGCTCACGGACGATGAGGATGTCCAGGCCCGAAACGATCTCTGGCTTGAGCGACGAGGCATCGGCCAGTTGCGGATAGAGGATGGCCGGGCGCAGGTTGGCGAACAGGCCCAGTTGCGAACGGATTTTCAGCAGGCCGCGCTCCGGGCGGATGTCACGCTCGATCTTGTCCCACTTCGGCCCGCCCACGGCGCCCAGCAGCACGGCATCGGCCTTGCGCGCACGCTCCAGGGTCTCGTCGGCCAGCGGCACGCCGTGCTTGTCGATGGCGGCGCCACCGATCACGTCGTGCTCCAGGTTGAAGCCGAGCTGGAACTTGTCGTTGGCCAGCTCCAGCACCTTGACCGCCTCGGCCATGATTTCCGGACCGATACCGTCACCTGGGAGAATCAGAATCTGCTTGCTCATGCTTTCCTCTATCCATTCACGCGGTGCGGCCAAACGGGCCCCACCGAAAAGTTCTTAACGCTCGGCCCACAACACCAGCACATCGGTGCTGAACGAGCCATCGGCCTCGATCTGGTAATACTGCCGTACTTCTTCGCCCATGGCTTGCTGCAATTGGCGGATGGCCACGCGCATAGGCTCGGGGGTACGCATGCGCTCGACCCAACTGCCGAACTCCAGGCGCAGCGGCTGGCGGGTGTGGCTACGTACGTGCAGGCCGGCTTCGCTGACCTGGCGTTGCCATTCGGCGGCGGAGTAGTCGCGCACGTGGCTGGTGTCGCGCAGCACTTCGACCGTTTGCAGGTAGGTGTCGAGCAGCGGGCTGCCCGGCGACATGACGTCGATGAACGCTGCCACGCCACCCGGCTTGAGCACCCGACGCACCTCGCGCAGGGCCAGGCCCAGGTCGCTCCAGTGGTGGGCAGAGTAGCGGCTGAAGACAAAATCGAACGAAGCGTCGGCGAACGGCAGGCGTTCGGCGGCACCGCGTTCGGTGCTGATATTGGCCAGGCCGCGCTCGGCGGCGGCACTGGCGACCACGTCGAGCATGGCTTGCGAGAGGTCGTAGGCGACCACTTCGGCGACCAGCGGGGCGACATGGAAGCTGACATGACCGGCACCGCAGCCCAGGTCGAGCACGCGGGCATCGCCCTGCCCCGCCAGCGCGGCCTGCAGCAGGGCGAATTCACTGCCCTGGGCGTGCACGGCGCTGCTGAGGTAGGCGTTGGCCTGTTCGCCGAACTGGCGTTGGACCACATCGGTGTGCTGGGTGCTGGTCATGTCTCGATCCTTTGTTTTTTTGCTGCCTGTACCGGCCCTTTCGCGGGCGTGCCCGCTCCCACAGGTACAGCGCTGCTCTCAGGGCTGGTGATATCCCTGTGGGAGCGGGCGTGCCCGCGAAGAGGCCGGTACTGTTACCTGCACACTTCAGGCATCACGGAACAGCCAAGGCTGCCCGGCGCGGTGCTTGCCTTCGAAGGCCTTGATCGCATCGCTGTCCTGCAGGGTCAGACCGATGTCGTCCAGACCGTTGAGCAGGCAGTGCTTGCGGAACGCATCGATCTCGAAGTGCAGTACCTTGCCATCCGGGCGGGTCACCGCCTGCGCCTGCAGGTCGATGGTCAGCTGGTAGCCCGGGTTGGCTTCGACCTGCTTGAACAGCTCGTCGACTTCCTCGTCACTGAGGATGATCGGCAGCAAGCCGTTCTTGAAGCTGTTGTTGAAGAAGATGTCGGCAAAGCTTGGCGCGATGACGCTGCGGAAGCCGTACTCGTCCAGCGCCCATGGGGCGTGCTCACGGCTGGAGCCGCAACCGAAGTTCTCCCGTGCCAGCAACACGCTGGCACCCTGGTAGCGTTCGTGGTTGAGCACGAACTCCTTGTTCAGCGGGCGCTTGCTGTTGTCCTGGTAAGGCTGGCCCACGTCCAGGTAACGCCACTCGTCGAACAGATTGGGGCCGAAGCCGGTGCGCTTGATCGACTTGAGAAACTGCTTGGGGATGATCTGGTCGGTGTCGACGTTGGCACGGTCCAACGGCGCGACAAGGCCAGTGTGCTGGGTAAAGGCTTTCATGCTGCGCTCCCTTGGATCAACTCGCGGACATCGATGAAGTGGCCGGTCACCGCGGCGGCGGCGGCCATGGCCGGGCTGACCAGGTGGGTACGGCCACCGGCGCCCTGACGGCCTTCGAAGTTGCGGTTGGAGGTGGACGCGCAGTGCTCGCCGCTCTCCAGGCGGTCCGGGTTCATCGCCAGGCACATCGAGCAGCCTGGTTCACGCCATTCGAAACCGGCTTCGAGGAAGATCTTGTCCAGGCCTTCACGCTCGGCCTGGGCCTTGACCAGGCCCGAGCCCGGTACCACCAGCGCCTGCTTGACGTTGGCAGCAACCTTGCGGCCCTTGGCGATTTCGGCGGCAGCGCGCAGGTCTTCGATGCGCGAGTTGGTGCACGAGCCGATGAATACGCGGTCGAGCTTGATATCGGTGATCGCCTGGTTGGCGGCCAGCCCCATGTACTTGAGGGCACGCTCGATCGAACCACGCTTGATCAGGTCAGGCTCGGCAGCCGGGTCCGGCACGCGCTGGTCGACGGCGAGGACCATCTCCGGCGAGGTGCCCCAGCTGACCTGCGGCTTGATTTGCGCAGCGTCGAGCTCGACCACGGTGTCGAACACCGCGTCAGCGTCGGAAACCAGGCCTTTCCAGGCTTCGACCGCCTGCTTCCACTGCTCGCCCTTCGGCGCGTACGGGCGGCCTTCGACGTAGGCAACGGTGGTGTCGTCCACCGCCACCAGGCCAACGCGGGCGCCAGCCTCGATGGACATGTTGCAGATGGTCATGCGGCCTTCCATCGACAATTCGCGGATGGCGCTGCCAGCAAATTCCATGGCGTGGCCGTTACCACCGGCGGTACCGATCTTGCCGATCACGGCCAGTACGATGTCCTTGGCGGTAACGCCGGCAGGCAACTGGCCTTCCACGCGTACCAGCATGTTCTTCATCTTCTTGGCGACCAGGCACTGGGTAGCGAGCACATGCTCGACCTCGGAGGTGCCGATGCCATGGGCCAAGGCACCGAAGGCGCCGTGGGTGGAGGTGTGCGAGTCACCGCAGACCACGGTCATGCCAGGCAAGGTGGCACCCTGCTCCGGGCTGATGACGTGGACGATACCCTGACGCTCGTCGTTCATCTTGAATTCGACGATGCCATATTCGTCACAGTTCTCGTCGAGGGTCTGCACCTGCAGGCGCGACACCTGGTCGACGATGGCTTCGATACCACCCTTGCGCTCTGGCGTGGTCGGTACGTTGTGGTCTGGCGTGGCGATGTTGGCGTCGATGCGCCAGGGTTTGCGGTTGGCCAGGCGCAGGCCTTCGAAGGCCTGGGGCGACGTCACTTCGTGGATGATGTGGCGGTCGATGTAGATCAAGGACGAGCCGTCATCACGGCGCTTGACCTCATGGGCTTCCCAGAGTTTGTCGTAGAGCGTTTTGCCAGCCATCAGACTGTTCCTCATCAGCGTCTTTCTATGCCAAAGACCCCTTGGCTTGTACGGACGATGCTATGGCGATAGATTGAATAACTCAAATTCATAATTTTCATGCTTTGCATAACCATCAGGAATTCAAGCAATGGACCTGGCCAACCTCAGCGCTTTCATCGCCATCGCCGAAACCGGCAGCTTCTCTGGCGCCGGCGAGCGGCTGCACCTGACCCAGCCGGCCATCAGCAAACGCATCGCCGGCCTGGAGCAGCAGCTGGATGTGCGCCTGTTCGACCGCCTGGGCCGTGAGGTAACCCTGACTGAAGCCGGGCGCGCCTTGTTGCCACGGGCCTACCAGATTCTCAATGTGCTCGATGATACCCGCCGGGCGCTGACCAACCTGACCGGGGAAGTGAGCGGTCGCCTGACCCTGGCCACCAGCCACCACATCGGCCTGCACCGCCTGCCGCCGCTGCTGCGAACCTTCACCCGTCAGTACCCGGCCGTGGCACTGGATATCCAGTTCATGGATTCGGAACAGGCCTACGACGAGATTCTGCATGGCCGCGCCGAGATTGCCGTGATCACCCTGGCGCCCGAGCCGCACCACCTGGTCAAGGCCGTGCCAGTATGGGACGACGCGCTGGACTTCGTCGCCGCCCCCGAGCACCCGCTGGCCAACAACCATGCGGTCAGCCTGGCCGATGTCGCCCGTCACCCGGCCGTGTTCCCCGGCGGCAACACCTTTACCCACCATATTGTCCAGCGCCTGTTCGAAAGCCAGGGCCTGACGCCGAACATCGCCATGAGTACCAATTATCTGGAAACCATCAAGATGATGGTGTCGATCGGCCTGGCCTGGAGCGTGCTGCCGCGCACCATGCTCGACGAACAGGTTGCACCCATCGCCTTGCCGGGCATACAGCTGTCGCGCCAGCTAGGCTACATTTTGCACACGGAGCGTACGCTATCGAACGCAGCCAGGGCATTCATGGCCCTGCTCGACAGCCACGCGGGGCCCGCCTGACCGGTCGTCAGCCCGGTATTGCCACCTCCAAGGACGCGTCATACGCCAAAGGTCTGGTACCGATGCCCAAATCAGTTAACCGCTTTTTGCGCCTGCCGCGTATACCAGCGGCCGACCCCCAGGAGTCGGAACAGGCCTGGCAGAACGCCCCGCAACTGCTGGCCGCGCTCAACGGCGCGCGGCTGGGTGCCTGGCTATGGGATATCGACAGCGGCCGGGTCAGCTGGTCGCGAGGCACCCAGGCCCTGTTCGGCTTCGACCCGCAGCGCCCGCTACCCGCCGATGTCGACTACCTCGACCTGTTGCCCGAGGAAGACCGCGCGCGCACACGCCAGGTGTTCCAGGCGGTGTTCAACGGCGAACCCGTGGAACAGGCCATGCGCCATCGCATCCGCTGGCCGGACGGTAGCCTGCACTGGCTGGAAATCAATGGCAGCCTGACCCACGACCCAAATGGTCGGCCCCAGATGATCGGGGTGATCCGCGAAATCACCCGTCAGCGCGAACGGGAAACGGCGCTGATCAATTCGGAAAAACGCTTCGCCACCCTGTTCCACCTCAGCCCTAATGCCATTTTGCTCACCCGCCGCCACGACGGCATGATCTTCGAGGTCAACCAGCACTTCGAAGACATGTTCGGCTGGCCCGGCAGCCAGGTGATCGGCAAGACCAGCCTGGAGCTGGGCCTGTGGGTCAACCCCGAACAGCGCCACCAGTTGCTGGAGTCGACCCGGGCCAATAGTGGCCCGCTGATCCTGGAAGTACAGTTCCGCGCCGTCAGCGGCAAGGTGCACGACGGCATTCTCTGCACCCAGGGCATCGAGCTGGAGGGTGTGACCTTCCTCCTCAGCACCTTTATCGACACCACCGATCGCAAACGCGCCGAGCAGGCCCTGAAGGACAGCCAGGAGCGCCTGGACCTGGCCCTGGACTCGGCACAGCTGGGGACCTGGGACTGGCATATCCCCAGCGGCATGCTCTACGGCTCGGCCCGCGCCGCGCAGTTGCACGGCCTGCCGCCCATCCCCTTTCACGAATCGTTCGACGCATTTTTCGAAGGGGTACCGGAGCAAGAACGCAACTCGATGCGCCAGGCCTACCGCAGCCTGCGCGAAGGGCCTGCCGGCAACTACCAGATCACCTACCGGGTGCAACTGGAAAACGGCATCTCGCGCTACATCGAAAGCCGCGCCCGACTGTACCGCGACGAGCAGGGCAACCCGCTGCGCATGGCCGGCACCTTGCTCGACATCACTGACCAGGTTGAGCGAGAACAGCGCCTGAGCGCCTCGGAAGAGAAGTTCGCCAGCCTGTTCCAGGTCAGCCCCGACCCGATCTGCGTCACCCGCCAGGACACCGGCCAGTTCATCGAGATCAACCCGGCGTTCACCCAGACCTTCGGCTGGAGCACCGACCAGGTGATCGGCCGCACCGCCGAGGAAATCGGCCTGTGGGCGGAGTCCATCGAGCGCGCACAACGCATCGAGCGGGTAATCCGCGAGCAGGCCCTGAGCAACGTCGCCGTGGTGGTCAACCACCGCAATGGCGCACCGCTGACCTGCGTGATTTCCAGCCGCCTCATCACCGTCGACGACCAGCCCTGCAGCGTCACCACCCTGCGCGACATCACCCAGCAGCAGCGCGCCGAGGCGGCGCTCAAGTCCAGCGAGGAGAAGTTTGCCAAGGCCTTCCACTCCAGCCCCGACGCCATCACCATCACCGAACGCCACAGCGGTCGTTACCTGGAAATCAACGACGGCTTCTGCCGCCTGACCGGCTACGACGCCACCGAAGTGGTCGGCCACACGGTGTACGAGATCGGCATCTGGGCCGACGACAAGCAGCGCGCCGCCCTGCTGGCCGAATTGCGCGAGCGTGGCCGGGTGCACCACCGCGAGATGCTCGGGCGCAACAAGCGTGGCGATATCCTCACCGTAGAGGTTTCGGTGGAGCCGATCACCCTCAACGAGGTGGACTGCCTGCTGCTGACCGCCCGCGATGTCAGCCAGCTGAAAAATGCCCAGGCGCAGATTCGCCACCTGGCCTACCACGACCCGCTGACCAACCTGCCCAACCGTGCCCTGCTGATGGACCGCCTGAGCCAGCAGATCGCCCTGCTCAAGCGCCACAACCTGCGCGGCGCCCTGCTGTTCCTCGACCTCGACCATTTCAAGCACATCAACGACTCGCTGGGCCACCCGGTGGGCGACACGGTGCTGAAGATCATCACTGCGCGCCTGGAAGCCAGCGTGCGCCTGGAAGACACCGTGGCGCGCCTGGGTGGCGACGAGTTCGTGGTATTGCTCAGCGGCCTGGAAGGCAGCCGCGAGCTGGTCGAAGAAAAAGTCCGCGGGCTGGCCGACACCCTGCGCGAACTGCTGGCCGAACCGATGTCGCTGGACGGCCAGCGCCTGCAGGTAACCCCCAGCATTGGCGTCGCGCTGATCCCTGACCACGGCGCCACCCCGGCCGACCTGCTCAAGCGTGCCGATATCGCCCTGTATCGGGCCAAGGATTCCGGGCGCAATACCACTCAGTTGTTCCACACCACCATGCAGAAGGCCGCCAGCGAGCGCCTGCGCATGGAAAACGACCTGCGCCTGGCCCTGGCCCGTGGCGAACTGGCGCTGCACTTCCAGCCACAGGTGGATGCCCGCGACAACCGCATCGTCGGCGCCGAGGTGCTGCTGCGCTGGCATCACCCGCAACTGGGTCAGCAGCCGCCTGCGCAATTCATTCAGGTACTGGAAGAAAGCGGCCTGATCCTTGAAGTTGGCAGCTGGATCCTTGACGAAGCTTGCGATGCCTGCGCGCGCATGCTCGGCGACGGGCTGATCGACGCCGACGATTTCAGCCTGTGCGTGAACATCAGTCCACGGCAGTTCCGCCAGAACGACTTTGTCGGGCGGGTGCTGCGCAGCCTGGACGATTACCGCCTGCCACGGCAGATGCTGAAGCTGGAAATTACCGAAGGGATCGTCATCCAGAACCTGGAAGACACCATCAGCAAGATGCGCGAGCTGAAGCGCTACGGGGTGAGCTTTGCCATGGATGATTTCGGCACCGGCTACTCCTCGCTTACCTACCTCAAGCGCCTGCCGGTGGATACGCTGAAGATCGACCAGACCTTCGTGCGCGATGCGCCGGTGGACCCCAACGACGCCGAAATCGTCCGCGCCATCGTCGCCATGGCCCGCAGCCTGGACCTGACGGTGATTGCCGAAGGGGTGGAGCTGACCGAACAACTGGAGTTCCTGGAGCGGCTGGGGTGCCACCTTTACCAGGGGTACTTGCACAGCCGGCCGCTGCCGCTGACGGAGTTTCGGCAGATGTTGCTGGAGGCGCCGGCGGATTACTGAAACCGATGCGGATGCGCTCCCACAAGGGAGGGGCAGCCTCAGGCGATGAGCACAAAAAAGGGCACCCCGAAGGGTGCCCTTTTTCACATCTGCACGATCAGTTCAGCGCTGGCTTGTCGCCGTTGATCGGAATGCGCTTGGCCTTGGCTTCTTCAGGCACGATGCGCAGCAGGTCGATGCTGAGCAGGCCATTGGCCAGGCCGGCGGCCTTGACCTCGATATGGTCGGCCAGGCGGAACGACAGTTTGAAGGCGCGTTGCGCGATCCCCTGATGCAGGTAGGTCACTTCAGCAGCGCTATTGTCGCGCTTGCCACCCGTCACGGTCAGGACGCCTTTTTCAACCTGCAGGTCGAGGTCGTCTTCCTGGAAACCGGCTGCGGCAACCACGATGCGGTAGTGGTCATCGCCATGCTTTTCAACGTTGTAGGGCGGGTAGCTGCTACCGGCCTCGTTACGTGCCGCGGACTCGAACAGGTCGTTGAAACGGTCGAAACCAACGGAATGGCGGAACAGTGGAGCGAGAGAGAAAGCGGTAGTCATGGTCATGAACTCCTGAGATTCAGCAAGTAAGTCATTACGCGACCCGACTTCGGCATCGCGTACTCAAGAGATATGGCCGAGGGAAATGCTTTCAAGGGGCGAGCAGAAAAAATCTGGATTTCTGCATTGGGCTTGTTGGCCTCTTCGCGGGCAAACCCGCTCCCACAGGGAGCTCACACATTCCAAAACCTGCACCGAACCTGTGGGAGCGGGTTCACCCGCGAAAGGGCCGGATCAGGCAACACAAGCTTCGAAGGAAGCCACCTCAACCCCCAGCAACCGGCTGATCCGCGCACAGTCATCCTCGCGCCGCAACTCGGCAAACAGCACCACCGCTTCGGGATAACTGCGGGTCAGCATCGCCAGCCACTGCTTCATCCGCCCCGGCGCATAGCGCGGCGACAACTTGGCCTGGGCCTGACGCCAGAACTCACGCAGCAACGGCAGCAGATCGTCCCAGCTCATCGGCTGGTACTCCCGCCCATCACGCGCCGCGGCAATCTGCAGTCCCAGGTCGGGGCGCGAGACCAGCCCACGGCCCAGCATGATGTCTTCGGCGCCGCTGACCTCACGACAGCGCCGCCAGTCGTCCACGGTCCAGATCTCACCATTGGCGAACACAGGTACCTTGACCACATCCTGCACCCGCGCCACCCACTCCCAGTGGGCCGGCGGCTTGTAGCCCTCGACCTTGGTCCGGGCATGCACCACCAGGTGTGCCGAGCCGCCTTCGGCCAGCGCCGTGGCGCACTCCAGGGCGCCATCGGGGCTGTCGAAGCCCAGGCGCATCTTCGAGGTGACCGGGATATCCGCCGGTACGGCACGGCGCACCTCACGCACAATGGCATGCAGCAGCTCCGGCTCCTTGAGCAGCACTGCGCCACCACGGGACTTGTTCACGGTCTTGGCCGGGCAACCGAAATTCAGGTCGATCACCGGCGCCCCCAGCTCGCAGGCCAGCGCGGCGTTTTCCGCCAGGCACACGGGGTCCGAGCCCAACAGCTGCACACGCATGGGCACCCCGGCGGCGGTGCGTGCGCCATTGCGCAACTCGGGCGCCAGCTTGTCGAACGAGGAAGGCGGCAGCAGGCGGTCGCACACGCGAATGAACTCGGTGACGCACCAGTCGATACCGCCGACGCGGGTCAGCACGTCGCGCAGGATGTTGTCGACCAGCCCCTCCATGGGGGCCAGGGCAATTTGCATGTCGGGGTCTCGGCGGAAAAGCCGGCAGTCTAACAAAAATTGCCGGTGTTTCAGGCGCCGATCAGCGCCGGGCCATAACCATCGAGGAACTCCGCCGGCATGCGCCTGGGCTTGCCGCTGGACAGCTCGATACAGGCAAAGGTGGTCTGGGCGCGCAGCAAGGTCACGCCGTCGCGCGGGCGCTTGAGCTGGAAGCGCCGGGTCATGCGCAGGCGCTGGTCCCAGTCGATGATCCAGGTGGCCAGTTGCAGCTCATCATCCTCATAGGCAGCGGCCAGGTAGTCGATTTCGTGGCGCACCACGGCCATGGCCCGGTCCAACCGGCGATATTCGGCCAGATCCAGGCCCAGGCGCTGGGAGTGGCGCCAGGCGCAGCGCTCCAGCCAGGTGACGTAGACCGCGTTGTTGGCGTGGCCAAGGCCGTCGATATCCTCGGTTCCAACGCGCAGGTCGATGACGAAGGGTGTTGCCAGGTCCCAACTCATGTTCGCTTCCTTGGAGCAAAAGTGGATTTAGCAGGGACCGCCGGGGGAAAGTCCAGCCCTTCTGCGTAAGTCAGGCACTTTGCCGGGCTGGTGCACCAGCCCGGGCCAGCAGCTCCAGCACCGCTTCACTCAGGCGTGGATCGGACAGCACCCGCTGGTGGCCACCCGCCTCCAGCAGCATCAGGCGGCTATCGAACCAGGCCTTGTGGATCAACTGGGCCTCATCGGCTGCCACCAAGGCATCATCGGCGGCATGCACTACCAGCCCTGGCAACTCCAGCTGGTAACCGGCTACATCCAGCCGCGCAATCGGCATGCCCACATCCCGCTCCACCTGACGAATGAACGCTGCCCGCGCCCGCGCTGGCAGCCCCAGGCGATGGGCAAAGCCCCGCAGTACGCCCAGCAGGCGCGCCGGGGCTGCAATGCTCACCGCCGCTTCCGTGCGCAAACCCATCTGCAGGGCCAGCAATACACTGGCACCGCCCATGGAATGGCCAATCACCGCACGCAGCGGCGGCAGCTCTGCGGCAGCCTCCAGCAGCGCCCGGGCAAACAGCACCACATTTGCCTGCTCGCCGGGCGAACGCCCATGCCCCGGCCCTTCCAGCGACACCACCGTGTGCCCGGCCTGGACCAAGGTTTCGATCAACGCGGCAAACTGGGTCGGGCGCCCTTCCCAGCCATGCATCAGCAGCACGGTCGGCCCCTTGCCCCAGCGCAGCGCCGACAAGCCGAAGCGCAGGGTAATGCGCTCGGCGCTGGCCAGCACGGGCAACTCCCAATCCCGCGGCGGCAGGTTGCGCGGGGTCATGAAGGCACGGCGCATCTTGCCCGCGACGTGCTCGGGGACCAGGTGGCCCAGGGTGCCATTGACACCACGAATCCAGCTCAGGGTAGTCATCGCCATGCTCCAGGGTTAAAGCACCGCCGATTTGGCGGCGCGCAGAATACGATCAGACAGCTCGCTGCTGCCCAGGGCACGGGCCAGCGCCAGGCCGCCAACCATCAGCGCCAGGTCGGCCAAGGCCTTGTCGGCGTCCTCGGGGCGGTCGACCATGGCGGCAGCCATCAGCTCGATGTGCTCGGCCAACACCTCGCGGAAGGCCTCCGGCAGGCGCTGCATCTCGCCCAGCGAGTTAGGCAGCGGGCAGGCGTGCACTTCGGCATCACGGTGCTTGCGCGACAGGTAGAAGGCACTGGCCAGCGCCCGCCGCCCTGCGCCATCGAGGCTCGGGTCGATCTGGGCGAGCAAGGCGCGGCGCTCGCTCAGCAACTGGCGGAATGCTTCGAGCATCAACTCGTCCTTGCTGTCGAAGTGGGCATAGAAACCGCCAACGGTCAGACCAGCCGCACCCATGACCTGACTGACGCTAGGCTCGGCCGGGCCGTGCTGGATCAGCGCACTTCGCGCCGCCTCGAGAATGCGTTCGCGGGTTCTGCTCTTCTTGTCGCTCATCAGGCCACTCGTCGATCAAAATATGATGATCGAAATATTATTCGCATAATATTTTTTGGCAAGCGGAATCTGCAGCCGCCTGTCGGTCGCTGAATTTTGCGGAGGGGAGAAAAACAAAAGGCCCATTCAATAATCGAATGAGCCTTCAAAGTCCCGCAAAACGCGGGTAAACGTGGCGTCCCCTAGGGGACTCGAACCCCTGTTACCGCCGTGAAAGGGCGGTGTCCTAGGCCACTAGACGAAGGGGACGTAACCTTCGTGCCGATCCGCTTGTGCGAACCGCGGCAGAAATGGTGGAGCTAAGCGGGATCGAACCGCTGACCTCCTGCATGCCATGCAGGCGCTCTCCCAGCTGAGCTATAGCCCCGAAACAAAAGGCTCATCAGTAATCGACGAGCCTTTAAAGCCCTGCAAAACGCAGGAAAAGTGGCGTCCCCTAGGGGACTCGAACCCCTGTTACCGCCGTGAAAGGGCGGTGTCCTAGGCCACTAGACGAAGGGGACGTAACCTTCGTGCCGATCCGCTTACGCGAACCGCGGCAGAAATGGTGGAGCTAAGCGGGATCGAACCGCTGACCTCCTGCATGCCATGCAGGCGCTCTCCCAGCTGAGCTATAGCCCCGGATTTATAGCCTCTCGGCCCAGCGACATCATGAAACATCGCTTGTGCAAAACTGGCGTCCCCTAGGGGACTCGAACCCCTGTTACCGCCGTGAAAGGGCGGTGTCCTAGGCCACTAGACGAAGGGGACGAACCTTCTTACCTTCAAGACCCGGTTGCTGGACCCGGTCTTGCCCGACAGCCTTGGCTGCCAAGCGGAATTTGGTGGAGCTAAGCGGGATCGAACCGCTGACCTCCTGCATGCCATGCAGGCGCTCTCCCAGCTGAGCTATAGCCCCACAATGTCGCTTTGAACCGAAGCGCTGGCTGGGTGCCTGGCGTTTCGTTTTCGTTCATCGCTGTGGACGGGGCGCATATTAAGATCGGATTGCAGGGCTGTCAAACGAATTTTTCAAAATATTCAAAAAAATTTTCACAGATAACAATCACTTACTGCCCTGCCCTTACCAAAACTGAACAGTGGGCCATGTGGGAGCGGGTTTACCCGCGAATGCGCCGTTACACGCACCATCGTATTCGCGGGTGAACCCGCTCCCACAAGTTCGGCTTATAGCCCCAGGACCACTGTCAGGCGATCGAAGCCAGCAGCTTTTCCCACTCTTTGTTTTCTTTCTTCGACACACCACCCAGCAGGTCCAGGGCCTGGCGCAGGCGGTAGCGGGTCAGGTCCGGGCCAAGGATTTCCATCGCGTCCAGTACCGAAACCGAACTGGCCTGGCCGGTAATGGCGGCAAACATCAGCGGCATGGCGTCACGCAGCTTCAGTTCCAGCGCCTCGACTACCGCCTGGATGCAACCGGTGATGCGCTCCTTTTCCCACTGACGCAGGCTTTCGAGCTTCCAAAGGATCAACTGGATCACCTGGCGCACCTGGTCGGCCGACAGTTTCTTGCTTTCGAACAGCTTGGCATCCAGCTTCAGCGCGCCTTCGAAGAAGAACCCGCCCAGCGGAGCAACCTGGCTGAAGGTTTCCACCCGGCCCTGCACGTGTGGGGCAATCTTCATCATGTAGTCGCTGTTGAACGCCCACTTCTGCAGGCGCGCGGCGAACTCCTCGACCGGCAGTTCACGCAGCCACTGGCCGTTCAGCCAGGACAGCTTCTCGATGTCGAAGATCGGGCCGCCCAGCGAGATACGCGACAGGTCGAAGTGCTCGACCATCTCGGCCAGCGAGAACTTCTCGCGCTCGTCCGGCATCGACCAGCCCATGCGGCCCAGGTAGTTGAGCATCGCCTCGGGCATGAAGCCCATGCGCTCGTAGAACGTCACCGAGGTCGGATTCTTGCGCTTGGACAGCTTGGACTTGTCCGGGTTACGCAGCAGCGGCATGTAGCACAGCTTGGGCTGCTCCCAGCCGAAGTATTCGTACAGCTTGATCAGCTTGGGTGCCGATGGCAGCCACTCTTCGCCGCGCAGCACGTGGGTGATACCCATCAGATGGTCGTCGACCACGTTGGCCAGGAAGTACGTCGGCAGGCCGTCGTTCTTCATCAGCACCTGCATGTCCATGCGGTCCCACGGGATCTCGACATCACCACGCAGCATGTCCGGCACCACGCACACGCCTTCGCTCGGCACTTTCATGCGGATCACGTGCGGCTCGCCAGCGTCCAGACGGCGCTGCACTTCCTCGGCGCTCAGCAGCAGTGCGCGGCCGTCGTAGCGCGGGGTTTCACCACGGGCTTGCTGTTCGGCGCGCATCTGCTCCAGCTCTTCGGCGGTGCAGAAGCAGTAGAAGGCATGGCCGGCGTCAACCAGTTCCTTGGCGTACCTGGCGTAGATTTCGCCACGTTCGCTCTGCCGGTACGGGCCGTGCGGGCCGCCGACGTCCGGCCCTTCGTTCCATTCGATGCCGAGCCAACGCAGGGCATCGAAGATCTGCTGTTCCGACTCGCGCGTGGAGCGCAGCTGGTCGGTGTCTTCGATGCGCAGGATGAACTCACCGCCGTGCTGCTTGGCAAAGCAGTAGTTGAACAGGGCGATGTAGGCGGTGCCGACATGGGGGTCGCCGGTAGGCGATGGCGCGATACGCGTGCGTACGGTGGTCATGGAGGGTCTCGAACGAAAGATGAAACAAAGGCGGGATGTTAGCAGGAGGCAGGCACCGGGCTCCAGCGATGGCGCGAACGTCACCTGTATCCAGATCATCCGTGCCTGGTGCCGAGCAACTCGCAGGTGGCGGAGCGGCTGGGTAATGACAATGCGGCGCTGGGCAAGTTGAGCGAGATTACTCACCAGCAGGCGCTGAGCATGGTGGCGGTGTTATTGACGCGGAAGTTGCCAGAGGGACTGAAAGCGGAAGAAGCACATTGAGGCTATTTCAGATTTTATGCGGTCCCTGTGGGAGCGGGCGCGCCCGCGAACACCGGCGCAGCCGGTGCCAGCCACCGCGTTGATTTCTTCGCGGGCACGCCCGCTCCCACAGGGCCCGCGTCAGCCTTCAGCTGGAAATCAACCGCTCGCGCAGCTGGGCAATTTCGTCGCGCAATTGCGCCGCGGCCTCGAACTCCAGGTCGCGGGCAAACTGCATCATCTTCTCTTCCAACTGCTTGATGCGCTTGGTGATTTCACCCGGCGTGCGCAGCTCGGCCTCGTAGCGGGCGCTCTCCTCCGCCGCCTTGGCCATGCCCTTGCGCTTCTTGCTGCGTGCGCCAGGCACGGTGGCGCCTTCCATGATGTCGGTGATGTCCTTCACCACGCCCTTGGGCACGATGCCATTGGCCTGGTTGAAGGCGATCTGCTTCTCGCGACGGCGCTCGGTCTCGTCGATGGCGCGCTGCATGGAACCGGTGATGTTGTCGGCATACAGGATGGCCCGGCCATTGAGGTTACGCGCCGCACGACCGATGGTCTGGATCAGCGAGCGCTCGGAGCGCAGGAAACCTTCCTTGTCGGCATCGAGGATCGCCACCAGCGACACCTCGGGCATGTCCAGGCCTTCACGTAGCAGGTTGATACCCACCAGCACGTCGAAAGTACCCAGGCGCAGGTCGCGGATGATCTCCACCCGCTCGACGGTGTCGATGTCCGAATGCAGGTAACGCACCCGCACGTCATGGTCGGCCAGGTAATCGGTCAGGTCCTCGGCCATGCGCTTGGTCAGCGTGGTCGCCAGCACCCGTTCGCCCTGCGCCACGCGCTTGCGGATTTCCGACAGCAGGTCATCCACCTGGGTAAGCGCCGGGCGCACCTCCACCTGTGGGTCGACCAGGCCGGTGGGGCGCACCACCTGCTCCACCACGCGCCCGGCGTGCTCAGCCTCATAGGGGCCCGGGGTGGCGGACACGAAGATGGTCTGCGGGCTGACATCTTCCCACTCGTCAAAACGCATCGGCCGGTTGTCCAGCGCCGAAGGCAGGCGGAAGCCGTATTCGACCAGGGTTTCCTTGCGCGAGCGGTCGCCCTTGTACATGGCGCCGACCTGCGGAACGCTGACGTGGGATTCATCGATCACCAGCAGCGCATCCGGCGGCAGGTAGTCGTACAGGGTGGGTGGCGGTGCCCCGGCCGGGCGCCCGGACAGGTAGCGCGAGTAGTTCTCGATGCCGTTGCAGTAACCCAGTTCCAGGATCATTTCCAGATCGAAGCGGGTGCGTTGCTCCAGGCGCTGGGCTTCGACCAGCTTGTTGGCCTTCTGCAGGTATTCCAGGCGGTCCTTGAGTTCCTCCTTGATGCCTTCCACCGCCTCCAGCAGGGTTTCCCGCGGGGTGACATAGTGGCTTTTGGGGTAGAAGGTGAAACGCGGCAGCTTGCGGAAGACCTCGCCGGTCAGCGGGTCGAAGGCAGCGATGTTCTCCACTTCGTCATCGAACAGTTCGATGCGGATGGCCTCAAGGTCCGATTCTGCCGGGAATATGTCGATCACATCGCCGCGCACGCGGAAGGTGGCGCGGGCGAAGTCCATCTCGTTGCGGGTGTATTGCAGGTCGGCCAGGCGGCGCAGTAGCGCACGCTGGTCGAGCTTGTCGCCGCGATCCACGTGCAGGACCATTTTCAGGTAGGTCTCCGGGCTACCCAGGCCGTAGATGCACGACACGGTGGTGACGATGATTGCGTCGCGCCGCTCCAGCAGCGCCTTGGTCGCCGACAGGCGCATCTGCTCGATGTGATCGTTGATCGACGCGTCCTTCTCGATGAAGGTGTCGGACGACGGTACGTAGGCTTCAGGCTGGTAGTAGTCGTAGTAGGAAACGAAGTACTCCACCGCATTGTTGGGGAAGAAAGCCTTGAATTCGCCATACAGCTGCGCGGCCAGGGTCTTGTTCGGCGCCAGCACCAGGGTCGGGCGCTGCACCTGCTGGATGACGTTGGCGATGCTGAAGGTCTTGCCCGAGCCCGTCACCCCGAGCAGTGTCTGGTGCGACAGCCCCGCCTCGATGCCTTCGACCATCTGCCGGATGGCCTCGGGCTGGTCGCCGGCCGGCTGGAAACGGGTGACGAGCTGGAACTCGGACATGACGGACCTCGCGGTGCTGCAGTAACTGTAAATTTAGCCAGTAGTCTATACCCAAATGCGCCTGTCGGGGGGCGCTTTCAAGGCACAGTCGTGAGCGCTTGTTACGGTGGACCCGGCATTTAGACCAATGGTAGAAAAATATTTGCGCAAATGACCGGAAAAGGTGCGCCAGACTGTCGCGGTGACCGGTCGGTATCACTATACTGACTCCCCGTTTGTGCACCGCTTCAGTGCATTCGGGCTGGAGCGGGTACGTCCTATCACACTCCAATCAGAGCCAAAGTAACAATGAGCCTGTTTTCCGCTGTCGAGCTGGCACCCCGCGACCCTATCCTGGGCCTCAACGAAGCATTCAACGCCGACCCACGTACCGACAAGGTCAACCTGGGCGTGGGCGTGTACTGCAATGAGGAAGGCCGCATTCCGCTGCTGCGCGCCGTGATCGAAGCCGAGACCCAGCGTGCCGCCCAGCACGCCTCGCGCGGCTACTTGCCGATCGACGGCATCGCCACCTACGACCAGGCTGTGCAAAAGCTGCTGTTCGGTGCCGAGTCGCCGCTGCTGGCCGCTGGCCGCGTGGTTACCGTGCAGGCCGTCGGCGGTACCGGTGCGCTGAAGATTGGTGCCGACTTCCTCAAGCGTGTGTCGCCGAACGCCGTGGTTGCCATCAGCGACCCTAGCTGGGAAAACCACCGCGCGCTGTTCGAGTCGGCCGGCTTCCCGGTGCAGAACTACCGCTACTACGACGCGCCGACCAACGACGTCAACCGCGCCGGCATGCTCGAAGACCTGAACAACCTGCCGTCCGGCTCGATCGTGGTGCTGCACGCCTGCTGCCACAACCCGACCGGCGTCGACCTGAGCCTGGATGACTGGAAAAACGTCCTGGAAGTGGTCAAGGCCAAGGGCCATGTGCCGTTCCTCGACATGGCCTACCAGGGCTTCGGTGACGGTATCGCCGAAGACGCCTTCGCCGTGCGCCTGTTTGCCGAGTCGGGCCTGGAATTCTTCGTTTCCAGCTCGTTCTCCAAGTCGTTCTCGCTGTACGGCGAACGCGTCGGTGCGCTGTCGATCGTCACCGCCTCCAAAGACGAGAGCACCCGTGTGCTGTCGCAGGTCAAGCGCGTGATCCGCACCACCTACTCCAACCCGCCGACCCACGGTGCAACCATCGTCGCCACCGTGCTGAACAGCGCCGAACTGCGCCAGATGTGGGAAAGCGAACTGGCCGAAATGCGCGAGCGCATCCACGGCATGCGCAAGCAGATGGTTTCGCTGCTGGCCGAATATGGCGCCAACCGCGACTTCAGCTTCGTTGGCCGCCAGGTCGGCATGTTCTCGTACTCGGGCCTGACCGTTGAGCAGGTCGCCCGCCTGAAGAACGACTTCGGCATCTATGCCCTGGACACCGGCCGCATCGCCGTTGCCGCGCTGAACCAGAGCAACATCCACGTGGTCACCAAGGCCATCGTCGAAGTACTGTAACTGCTTGATTTGTCAGGGGGTGGCTTGACTTCCCCCTGACAATCAGTAAGATACGCACAGATTCCGCGATAGCTCAGTCGGTAGAGCAAATGACTGTTAATCATTGGGTCCCTGGTTCGAGTCCAGGTCGCGGAGCCAAACATTGAAAAAGCCCCCGGGTGCGCAAGCAACCGGGGGCTTTTTCGTTATGTTCACAATCAGTTCTTCAGTGGCTCGGTCACGGGCTTGCCTTCCTCCACCAGGCTCCATACCAGCAGCTTGGCTGGCCGGGTCTGGCTGGCGTTGCGTGACACGCTGTGTACGGTGCCTGGCGCCTCGTACCAGTATTCGCCGGCCTTGTAGGTTTTCTCCGACTCGCCGTTGAGCTTCGATAGCACTGCCCCTTCCAGCACGTAGGCCATCACCGCGCCAGGATGTTGATGCGCGGGTGACGCCTGGCCGGGGGCGTAGCTGACGGTGAGCATCACGGCGTTCTTGCCGGGGGCGTTCGAGGGTTGTTGCTGCTGCAGGACCTTGACCTGGTCGGCAGCGTCGCCATGGGCCCAGACAGGGGATTGGGCGGCGAGCAGGGCAAAGAGGATGATGCTCAGGGGTTTCATGGTGGGCTTCTCCTGGATGGCAATTGCCTGCAGGTTAGGCCTGTGGGGCAGAGAGACAAATGGCCAATTCGGGGAAAAACCAAGAGGCCGATCGTTGCCTGTGCCCGCGAAGAGGCCGGCACAGGCAACAGGGAACTCAGCTGCTACGCCCGATCGGGTAAAACTCACCCTGGCTCCACACCCCAAGCCACTGCTCACCCTCGATCTCACGCGGTACCGCCAGTTCCACCAACTGGTAGAACACATTGCGATGAATCAGCGCTTCAAGGTTGCTGCGCATCAGCACATACGGCGATGGCTCCTGCGTCACCGGGTCGATCACCACGCGCAGGGGATTGGCCGGCCCGGCCTCGACCTGGTCCTCGACATTGCTGGTGAAGCGCAGCACCTGCTGCTCCCCCTCCCCCACCACGTC
This sequence comes from Pseudomonas sp. 43(2021), assembly GCF_017490805.1. Lineage (NCBI taxonomy): Bacteria > Pseudomonadati > Pseudomonadota > Gammaproteobacteria > Pseudomonadales > Pseudomonadaceae > Pseudomonas > Pseudomonas sp. 43(2021). Next base: position 60,114 of record NZ_JAFGYJ010000010.1, read on the forward strand.
CAGCGCCACCGCTACGAACGGCGCATCATCAACGCGGATGCCCACCTTCTCCACCGGAGTAATCAGGAAGTAGTCATCGCCATCGCGGCGGATGATGGTGGAAAACAGCCGCACCATCGGCTTGCGGCCAATCGGCGTACCCAGGTAGTACCAGGTGCCATCACGGGCGATGCGCATATCGATGTCACCGCAGAAGTCCGGGTTCCACAGATGCACCGGCGGCAGGCCCTTGGCCTTGGGGATCTGCGCCAGAAGATCATTGGCCTTGCCGGAATCGCTCATCACGCTTGCCTCATTCACTCACACCCAGAAGGCTACGAGCGTACTCGCGCATCGGCGCGCCAAGCAAATCCTCCGGGGTGTTATCGTGGAACGTCAACAAACCGCCACGGCTCTTGATACGCGCTGTGTCGATCAGGTAGCGGGTGCTGGTTTCGATCAGCATCATCTGCACCACACCGGTGTCCCAGCCCAGGCGGTCGACCGCCTGTTCGTCATACCACTCGTCGCCATTGCCGATTCGGTCGTCGGTACGGGCAAAGCGGGTGTACAGCACGTAGTCGGCCCCCACCGAACGCGCCTGGGCGATGGCCTCTTCCAGACCCAGCGGGCCCTGGGCGCGACGCACCAGCGGGAAATACTCGACAAAACTCTTGAAGGCTTGCTCGGCCACCACGTTCTGCCGTGGCACCGGCCCCTTGCCCGGTGGCACGAACGCACCCTGGCCGATGAAGATGAACGAATCGGGCTGCAGGCGGATCGACAGGGTGCGACGGGTATCGCTGTGGTCCAGCAGACCGGCATCGCTCATGTGATAACGAACGCCCTCGCCCATGTCGCTGACATTCATGCAACCGCCCAGCGCCATCAGCGCCAGCAGCAAAACCAGGCTACGCATCTTTCCTCCAGTGGCCGGCGACGAAAAACCGGCGAATAGCCGGCGGATGCAGCTTTTGCGCCAGCTTCAGCCACCGATCACCTTCATCACCATCACACCACCGGAAAACGCCAGATCCTGCTTGTCTGCCAAGGCCTTCACCAGCAAGCGCTGCAGGGCCGGTAGCGCCTGATGACGCGGCTTTTCCAGCAGGTCGCCGACGAAATGGCGATTGCCCGACGACAGGCAGCCATGCAGCCAGCCCGTGGAGGACAGGCGCAGCCGCGAGCAGGTGCGGCAGAACGGTACGCTTTCGTTGGCGATCACGCCGAAGTGGCCTTTGCCAGGGATCTGATAACGCAAGGCGGTGGCGTCCAGCGGCGCGTCGACCTGGGCATAGGCATGCTTGCCAGCGATCAGTGCGAGCAACTGGTCGAGGCCGACGAACTGTTGCAGGAAGGCGTTGTGGTCACGGGCCAGGTGGCCCATGCGCATGAGTTCGATGAAGCGCAGTTCGAAGCCGCGCTCAAGGCAGTAATCCAGCAGTGGCAGCACCTGCTCGAGGTTGTGCCCGCGCATCGGCACCATGTTCACCTTGATTTGCATGCCCAGGGCACTGGCCTGCTCCATACCCGCCAGCACACTGGCCAGATCGCCACCCCGGGCAATGCGGCGGAAGGCCTGCGGGTCGAGGGTATCGAGGGAAACGTTCAGCCGGCGGATACCGGCCGCCTGCAACTGGGGCAGCTTGCGCGCCAGCAGCTGGCCATTGGTGGTCAGCGAGATATCCTCAAGGTCGAGCTTGGCCACGGCAGCCAGGAAGGCATCCAGGCGCGGGCTGACCAATGGCTCACCGCCGGTGATGCGCAAGCGCTCGATGCCGGCGGCTTCGATCAGGTAGGCCACGCCACGGGCCAGGGCATCCGCCGGCAGCTCGTCCTGCGCTGCCACCAGGCGCTTGCCGTCTGGTACGCAGTAGGTGCAGGCATAATTACAGGCAGCCGTCAGGCTGACGCGCAGGTTGCGAAAACGCCTGCCTTGACGATCGACGATCATGAATGACTCCGGCATGGATGATGAGGGCTGGCAAAACCTGACTCATAAATCAGGTTTTTGCAAGCCCCTATCCTTTTTGCCGCTGTCGGTGTCGCCGTGCCGTCACGGGAGCAGGCTTGTCAGTCATGGGGCTGCTGCACAGCCCCAATAACGCTGACTGGCAGGCTTCAGGGAGAGCCTGCACTATCTCAGTTGGAAGGTTCGGGATCGCGCTTGCGCTTGTTGCCCATGCGCACGCCAATGTCCATCAGGAACTGGAAGAAGCCTTCCTGATCCTCCAGCACATTGCTCCAGAACGGCGAGTGGTACAGCGCCACGGCACCGTGCACCAGCGCCCAGGCGGCGCAATAGTGGAAGTACGGCGGCACGTCTTCGAGCTTGCCTTCGCTGATACGGCCCTTGATCAACTGGGTCAGGCGGTCGAAGTTGGAGGCACGAATGCTGTGCAACTGCTCGACCATTTCCGGCACCTGGTTGCCCTTGACCACCTTTTCTTCCAGGCGGTCGAACAGCCGGTAACGCTGCGGGTCGCGCATGCGGAACTCGAAGTAGGCTCGCGACAGGGCTTCCTTGTCGCGGTCGACGTCGGCCGAATGCAACAGCGCGTTCAGGTCACGCTCGTAGTCGAGCATCAGGCGCAGGTAGATCTCCGCCTTGGACTTGAAGTGCTTGTAGATCGTGCCTTTGCCGATGCCCACGGCGTCAGCGATCATCTCGACGGTGACGCTGTCTTCACCCTGTTCGAGAAACAGCTTGAGCGCGGTGTCGAGGATTTCCTGTTCGCGGCGGCGAAACTCACGGACCTTACGAGGTTCTTTCTGCATAGGAAGGACTGGATGACAATCGAAGCGGTTTATTATGCCTAACTTGCGGGAAATTGCACGGATCATCCACGCATGTCTGTGTTTCACGATGCATACGGCCATGCGCTGCGGGAGGAATGAAACGTCGGCGTATTCCAAATCTGTTTAAAAAACGACCAATATGCACTGGCACTGCGCCAAACCTGACCAATACTTGAAGTGTTGGCGCGGCGCATCCCCCCCAAGTGGCGCGCCGATAAAGGTGCTCAGGGACCGCGTACCTTTGTTTTACTCCTAATGGTCTTAACCCGGATTCCCCCCCCAGAACCCGGGTTTTTTTTGGGTGTTTCGAGGAGGATTGCAGGCGGGCTACCAGGTGCCTGCCTCAAGTTTTGCAGCGCCTGTGAAATCGAGCGCCGCCCGCGCGGCGCATCGCGAGCGAAGCTCGCTCCTACATCTGTTTCGGGCCAGCATCGCCTGTGCCAGCGCGCGCGACCGCCTTGTTTGTACGACGCGATATCGAGCCATGCGCCAAGGCGTTCGCGCGCAAATCCCACAGGAATAATTGGCCCGAAAAAATGTAGGAGCGAGCTTCGCTCGCGATGCGCCGCGCGGGCGGCGCTCGATCTCACAGGCGCTAAAACTGCTATGGCGAGCCCCTGGTGGCCCTCACGCAATACCAACCCTGCGAATCAGCCCACCCGCGCCAACGGGAACAAGCGCTTGAAATTCGCCGTTGTCTGCTCAGCCAACTGCTCATAACTGGCCCCGCGCAACGAAGCGACGTACTCCGCCACCTCACGCACGTACTGTGGCAAATTCGGCTTGCCCCGGTGCGGAATCGGCGCCAGATACGGCGAATCCGTCTCCACCAGCAACCGATCTACCGGTACCTGCCGCGCCACTTCACGCAGGGCATCGGCATTGCGGAAGGTAACGATGCCAGACAACGAAATGTAATACCCCAGGTCAAGCGCCGCCTTGGCCATGTCCCAGTCTTCGGTGAAGCAGTGCAGCACGCCAGCCTGCGGCAGGTTGGCCTCGCGCAGCAGCGCCAAGGTATCGGCACGCGCCGCACGGGTGTGCACGATCACAGGCTTGCCGGTCTGTCGCGAGGCCTCCAGATGCAGGCGGAACGACGCCTGCTGCAGCTCTGCAGCCTCCGGCTCGTAGTGGTAATCCAGCCCGGTTTCACCAATGGCCACCACATGTGGGTGAGCCAGTTCGCGCAGCAGCCATTCCAGCGCCGGCGTTTCGCCCGGCGCCAGGTCCAGCGGGTGTACGCCCACCGAGCAATCGACATCGGCGTACCGCTCGCTCAGCGCCTTCACCGCGCCAGCATTCTCGGCACTGACGCCAATACACAGAAAATGCCCGACCCCGCGCTCACGCGCCGCCTGCAGGGCAGCATCAAGGGAGCCCTGATGGGCGCTCAGGTCAAGACGGTCGAGGTGGCAATGGGAATCTACGAGCATGGGATAACAACACACATGAAAAATGGGAAATCAGCGGGCGCCCGGCAGTTGCAGCCAATGGGCCAGCAACGATTCAAGCAACAACGCACGGTTGAGGTTGGCCTTGCCCAGCACCTTCTGGCGCTGTTCCAGTATCCACGCCTGCACCTCCAGCACCTTGGCCTGGCGGCTCTTCTGCGCCAGGTACTGCACCACCTTGCGCATATCGGCCAAGCCTAGCCCCTCCTCGTCCTGGGTCAATTGGTAGCGCAGGATCAGGTGCGCCCAATCGCAGAACCAGTCGAACAGCAGCAACAGCGGCACACCGCTCCAGGCATCGGCGAGCTGGCTGGGCGATTGCTGCTGCTTGAGCAGCTTCTTCACCCCGTCGGTGACCAGCGCGCGCTGCTCGCGCACGCCTTGCGCCTGCAGGCTGACGGCCATCAGCGGCGAACCGGCCGCCAGGGTCAGCAACTCGTCGCGCTCGGCCTCGTCACTGTCGGGCAGCGCGCCGGCCAGCCAGGCCTGGCTCTGGGCCAGGCTGGGCTGCGGGCAGGCCACCTGCTGGCAACGGCTCTTGATGGTCGGCAACAGGCGGCTGGGCTGGTGGGTGACCAGCAGCAACACGGTATCGCCAGAGGGCTCCTCGAGGCTCTTGAGCAGGGCGTTGGAGGCGTTGACGTTCATCGCCTCCACCGGCTCGATCAGCACCACCTTGCGCCCACCCAGCTGCGCAGTCTGCACCACGAAGGCCACCAGCTCGCGCACCTGGTCGACCTTGATCGGCTTGTCGGCTTCTTCGGGCTCGAGGACAAAGTTGTCCGGGTGGCTGCCGGCCTTGAGCAGCAAGCAGGACTTGCACTCGCCACAGGCCTCCAGGCCTTGTGGGTGCTGGCACAGCAGGCGGGCCATCAGGCGCTCGGCCAGGGCGCGCTTGCCAATCCCCTGCGACCCATGCAGCAGGTAGGCGTGAGCGTGCTGGCTACGGCCGGCCAGTTGCTGCCAGAGGGCCTCCTGCCAAGGATAGGCCTCAGCCACGGCAACGCTCCACGATGCCTGGCAGCAGCGCATCGATGGCACGCTGCACGGCTTCCAGAGGCTGGGCGGCATCGAGCAGGCTATAGCGCTGCGGTTCCCGCCCGGCGCGTTGCAGGTAGGCCTGGCGCACCGCTTCGAAGAACCCCTGGCCTTCCTGCTCGAAACGGTCCAGGCGGCCACGGGCGGCGGCACGGGCCAGGCCCACCTCGACCGGCAGGTCGAAGACCAGGGTCAGGTCCGGGCGCAGGTCGCCCTGGACGAATTGCTCCAGAGTAGCGATACGCTCCACTGGCAAACCGCGCCCGCCTCCCTGATAGGCGTATGTGGCATCGGTAAATCTGTCACACAAAACGACAGCCCCGCGGGCCAGCGCCGGACGAATCACCTGGGCCAGGTGCTGTGCACGCGCAGCGAACACCAGCAGCAACTCGGTGTCGGCCGCCATGCTTTCGTCGCTGGGCGCCAACAGCAGCTCACGCACCTTTTCGGCCAGCGGCGTACCGCCGGGTTCACGGGTGAGCACCACGTCCAGCCCCTGCTCACGCAGGCGTGCAGCCAGGTAGTCGCGGTTGGTGCTCTTGCCCGCGCCTTCGGGGCCTTCCAAAGTAATAAACAAGCCGCTCACGGGCAGTCCTTAATGTTGTTCGTCAGGCATCGGCCGTTCGGCCGCTTGCGCGCCGCCGGCAGGGGCGTCCTGCACAGGCGGCTGATCGGGCGCTGGCTGCGCAGTAGAATCGTCCTCAGGCGCCTCGGGCTGTTCGGCCTCGCCGGCACCCGGCTGTGGCTCTGGCTGCGATTGCGGCGCAGGGCTGGAGCGGTAGTCCGCACGGCGCTTGAGCTGGAACTCGCGCACCGCCGAGTTGTGGTCGTCGAGGTCGTCGGAAAACACATGGCTGCCATCGCCACGGGCGACGAAGTACAGGCTGGTGCCATCGGACGGGTTGAGCGCCGCGTGAATCGCCTCGCGGCCGACCATGGCAATCGGGGTCGGCGGCAGGCCGGTGATGGTGTAGGTGTTGTACGGCGTCGGCTCGCGCAGGTCGGCGCGGGTGATCTTGCCATTGTAGCGCTCACCCATGCCGTAGATCACCGTCGGGTCGGTCTGCAGCATCATGCCCAGGCGCAGGCGCCGTACGAAAACCCCGGCGATCTGCCCGCGCTCCTGGGGAATGCCGGTTTCCTTCTCCACCAGCGAGGCCATGATTAGCGCCTGGTACGGGTCACGGTATGGCAGGTCGGTGGTGCGCTCGGCCCACTCCTTGGCCAGCACTTCATCCAGGCGCATATAGGCCTGCTGCAGCAACTCGACATCGCTCATGCCGCGCACGAAGCGGTAGGTGTCCGGGAAGAAGCGCCCCTCGGGGAACACGCCGGTATGGCCGAGCTTGTCCATGACTTCCGCGTCGGACAGGCCGTCCAGGGTGTGCTTGATCTTTTCATGCTTGGCCACAGCCGAGCGCACCTGGCGGAAGGTCCAGCCTTCGACCAGGGTCAGGTTGTACTGCACCACATCAGCCCGACGCCAGGCATCGAACAGCTGCTCCACGGTCATGCCGGGGGTCAGGCGGTACTCGCCGGTGTGCAGGGGCGTGCCGGCCATGTTGAAGCGCCAGTACAGGCGCAACCAGACGGCGTCGTCGAGCAACCCTTCGTTCTGCATGCGATAGAACATGCGGTTGGGGGTGGTGCCATTGGGCACGTCGAGCAGGCGCTCCTGCGTGACGTGCAGGGGCTGCTCCAGGACCGAGTTGACCTTCCAGGCCGACCAGCCCACAGCCAGGCCGGCGAGGATCAAGCCCATTTCCAGCAGCAGCAGGAATTTACGTCTCACGAATTCAGGTTTCCAGTAACGTACGGGCAACGGCCTGCAGTTTACGGGTGAGCGGGCCCGGCGACCAGTTTAGCGCGGCAACGCCACGCACAGGCCAGACACCGTAGACGCTATTGCAAACAAATACTTCATCTGCCTGCTCCAGCGCGTCGAACGGCAAGTCGCAGACCTGCACCGGGATGCCTTGCAGCGCTGCCTGTTCCAGCAACGCAGCCCGCATCACGCCAGCGACGCCACAGCGGCTGAGATCGGCCGTGAGCAGTACGCCATCGCGCACCAGGAACAGATTGCTGTACACCCCTTCGATCACCCTGCCCTGCCCGTCACGCATCAGGCCTTCGGCATGTTCGCTGTCCTGCCATTCGGCACGGGCCAGTACCTGCTCCAGGCGGTTGAGATGTTTGAGGCCAGCCAGCAGCGGTTGTTCCCCAAGCCGGGTCTGGCACGGGAACAAGCGCACGCCGCGTTCGGCATGTTCGACAGGATAGCTGGGCAACGGGCTGCCCTGCAGGATACGTCGCGGCGCGACACCGGCAACCGGGGCGTAACCGCGCTGGCTGTCGCCACGGGTAATGATGAGTTTGGCCACACCATCACCGAGCTGGCTGGCATAGCGCAGGAGTTCGTCGCGCACCAGCGCCAGGTCGGCGCTGATCGCCAGGCGCTGGCAACCCAGCGCCAGGCGTGCAAGATGGCCGTCCAGCAGGCTGGGCCGGCCGCCGCGCACGGCGATGGTCTCGAACAGGCCATCGCCGTAGGCCAGGCCGCGGTTCTGCAGGTTGACTGCAGCCGCCGGCTGGCCATCGATCCAGCTGTGCATCAACCGGCGAACCGGCGGAATACCAGCGAACCGTTGGTGCCACCAAAGCCGAACGAGTTGGACAGCACCACATCGATCGGCATGCTGCGCGCCTGGTGCGGCACGAAGTCGAGGTCGCAGCCTTCGTCCGGCTCGTCCAGGTTGATGGTGGGCGGAGCCATCTGGCTGTTGATCGCCAGCACGCTGAAGATCGCTTCCACGGCACCGGCGGCGCCCAGCAGGTGGCCGGTCATCGACTTGGTCGAGCTGACCGCCAGCTTGTAGGCATGCTCACCGAACACGCGCTTGATCGCCGCCACTTCGGCCACGTCGCCCGCCGGGGTCGAGGTGCCGTGGGCGTTGATGTAGCTGACCTCTTCCGGCTGGATGCCGGCATCGCGCAGGGCGTTGGCCATGCAGCGGGCAGCGCCTTCACCGGTGTCGGGTGGCGAAGTCATGTGGTAGGCGTCGCCGCTCATGCCAAAGCCGACCAGCTCGGCATAGATGGTCGCGCCGCGTGCCTGGGCATGCTCCAGCTCTTCGAGCACCAGGGCACCGGCACCGTCGGACAGCACGAAGCCGTCACGGCCCTTGTCCCATGGGCGGCTTGCCCGGCTTGGCTCGTCGTTGCGGGTGGACAGTGCACGCGAGGCACCGAAACCGCCCATGCCGAGGCCGCAGGCGGCCATTTCGGCGCCGCCGGCGATCATCACGTCGGCTTCACCGTAAGCGATGTTGCGCGCAGCCATGCCGATGCAATGGGTGCCCGTGGTGCAGGCAGTGGCAATGGCGTAGTTCGGCCCTTGCAACCCCAGGTGGATCGACAGGAAGCCGGAGATCATGTTGATGATCGAGCCTGGCACGAAGAACGGCGAAATACGACGCGGCCCCGAATCGTGCAGGGTGCGGCTGGTTTCTTCGATGTTGGTCAGGCCACCGATACCCGAGCCCATGGCCACACCAATACGCTGGCGGTTGGCGTCGGTGACTTCCAGGCCGGCATTACGCACCGCCTGGAACCCTGCCGCCAGGCCGTACTGGATGAACAGATCGAGTTTGCGGGCCTCTTTGGCCGACAGGTATTGCTCGACCTCGAAGCCTTTCACCGAGCCGCCAAAACGGGTGGAGTAGGCAGACAGGTCCGTGTGTTCGATCGGACCGATGCCACTGCGGCCAGCCAGAATGCCCTGCCAGGTGCTCGGTACATCGGTACCCAGTGGCGACAGCATACCCATACCGGTGACCACGACGCGTCTACGCGACACAGTACTCTCCTTTTTCTAATCACAGAGTTTCTTGCCATTGCATTACAAGCAATGGAATGAAATGGCAACAAGCTCTAGGTGCTCGGTGAACGAGGCCGACCTGCAAAATGCAGGGCGCTCGCAAAGAAAAAACCGCACGCCGGCAAAGGCAGTGCGGTTTTTCCCGACAAGAAGCGTCGACTACAGCGTCTTAGGCCTGGTGGCTTTTGACGTAGTCTACAGCAGCTTGAACGGTAGTGATCTTCTCGGCTTCTTCGTCAGGGATTTCGGTCTCGAATTCCTCTTCCAGAGCCATCACCAGCTCAACGGTGTCAAGCGAATCGGCACCCAGGTCATCGACGAAGGACTTCTCGAGAGTCACTTCCTCTTCCTTGACGCCCAGTTGCTCGGCGACGATTTTCTTGACGCGTTCTTCGATGGTGCTCATACCTAGTTTTCACTCCTAATGGACATATGTCAGGCAGCTGGCCGGTGGCTAATTTTATAGAAAGACGTTCGCTTTTCAAGCTAAACGCACTTTCACACCAGTCACCACACCCGCTGCCTGGAATCTGGTTGCAGCTTTATAACGGATTTTAGGCTCGCAGTATGACTCTTTTTTTACGAAATCCGTCACATTGAGTTGCAGTGTTACATGTACATCCCGCCGTTGACCGGCACGGTGGCGCCGGTAACGTAGGCTGCGCCGTCGGATGCCAGGAACGAAACCACCTTGGCAATTTCGTCGGCCTGGCCCAGGCGGCCCAGCGGGATCTGGGTCTGCAGGGCTTCGCGCTGCGCTTCTGGCAGCTCGCGGGTCATGTCGGTGTCGATGAAGCCCGGAGTCACCGAGTTGACGGTGATGCCACGCGAGCCCACTTCACGCGCCAGGGCGCGACTGAAGCCTTCCAGGCCGGCCTTGGCGGCCGCGTAGTTGGCCTGGCCGGCGTTGCCCATGGCACCGACGACCGAGCCGATGCTGATGATACGACCCCAACGCGCCTTGGTCATGCCGCGCAGCACACCCTTGGACAGACGGTAGAGGCTGTTCAGATTGGTATCGATCACGTCGAACCACTCGTCGTCCTTCATGCGCAGCATGAGGTTGTCGCGGGTGATACCGGCGTTGTTGACCAGGATGGCCGGTGCGCCGAACTGCTCACCGATGGCGGCCAGTACAGCCTCAACCGATTCGGCGCTGGTCACGTTCAGTTCCATGCCAGTACCGGCGATGCCGTGCTCTTTCAGGGTGGCAGCAATGCGCTCGGCGCCGGAAGCCGAAGTGGCGGTGCCGATCACGGTCGCGCCCTGGCGACCCAGTTCGAGGGCGATGGCCTGGCCAATGCCACGGCTGGCGCCGGTGACCAGTGCAACTTTACCTTGCAGGCTCATGCAAGCTTCTCCAAATCAGGCCAGTGCCGCGCGGGTGGCGGCAACGGCGTCAGGGGTATTGAGGTTGTAGGTGGTCACGCCGTCGGCGCAACGCTTGTTCAAGCCCGCCAGAACCTTGCCCGGGCCGCACTCGACCAGGTTGACCGCACCGTTCGCGGCCAGGGTCTGCACGCATTCGACCCAGCGCACCGGCTGGTACAGCTGTGCCAGCAGGTCGTGCTTGAGGGCGCCGAGATCAGCGGCAACGGCAGCGGTGACGTTCTGCACCACAGGAATTTGCGGAGCCTGCCATTCGATGGCGTTGACCGCCTCGGCAAAGCGCTCGGCAGCCGGTTTCATCAGCGCGCAGTGCGACGGCACGCTGACCGCCAGCGGCAGGGCGCGCTTGGCACCCTTGGCCTTGCACAGCTCGATGGCGCGATCGACGGCGGCCTTGTTGCCGGCGATGACCACCTGGCCTGGCGAGTTGAAGTTGACCGCGCTGACCACTTGGTCCTCGGCCGCTTCGGCGCAGATTTCCACGACCACGGCGTCATCCAGGCCGAGAATGGCGGCCATGGCGCCATGGCCGGCCGGCACGGCTTCCTGCATCAGCTGACCACGGCGCTCGACCAGGCGCACGGCATCCTTCAGGCTCAGGCTGCCAGCGGCAACCAGGGCGCTGTATTCACCCAGGCTGTGACCAGAGACGAAGGCCGGCCTGGCACCGCCCTCTTCCAGCCACAGGCGCCACAGCGCGATGGACGCGGTGAGGATGGCCGGCTGGGTCTTGTCGGTCTGGTTGAGTTGCTCTTCCGGGCCTTCCTGGACCAGCTTCCACAGGTCGTAACCGAGTGCCTCGGACGCTTCCTTGAAGGTTTCGATGATCACTGGCTTCTCGGCGCCGAGCTCGGCGAGCATGCCCAGCGACTGGGAACCTTGACCGGGAAAGACGAATGCGAGAGATGCAGACATTGAACAAGCCCTTATGATCTTGTCGTCGGATAGGGTGCGCCAGGCCCTGGGCCAGGCGCGGAATCTGAAAGCTTGGATGGATACGCAGACCAAGCGGTCACATTTAAGCACTTCATCAGCGATATGCCTAAGGTCTTTGTTCCTTCAGTGACGGCCCTTTCGCGGGTGAACCCGCTCCCACAGGGTTACCCCAGGCCTGAAGGTCGTGGGGCACCTGTGGGAGCGGGTTTACCCGCGAAGGTGTCGGCACAGGCTACAACAGCAAATCCTCCAGCCGCCCATGCAAGCGCTGCGGCAGGTTTTCCTGGATCTCGATCAACGCCCGCTGGATGGCACTCTGGAAGCCCTGCACCCCCGCCGAGCCATGGCTCTTGATGACGATGCCCTGCAACCCCAGGAAGCTCGCACCATTGTGCCGCGCCGGCGCCAGGTCGGCCTGCAGGCGCTTGAGCAGTGGCATGGCCACGGCCCCGGCTGCCCGCGACAACACGCCGCCCTTGAACAACTGCTCGATGCGCGCACCGATCATCGTCGCCAGCCCTTCACTGGACTTGAGCAGGATGTTGCCGACGAACCCGTCGCACACCACCACATCGGCTTCGCCGCGATACAACCCGTCACCTTCGACGAAGCCTATGTAGTTGAGCCCGCGGGCGTTCTGCAACAGGCTGGCCGCCAGCTTGACCTGCTGGTTGCCCTTGATGTCTTCAGTACCGATGTTCAATAGCGCCACGCGCGGCCGCTGCACACCCAGGGCCTGGGCGGCCACCGAGCCCATCACGGCGAACTGGTAGAGGTTTTCAGCGCTGCAGTCGACATTGGCGCCCAGGTCGAGCAACTGGCAGTAGCCGGTCTGGGTCGGGATCGCCGCCACCATCGCCGGTCGGTCGATACCCGGCAGCGTCTTGAGCACGAAACGCGACAGCGCCATCAGCGCCCCGGTGTTGCCGGCACTGACGCAGGCCTGGGCCTTGCCGTCGCGCACCAGTTCGAGGGCGATGCGCATCGACGAGTCCGGCTTGCCGCGCAGCGCCTGGGATGGCCGTTCGTCCATGCCGACCACCTCGCTTGCGGCCACGATCTGCAGGCGCGCGCGATCCGCAGCCGCAAGGCCGCTGACAAGATCTTCTAGGAGGGAGGGTTGACCGACGAGGGTCAGGTGCAGCGAGGGGGTAGCCGAAAGGCAGGCAATGCTAGCCTGGACAATGCTGCGGGGACCGAAGTCCCCGCCCATTGCGTCGATCGCGATGATCTGAGCGGACAAGGATTACTCGTCAGCGCCCTTGTCGACCACTTTGCGACCACGGTATACGCCTTCTGGCGAAACGTGGTGACGCAGGTGAACTTCACCGGTGGTTTTCTCTACCGACAGCGCGTTTTCCGACAGGGCGTCGTGCGAACGGCGCATGTCACGGGCAGAGCGGGATTTTTTGTTCTGCTGAACAGCCATAATTGATTAACTCCTAAACGTTTGGGTCACGCTTTAACTGCGCCAAAACACTGAACGGGTTGGACCGCGATACCTCGTCCTTGCTCGATTCGGGCTCGTCTGCGCCCGCCGGCTGCTGGCATTCTTCCGGATGGTGAGCAGGCACGATTGGCAAGGCAAGCAAAAGCTCTTCCTCGACCAATGCCTGCAGATCCAAAGGATCTTCGCCCAGTTCCAGCACGTCATAGCCTTTCGGCAACGACTGGGTATTCGCACCCTCCTTCACCACGGCGTACGTACATTCGCTGTGGATCGGCAGGGTGACCAGCTCAAGACAACGCTGGCAAACCATCTTGACTTCGACGTCCAGCTCGCTGTGGATAACCACCACGTGCTGTTCATCTCGTTCAAAATCGAACTTCGCCTGCACCGTACCGACATTGTCGGAAAGCGGGTCGCAGAGTCTTTCCAAATCAGCGAGTTGCAGCGAACCGTTAATGGTTACGCCACGATCGGCTAATTTGCGCGGGTCAACGTGAGGTGGAATCGGGTCATTCAACATAGGCGCAGCATTCTAGGGATGCCCCCCGCCCCTGTCAAAGGAAATTCGGCGGCATCGTGCGTGATAGAATTTGTTCAACTGATTCAGGAGTCTACCATGCTTCCTCTGTTACTGGCTTCCAGCTCTGCCTATCGCCGCGAACTGCTCGCGCGCCTGCGCCTGCCCTTCACCTGGGCAAGCCCCGACATAGACGAGCGGCGCCTGGATGACGAACCCGCGGTGGAGCTGGTGCGCCGGCTGGCCAGGCAAAAAGCCGAAGCCCTGGCGGGCAGCCACCCCGAGCACCTGATCATCGGCTCGGACCAGGTTGCGGTGCTAGGCGAACAGGTACTGGGCAAACCACATACGTTCGAGCGGGCCTGCGAGCAGCTGCTGGAGTGCAGCGGGCAGCAGGTGAGCTTCCTGACCGGGTTGGCATTGCTGAACAGCGCCACCGGGCACTGCCAGGTGGACTGCGTGCCGTTTACCGTGACCCTGCGCGAACTGGACCGGGAGCGGGTGGAGCGCTACGTGGCGGCAGAACAGCCGCTGGACTGCGCCGGGAGTTTCAAGGCGGAGGGGCTGGGGGTGAGTTTGTTCCAGAGCACACACGGGTGCGATGCGACCAGCCTGATTGGGCTGCCGCTGATTCGGCTGGTGGATATGTTGACCAAGGAAGGGGTGGTGATTCCGTAACCCGCCTTGAGATTTTTAGCGCCTGCGAGATCGAGCGCCGA
>NZ_JAFGYJ010000010.1:74366-186269 GCF_017490805.1 Pseudomonas sp. 43(2021)
ACACGGGTGCGATGCGACCAGCCTGATTGGGCTGCCGCTGATTCGGCTGGTGGATATGTTGACCAAGGAAGGGGTGGTGATTCCGTAACCCGCCTTGAGATTTTTAGCGCCTGCGAGATCGAGCGCCGCCCGCGCGGCGCATCGCGAGCGAAGCTCGCTCCTACATTTGTTTCGGGCCAGTAACGCCTGCGCCAGCGCGCGCGACCGCCCTGTTTGCCCGACACGATATCGAGACGGAAGCCAAGGGGCCGCACGCCTGCACCCTCAGGAATAATTGGCCCGAAACAGATGTAGGAGCGAGCTTCGCTCGCGATGCGCCGCGCGGGCGGCGCTCGATCTCACAAACACAGCAAAACGGGCGACGAACCCTCAGCGCAACTGCGGCCCCTGGAACCCCATCCACATCGCCAGGCGCTCAGCCACGCTGGCCCCCACGCGCTTGGAGAAGCGATCGAGCGCCGATTCCTGCACAGTGAAGTCCACCAGCTCCTTCTCACCCACGATCTCACGCGCCACATAGCTGGCACTGCCCAGCCCATCCACCAGGCCCAGCTCCTTGGCCTGCTCACCCGACCAGACCAGGCCACTGAACAGCTCCGGGTGCTCCTTGTCCTTGAGCCGATCACCCCTCCCCTGCTTGACCATGGCAATGAACTGCTGGTGCGTGGTGTTCAGCACGCCCTGCCAGAACTCGGTCTCTTCCGGCTTCTGCGGCGAGAACGGATCGAGGAAGGCCTTGTGCTCGCCCGCAGTGTAGGTACGCCGCTCCACACCTAGCTTCTCCATGGTGCCGACAAAGCCATAACCAGCCGCTGTCACACCAATCGAGCCCACCAGACTGGCCTTGTCGGCATAGATCTCGTCCGCCGCACTGGCGATGTAGTAGGCACCGGAAGCGCCAAGGTCGGTGATGACCGCATACAGCTTGATAGCCGGGTATTCGGCACGCAAGCGGCGGATTTCGTCATACACGTAACCCGACTGCACCGGGCTGCCGCCCGGGCTGTTGATACGCATCACCACAGCCTTGGTCTTGCTGTCCTTGAAGGCCTCGCGCAGGCTCTTGACGATATTGTCGGCACTGGCAGGCTCCTGGTCGGCAATCACCCCGCGCACCTCGACCAGCGCGGTATGGCTGGCACTGCGCGACGCCGCCTTGTCCATGTCCATCAACGGTGTGAACAAGGCCAGGATGCCGAACAGGTAGACGAAGGTCAGCAACTTGAAGAAGATCCCCCAGCGTCGCGCCCGTCGCTGCTCCTGAACACCTGCCAGCAGGGTCTTTTCCAGCAGCTTCCAGCTCTTGCGCTCTTCGCGCTCCTCGGGTTCGGCCTCGGGGGCTTTCCATTCGTCTGCCATGCTTACCTACCTTGGAAATGGAATTGCGGAACCACCCAGCCACTCACGCAACTGGGAGAAATGATCAATGCACACCTGCGGACCAAACTCGGCCAGCGCCTGCAACGACATGGCACCATAGCCCACGGCCACCGAATGCATGCCGGCATTGCTGGCCATCTGCAGGTCGAATGCCGAATCGCCAACCATCAGCGCGCGCCCCGGTTCGACAGCGCAATGGCCGAGGATTTCCTCGAGCATCCGCGGATGCGGCTTGCCGCGGGTCTCGTCGGCAGCGCGGGTGATGTCGAAGAACTGCTCCCAGCCATTGGCCTTGAGCACCCGGTCCAGCCCACGACGCGCCTTGCCGGTGGCCACCGCCAGGCGGTAACCCTCGGCACGGAAGGCATCCAGCGACTCGACCACACCCTCGAACAGCGGCGACGGCTGCTGGTCCAGAGCCATGTAGATATCGGCATAGTGCTGACGGAAGCTTTCGACCTGCGCCGGCGCCAGGTGCGGGTACAGGGTGTGGATCGCCTCGCCCAGGGCCAGGCCGATGATGCCCTTGACCGCAGCCTCGCTGCTTTGCGCCTCACCGGCACGCTCGGCGGCGGCGTTCATGGCCTCGACGATACGCCCGATAGAGTCGGCCAAGGTGCCGTCCCAGTCGAAGATCAGTAGCTCATAGCCTTTTTTCATAGGTCAGGACGCACTCAGACGCTCAACGGTTTTCGCCCAGACTTCATCCACCGGCGCTTCGAGCTTCAGCTCACCACCGTCCGGCAGCGGCACGGTCAGCGCGTAGGCATGCAGGAACAGGCGCTTGCCGCCCAGGTCGCGAATCTCGCGGCTGAAGTCTTCGTCGCCATATTTGCTGTCGCCAGCGATCATATGCCCGGCATGCAGGGTGTGCACGCGGATCTGGTGAGTACGACCGGTGATCGGGCGCGCCTCGACAATGGTGGCGAACTCGCCGAAGCGGCGCAGCACGCGGAACAGGGTCAGCGCCTCTTTGCCCTCGTCGTTCACCTCGACCATGCGCTCGCCGGAACGCAGGTTGCTCTTGAGCAACGGCGCACTGACCTGCTTCTTCGAGGTCGGCCAATGGCCGCGCACCAGCGCCATGTAGCGCTTGTCGACACCATCACCGCGCAGCGCGGCGTGCAAGTGGCGCAGCATGCTGCGCTTCTTGGCGATCATCAGCAGGCCGGAGGTATCGCGGTCCAGGCGATGCACCAGCTCCAGCTCCTTGGCGTCCGGGCGCAACTGGCGCAGCGCCTCGATCACGCCGAAACTCAGGCCGCTGCCGCCATGCACGGCGATGCCGGCCGGCTTGTTCATCACGATCAGCGCCTTGTCTTCGTAGACGATGGCCGCCTCCAGGCGCTGCAGCAGGCCCTGGGCCACCGGCGCCGGTTCGTCACGTTCCGGCAGGCGGACGGGCGGTACCCGCACGATATCGCCGGCCTGGATCTTGTACTCTGGCTTGACGCGCCCCTTGTTGACCCGTACTTCACCCTTGCGCAGGATGCGGTAGACCAAGGTCTTGGGCACGCCCTTGAGGGCCGTGATGAGGAAATTGTCGATGCGTTGGCCGGCAAGTTCCGGCGCGACTTCGATCAGCTGAACGCCGGAAGTCGGAGGGGTATTGGTCGTCATGGCGGGATCATAACAATTTTTTATGGAATTGAAGCACTTAATCATTGCTGCTATAGTCGCGAACGCCGCCAAAAGCGGCAGGCCAGCGGCACCAGGCTTCCAGCCGGCCCCTGACCAACGCAATTCTCCAGGACGCGAGGCCGTCCTACGGGGTTTTCGCCAGTTTACCGAATTGCCTGGAATCGCCACCAGCGCTGTGTAGAGAAGACCGAAAAAAACGACAAGTGCGGTGTTTCACCTGCTTACCCGATTCTTTTCGCTGCACCTCTGCCCGCCCCGTCGCTTCCACGCAACGCCCGGCGAATGCTTCGGAAATACCTGCCTTGGACATGAATGGCGCCAGCGCAGAACCTGCGCTGGCGAAAAATGCAACCCGTTGCGGATTCAGCGCGCGGCAGCACCCGAATTATCAGGGATACGTGCAGGGTGGAGATGCACAGCCCTCGGACCGTGTAGCACCGCGTCCGGCCCACCAGCCCACTGAACGGCTGGCGAGCGGATAAGGTCCTGAACAGATGCCCCCGGGCGTCCACGGCTGACGGTTGATTCCTCCTCCTGACTGAGTGCACAAGGCCCGCTTGGTTGATTCGGATTCCAATTCGAAGCCACCGGGGCCTTGTTGGCACCGCAGCAAACAGGACGCGTCGTCGCGACAACGGCAGGCTGGGCAACCGGCTGGTGCCGAACGTTGCTCGACACGGGGGTGGCCCGGCCACCCTTTGCGCACCTTGGCACCGACCATGAGACGTCGTGTGTGCCGAACGCCGTTTCCGGCAGCCCGGAAACCGACGGTACAACATGAAAAGAATGCTGATTAACGCGACTCAACCCGAAGAGTTGCGTGTAGCCCTGGTGGACGGCCAACGTCTCTACGACCTGGACATC
Source organism: Pseudomonas sp. 43(2021) (assembly GCF_017490805.1). Taxonomy (NCBI): domain Bacteria; kingdom Pseudomonadati; phylum Pseudomonadota; class Gammaproteobacteria; order Pseudomonadales; family Pseudomonadaceae; genus Pseudomonas; species Pseudomonas sp. 43(2021). The sequence continues at coordinate 78,252 of NZ_JAFGYJ010000010.1, forward strand.
GAGTCCGGCGCGCGCGAGCAGAAAAAGGCCAACATCTACAAAGGCAAGATCACCCGCATCGAACCCAGCCTCGAAGCCGCCTTCGTCGACTTCGGCTCCGAACGTCACGGCTTCCTGCCGCTGAAAGAAATCTCCCGCGAATACTTCAAGAAAACCCCCGAAGGGCGGGTCAACATCAAGGAAGTACTGAGCGAAGGCCAGGAAGTCATCGTCCAGGTCGAGAAGGAAGAGCGTGGCAACAAAGGCGCCGCCCTCACTACCTTCATCAGCCTGGCCGGCCGCTACCTGGTGCTGATGCCGAACAATCCGCGCGCCGGTGGCATCTCCCGCCGCATCGAAGGCGAAGAGCGCAACGAACTGCGTGAAGCCCTGAACGGCCTGACCGTACCGGGCGACATGGGCCTGATCGTGCGCACTGCCGGCCTTGGCCGCAGCAGCGAAGAAATGCAGTGGGACCTCGACTACCTGCTGCAACTGTGGACCGCCATCAAGGAAGCGTCCCAGGACCGCGCCGCGCCATTCCTGATCTACCAGGAAAGCAACGTCATCATCCGCGCCATCCGCGACTACCTGCGCCAGGACATCGGTGAAGTGCTGATCGACAGCATCGATGCCCAGGAAGAAGCCCTGACCTTCATCCGCCAGGTGATGCCGCAGTACGCCAGCAAGGTCAAGCTGTACGAAGACAGCGTGCCGCTGTTCAACCGCTTCCAGATCGAAAGCCAGATCGAAACCGCCTTCCAGCGCGTGGTCGACCTGCCGTCCGGCGGCTCGATCGTGATCGACCCGACCGAAGCCCTGGTGTCCATCGACATCAACTCGGCGCGCGCCACCAAAGGCAGCGACATCGAAGAAACCGCCCTGCAGACCAACCTGGAAGCGGCCGAGGAAATCGCCCGCCAACTGCGCCTGCGTGACATCGGCGGCCTGATCGTCATCGACTTCATCGACATGACCCCGGCGAAAAACCAGCGCGCCGTTGAAGAACGTGTTCGCGAGTGCCTGGAAGCCGACCGCGCCCGCGTCCAGGTCGGCCGCATCTCGCGCTTCGGCCTGCTGGAAATGTCCCGCCAGCGCCTGCGCCCGTCGCTGGGCGAAAGCAGCGGCATCGTCTGCCCACGCTGCTCCGGCACCGGCATTATCCGTGACGTCGAATCGCTGTCGCTGGCCATCCTGCGCCTGATCGAAGAAGAAGCCCTGAAGGACCGCACCGCCGAAGTTCGCGCCCAGGTGCCAATCCCGGTGGCTGCCTTCCTGCTCAACGAGAAGCGCAACTCGATCACCAAGATCGAACTGCGTACCCGTGCGCGCATCATCATCCTGCCGAACGATCACCTGGAAACCCCGCACTTCGAAGTCCAGCGCCTGCGCGACGACAACCCGGAAGTGCTGAGCAACCAGTCCAGCTACGAGATCGCCGCCGCCGAAACCGAAGAAGCGCCGCAGCCGACCGCCACCCGCACGCTGGTACGCCAGGAAGCTGCGGTCAAGACCGCCCCGGCCCGCGCCAACGCGCCGGTACCAGCCGCTGTTGAAGAGCCGCAGCCTGCCCCGGTCGCACCTGCCCCGGCCGCTCCGGAGCCAAGCCTGTTCAAGGGCCTGGTGAAGTCGCTGGTAAGCCTGTTCGCCGCCAAGGAAGAGCCTGCTGCCGCGCCGGTTGTCACCGCCGCCGAGAAACCGGCCACCGAGCGCAGCCCACGCAACGAAGAACGCCGCAACGGCCGCCAACAGACCCGCAACCGCAACGGCCGCCGCGACGAAGAGCGCAAGCCACGTGAAGAACGTGCCGAGCGCACGCCGCGCGAAGAGCGCCAACCACGTGAGGAACGTGCCCCGCGCGAAGAGCGTGCGCCACGCGAAGAGCGTGCACCACGCCAGCCACGCGAAGACCGCCGCGGCAACCGTGGCGAAGAGCGCGTGCGCGAACTGCGCGAGCCACTGGACGCCACCCCTGCCGAACGTGAAGAACGTCAGCCGCGCGAGGAACGTGTAGCCCGTGAAGAACGTGCTCCACGCGAAGAACGCGCACCACGTGAAGAACGTGCACCGCGTGAAGAACGTGCACCGCGTGAAGAACGCGCACCTCGCGAAGAACGTGCTCCACGTGAAGAACGTGCCCCACGTGAAGAGCGCGCACCTCGTGAGGAACGTGCACCTCGTGAAGAGCGTGCTCCACGCGAAGAACGCGCCCCACGCCCACCACGCGAGGAGCGTCAGCCACGCGTAGCCGAAGAAGCCGCCGAGCAGGCTGCCGAACTGGCCGAAGAGCAACTGCCGAACGAAGAACTGCTGCAGGACGAACAGGAAGGCACCGATGGCGAGCGCCCGCGCCGCCGCTCCCGTGGCCAGCGTCGTCGCAGCAACCGTCGTGAGCGTCAGCGCAACGCCAATGGCGAACTGATCGACGGCAGCGAAGAAGAAGGCGGCGAAGAGCAGCCACAACCGCACCAGGCCACCGAGCTGGGTGCAGAACTGGCCGCAGGCCTGGCCGTGACTGCCGCTGTCGCCAGCAGCAACATCAGCGCCGACGCCGAAGCCCAGGCCAACCAGCAGGCCGAGCTTGCCACCGCCGAAGTCGCCCAGCCGGTCGAGCAGGCTGAGAAGGTCGAGCAGGTCGAAGCTGCCGCCAAGGCTGAAGAAGTGGCCGTGGCCCCGGTGGTCGAGCAGCCGGTCAGCGAGCCTGTGGCCGTGATCGAGGCAACTGCCGAGCCGGTGGTCGAAGTCGTTCCACAGCCGGTGGTTGAGGCGGCACCTGCTGCCGAGCCGGCGGTGGTTGCCGAAGCACCGGTAGAAGCACCTGCCGTCGAGGCCGGTGAAATCGAACAGGCCCCGGCCGTGGTCGAAGCTGCTCCGGTTGCCGAGCAACCTGCCCCGGTTGTCGAAGCCCAGCCAGAAGTGGTGGCCGAGCCTGCCCCAGTGGTCGTCGAGCCTGCACCGGTCGAAGCCCCTGCGGCGGTGGAGCCTGCCACTGTCATGCTGGCCAACGGCCGCGCGCCGAACGACCCGCGTGAAGTGCGTCGCCGCAAGCGCGAGGCCGAGGCTGCCGCCAAAGCCGCGCAGGAAGCTGCTGCAGCCGCCGAGGAGCCAGCCCTGGAAGCCGCCGATGAGCACAAGCCTCATCACGGTTGATAGCCAAGGCTGAATGAAAAAGCCCCGCCAGTGCAAACTGGCGGGGCTTTTTCTTGGCTAGGCGTTTTGCCTGTACCGACCTCTTCGCGGGTAAACCCGCTCCCACAGGGACCTCACTACCCTCAGGCCCTGTGAGGTCCCTGTGGGAGCGGCTTTAGCCGCGAAAGGGCCAGCCCAGGCAATGAATCAGTAGAGGTTAGGCTCCATCTCCAGCTCGACCCCGAACCGCTCGAGGATATCGGCCTGGATCCGCCGTGCCAGCGCATGCATCTGCGCCCCGCTCGCCTGGCCATAGTTGACCAGCACCAGCGACTGCAAACGATGCACTCCGGCATCCCCCTCGCGATGGCCCTTCCAGCCAGCCTGTTCGATCAACCAGCCCGCCGCCAGCTTCACCTGGCCATCGGCCTGGGGATAAGCCACCACCCCCGGGTATTGCGCACGAATACGCTCGACCTGTTCAGCCGATACCACCGGGTTCTTGAAGAAGCTCCCGGCATTACCCAGCTCAGCCGGGTCTGGCAGCTTCTCGCGGCGAATGCTGCAGATCGCCTCGCTGATCGCCTGCGCGGTCGGCTCGGTCACGCCTTGCTCTGCCAGGCGCTGGCGCACCGGGCCGTAGTCCAGGCGGGCCTGCAACGTGCGATGCAAGGCAAAGCGCACACGCAGGATCAACCAACGCCCGGGGTTGCGCTTGAACAGGCTGTCGCGATACCCGAAGGCACATTCCACCAGGCCGAAGTCACGCAACTCGCCGGTCTCGCGGTGCAGGGCGGTCAGGCCGACGAACACGTCCTTGATTTCCACCCCATAGGCGCCCACGTTCTGCATCGGCGCGGCGCCCACGGTGCCAGGGATCAGGCTGAGGTTCTCCAGCCCGCAATATCCCTGCGCCAGAGTCCACTGCACGAATGGGTGCCACGGCTCACCAGCCTCGGCCTCGACCACGATACGTTCGCCATCGTCGCTGAGCACACGCCGGCCACGGCTGGCCATGTGCAGCACCAACGCATCGATATCACCGGTCAGCAGCAAATTGCTACCGCCGCCAATCACCAGCACCGGCAAGCCGCGTTGCTGCGCCTGGCTCAATGCCTGGCGCACCTCCTGGTCATCGTGTGCCGGGCTGAAATAGCGCGCCTTCACATCGATGCCAAAGGTGTTGTACGGCTTGAGCGATACCTGCTCCTGCCACTGCACTGTCATAGCCGCCCCTTGATTTCCAGCACCAGCGCCTGGCACGCCGCTTCAACCAGGTCGAGCACCTGCTCGAAGCCGTCGGCCCCGCCGTAGTACGGGTCTGGTACTTCATCCAGCGCTGCGCCATAGCGGCGCAGGAACAGGTCGAGCTCCGCCACTGCCGTGTGCGGGCGCATCGCACGCAAGTGGCCGAGGTTGCTCTCGTCCATGGCCAGAATCAGGTCGTACTCGGCAAAATGCGCCGCCTTGACCTGCTGGGCGCGCTGCTGCGACAGGTCGTACCCGCGCGCCAGCGCCGCCTTGCAGGTGCGGCTGTCAGGCGCCTTGCCAACGTGCCAGTCGCCGGTGCCGGCCGAGGCCACATGTACCCGGTCGGCAAGCCCGGCAGCCTGCAATTGATGGCGCAGCACGCCTTCGGCGGTGGGCGAACGGCAGATGTTGCCAAGGCAGACGAACAGGACGCGCATCAGGCCTCCAGCAAGCGCCGAACGCGCTCCAGGTCTTCAGGGGTATCCACACCCACGGCAGGCGCCTCGATGGCGTCTTCGACGTGGATGCGCACGCCATGCCACAGGGCACGCAGCTGCTCCAGCGCTTCGGTCTGTTCGAGCCAGCACGGGCCCCAGCTGACGAAGTCCTGCAGGAAGCCGACGCGGTAAGCGTACATGCCGATGTGCCGACGATACGGCACGCCTTCTGGCAGCGCGTTGCGGTCCTTGGCAAACGCATCGCGGGCCCAGGGCAGCGGTGCGCGGCTGAAAGTCAGGGCCAGGCCGTTCTTGTCGCTGACTACCTTGACCGCGTTGGGGTTGAATACGGTTTCCGGCTCATGGACCGGTTCGGCCAGGGTGGCGATGCCGGCTTCCGGGTGGGCCGCCAGATTGGCCGCCACCTGGTCGATGATCACCGGCGGGATCAACGGCTCGTCGCCCTGCACGTTGACCACGATGGCATCGGCCGGCAGGCCCAGATGTGCGGCCACTTCGGCCAGACGGTCGGTGCCGGACTCATGGTCGGCACGGGTCATCAGCACTTCGGCGCCGAAGGCCTGGCAGGCTTCGAGGATGCTGGCATCGTCGGTGGCGATGACCACACGGCTGGCACCGCTCTTGCGCGCCTGTTCCCACACATGCTGCACCATCGGCTTGCCGGCGATCGGCAGCAATGGCTTGCCCGGCAGGCGCGTGGAGCGCAGCCGGGCGGGGATCACCACGGTGAAATCCAGGCTCATTTGTCCAGACGCTCTTCGTCGGTCAGGGTACGTGCCTCGCTTTCCAGCATGACCGGGATGCCATCGCGGATCGGGTAGGCCAGGCCCGCGCCCTTGCTGATCAGCTCGGTCTTGTCGGCACTGAGCTTGAGCGGGCCCTTGGTGATCGGGCAGGCCAGGATATCGAGCAGTTTGGTGTCCATTGGAGACTTCCTTTAGGCCAGGTGGCCGGAAATTGAAAACGGGCTCAGGGCTTGCGCAGCAAGCGTTGCAACTGGTTGTCGAACCAGGCGCTGAAAGCCGGCGTAGGCTGCGCCTCGACGGCCAGGTACCACCAGTCGTCAGCGGCGAAGGCCCGGCATTTCACCGCATCCTTCTCGGTCATGACCAACGGCAGCGGCGGGTTGAAGGCCAGGCTCTGGGCACTGAACTGCGCGTGGTCGGCAAAGGGATGCGGCACCGGCTGCCAGTTTAGCCCCAGCAGGGTATTGAAGAAACGTTGCGGGTTGCCGATACCGGCCACCGCGTGCAGGCGTTGGCCTGCGGGGAAGTGGTCAAGCGCGCGCCGCTCGCCACTGCGCAGGTTGACCAGGGCGGACGGCTGCAGGCGGAAGCCGAAGCCATCGGCGCGGTCTGCGCTGGCGCCGTTGAACAGCACCGCATCAGCCTCGTGCAGGCGCTCGGCCGGCTCACGCAACGGCCCCGCCGGCAGGCAGCGGCCATTGCCCAGGCCACGGGCGGCATCGATCAGCACCAGCTCCAGGTCGCGTGCCAGGCGGTAGTGCTGCATGCCGTCGTCACACAGGATCAGGTCGAGGGGTTCGCTGGCCAGCAGTGCCTGCACGGCGCGGGAGCGGTCGGGGTCGATCATCAGCGGCACGCCGGTGCGCTGCACGATCAGCAGTGGTTCGTCGCCGGCCTGCCCGGCCGCCTGATCGGCCCGCACGCGCCAGGGTAGCTGCGGCGGCCTGGCGCCATAGCCACGGCTGACCACGCCCACCTTCAGCCCCTGCTGCCGGCAGTGCTCGATCAGCCAAAGGATCATCGGCGTCTTGCCGGTACCACCCACGGTGATGTTACCCACCACGATGACCGGCACCGGGGCCCGGTAGCTGGCACTTTCGCCACTGAGAAAACGCGCCCGCTTGCGCGTGACCACACGGCGATACAGCGCCTCCAGCGGGCGCAGCAGCGCCAAGGCCGGGTGCCCGGCGTACCAGGCGGCGAGCAGACGGTCGGCGAAGGCCATCAAGGCGTGCCCTGGGCCGCCTCGACGGTGGTCATGCGCAACTGGCTGAAACCGAGCTTGCCGGCGGCATCCATCGCGGTGACCACCGCCTGGTGCGGGGTCTTGCCGTCGGCACTGATGGCCAGCGGCAGCTTGTTGTCGCCGCCCGACTCACGCTCGATCGCTTCGCTCAGGGTAGCCAGGTCGCTCTTGGGCAGCAGGTGGTTGTTCACCGAGTACACGCCTTCGGCGCTGATGGTGATCTCCACCAGCTTGCCCTGGTCGGGTGGCGCCTGCTCGGCGCTGGCGGCTTCGGGCAGCTCGACGCGCAGTTGGGTCTCGCGGGTGAAGGTGGTAGTGACCACGAAGAACAGCAGCAGGACGAACACCACGTCAATCAGCGACGCCAGGTTGATGTCGACGTTTTCCCGCTGGCGATTGCGCCGGAACTTCACGCCTTGCCTCCGGCCACTTCCACTTCACGGTCACCCTGGATCACTTCCACCAGCTTGATCGCCTCCTGCTCCATGCCCACCACCAGCTCGTCGATGCGGCGCAGCAGGAAACGGTGGAAGAACACCGCCGGGATACCGACCATCAGGCCGGCCGCGGTGGTGACCAGGGCCTTGGAGATACCACCGGCCAGCACGGCGGCGTTGGCAGTCATCTGCGAGCCCATGAAGGCGCTGAAGATATCGATCATGCCCAGCACGGTGCCCAGCAGGCCCAGCAGCGGGGCCATGGCGGCGATGGTGCCGAGAGTGCTGATGTAGCGTTCGAGTTCGTGGATGACGCGCGAGGCGGCCTCCTCGATGCATTCCTTCATGATTTCGCGGCCATGGCGTGAGTTGGCCAGGCCGGCGGCGAGGATTTCGCCCAGTGGCGAATCGGCGCGCAGCGCCTTGAGCTTGTCACTGGTCAGTTGCTTGTCCTTGATCCATATCCACACCTGGCCGAGCAGGTGCGGCGGGGTGACGCGGCTGACGCGCAGGGTCCACAGGCGCTCGACGACGATAGCCATGGCAGCGATGGAGCTCAGAATGATCGGCAGCATCATCCAACCACCGGACTTGACCAATTCCCACACAGTAAACGCCCCTTCGGAAAAAGGCCGCCACTCTACCATAGGCGCGCCGGGGGCTCATCTGCCGGAGGTCAGGGAATTGGTGGAGGCCAGATGGGTATGCCTTGGGTTGGCATCAGGGCCGGCAGGTGCTCGCCACGACAGGCGCTGGAAATGTAATGGCAAGCACCTGCAAGCCAATGCACCTCACGGTGCCCGAACCCGCCAAAACCGCCGCTGCTCCCTCACCCCCTCAACTTCCCCCTGCCTCCCCAGCACCAACCGCAACGCCCCTTGCTCGGCCGTGTCATGTATCACCATCCCATGCCGCCGATAACGCTCGACCACCTGCGCATGCGGGTGCCCGAAGCTATTGTTGCGCCCCCGCGAAATCAGCACCCCGCGCGGTGCCGTGGCGCGGATGAAGGCCTCGCTGGACGAACTGCGGCTGCCATGGTGCGGCGACTGCAACCAGTCGATACGCGGTACTTCGTGGGCCGCCAGCCAGGCCCGTTCGGCACCGGCTTCCATATCCCCCGCCAGCAACAACCGCTCACCCCGCGCCTCGACCAACAGCACACAAGAGCGGTCATTGCTGCTGCGCCCATCAGCCCAGCGCCACAGCGAAAAGCGCACGCCATCCCACGTCCATTGCTCGCCACTGGCACAAGGTTGCAGTTGGATGTCTTCCAGCACTTCGCCACCGACCACCCGGTTGACCGGCAGACCACGCTGGATTGCGCCAGCACCACCGGCATGATCGGCATGGGCATGACTGACCAGCATCAAATCCAGGCTACCCACGCCCAGCTTGCGCAAGGTCGGCAACACCACCCGCTCGCCCAGGTCGCTCTCGCCTCTGGCCGGCCCGGCGTCGTACAGCATGTTGCGATGGCGGGTACGCAACAGCACCGCCAAGCCTTGGCCGACGTCCAGCTGCCAGACCTCGACCTGGCCGAACGGTACCGTCTCCCGGGGCACCCACAGCGCCAGTAGCATCACGCCCCCCAACCCGCGCAGGGGTACGCCATGGGGCATCAAAACCAGCAGCGCACCCAGGCAGACCAGCAGCCAGGCCCACAATGGCAAGGCCGGCGGCACCCATGCAGGCCGTTGCTGCGCCACCAGCGCCAGCAGCTGGAACAGTAGATCCAGCAGGCCACCTGCCAACCAGAGCACCGCCTCCCCTAACCCACCCAACGGCAGCAGTAACGTACCCAGCAACGCCAAAGGCAACACCGCCAGGCTGATCCACGGCACCGCCACAAGGTTGGCCAGCGGCGCACTCAGGCTCACTGGCAAGCCCGTGGCCAACAGCACAGGCAGCAAACCGATGGCCATCACCCATTGCGCCCGCGTCCAGGCCTGCCATGGCCGCCAGCCGCCCAAGCGGGCGCTGAAGCAATAGACAAGCGTGGCCACTGCAGTAAACGACAACCAGAACCCGGGCAACAGCGCCGCCAACGGTTCGACCAGCAGCACCGCGATCAGCGCCAGCAACAGCGGCAGTGTTGCACCAAGGTGGCGATAACGCAGGCGCCAGAGCAACACCACGGCCAGCATCAGGCAGGCCCGCTGCACCGGCACGCCTGCACCGGCCAGCCAGCCGTAGGCCAACGCTGCGGCCATGGCCAGACTGCAAGCCCAAGGTAACCACGGCAACCGTGCCGGCCACAGGCCCCAGCGCGCCAGCCCGGCGACCAGGCCATACAGCAAGCCGGCAACCAGGCCAATGTGCTGGCCAGAAATCACCAGCAAGTGCACCGTGCCGGTGGCCTGCAACGTTTGCCAGTCCTCCCGCGCCAACCCCGCCCCGTCACCAAGCACCAGTGCCACCAACGCTGCCTGCCGGTCATTGGCCTCGACGGCCAGCAGACGCTGGCGCAGCGTGTCGCGCCAACCACCGGCAACCGGCGCCAGCAACTGCCCGGCCTTGACCGTACCGGTGGCACCGACCCGCCGCGCCAGCAATTGCGCCTCACGATCCGGCCCATGCGGGTTGAGCAGCCCGGCCGGGCGCTGCAAGGTCACGGCCAGTCGCCACTGCTCGCCCGCCCGCAGTGGTGGCCCGTCAAACCAGCTCAGTTGCAGACGTTGCGGCAGTTCGGCCCGCCGTGAACGTGGCGCCTCCAACTCGAAGCGCACGCCTTGCGCAGTGCTGGTCGGCAAGCCGACCACCCGCCCCTCCAGCCACAAGGTGCGACCATCCAGGCCAGCAGCCAGGCGATTATCAATTGCCTGCTGGGCAGACCAGCAAGCCCAACACAAGCCCAGCAGCAAGCAGCCCAACGGCCAAACGCGGGTAAACAGGCTGACGGCAGCGCAGACAGCCAGCGATATCAGCCATCCGACCGATGGCAATGCGGGGAGAACGCCCAGGCACAATAACCCGAGCGCGAGCGCAAACATCCCTGTGCGCATGAAGTAGAGCTCCAGAAGCGAAATCACCTTCTGAGGCATAGCCCAACTGGCGGCAATGCTTGCTCAACAATTGTCACAAACTCTAAACGAGGCTGAGCGGGAATCAGGGCATACTGCCGGGATAAACGCTCCGGGAGCCTACATGCCGCGCCGACTTTTCAAACGCTACATGCCGGACCCGACCAGTATTCGGGAACACAAGTCCTTACGCTTTTTCGGCAAGTTGCTGCACGACCCGAACCTCTGGCATCTGAATCGCCATTCGGTGGCGAGGGCCATGGGCGTCGGCCTGTTCGCGGCGCTTATCCCGATGCCGGCGCAGATGCTGCTGGCCGCCGCGCTGGCCATTCCGCTGCGCGGCAACCTGCCGATCGCGGTCAGCCTGGTATGGCTGACCAACCCGCTGACCATGCCACCGGTGTTCTTCGTCACCTACATGACCGGCGCCTGGCTGATGCAGGTACCGCCGCGCACCCTGCCCGACGAGTTGACGTTCCAGTGGATCACCGACCAGCTGTCGACGCTGTGGCAGCCCTTCCTGCTCGGCTCGGTGGTGTGCGGCGTGGTGCTGGGCATACTTGGCTACTTCACCACCATGTTCTACTGGCGCTGGTGGGTAGGCCGGCAGTGGCGTCGCCGCCAATGCCGGTGCAAGGCCTCAGGCACGCATGCCGCGGCCGCTGACCAGCAGGCGCACGCACACCAGGTAGAGCACCGCGGTGGCGACCAGCATGAAGGTAATCGCCGTGCCAATGCTGATATCCGACACCCCTAGGATGCCGTAGCGGAACGAGTTGACCATGTGCAGCACCGGGTTGGCCAGCGACACGGTCTGCCAGAACGGCGGCAGCAGATTGATCGAGTAGAACACCCCGCCCAGGTAGGTCAGCGGCGTCAGCACGAAGGTCGGGATGATCGAGATGTCGTCGAAGTTGCGCGCGAACACCGCGTTGACGAACCCCAGCAGCGAGAAGATGGTAGCGGTCAGCAGCACCACGGCTACGGTCACGCCCAGGTGGTGCACCTGCAGGTGGGTGAAGAACAGTGACAGGAAGGTCACGATCACGCCCACCGCCAGGCCGCGCAACACGCCACCCAGCACATAGCCGACGAGAATGGTGTGCGGCGATACCGGCGACACCATCAGTTCCTCGATCGAGCGCTGGAACTTGCTGCCGAAGAAGCTCGACACCACATTGCCGTAGGAGTTGGTGATCACCGACATCATGATCAGCCCTGGCACGATGTACTCCATGTAGGTGAAGCCACCCATGTCGCCGATCTGCCGGCCGATGAGGTTACCGAAGATGACGAAGTACAGGACCATGGTGATTGCCGGCGGTAGCAGGGTCTGCGGCCAGATGCGCAGGAAGCGCCGCACTTCGCGGTAGACGATGGTGTTCAGGGCGACCCAGTTGGTGCGCAGTTCCACACTCATACGGCCACCTTCGACAGGTTTTTTTCCACCAGGGACACGAACAGCTCCTCGAGTCGGTTGGTCTTGTTGCGCAGGCTCTGCACCTCGATGTTCTGCAGCGCCAGCTGGCCGAACAGCGCGGTGATGCCGATGTCCTTGTCCACCTGCACTTCCAGGGTGTGCGGGGTCAGCAGCCGGCACGGGTAGCCCTGCAACGTCGGTGCAGTGGCCAGGTCCTGCTTGATGTCGAGGACAAAGGTTTCGACATGCAGCTTGCCCAGCAACTGGCGCATGCTGGTGTTCTCGACGATGGTGCCGTGGTCGATGATGCCGATGTTACGGCACAGCTGCTCGGCCTCTTCCAGGTAGTGGGTGGTGAGGATGATGGTGATGCCTTTCTGGTTCAGCTCGGTGAGAAAGCTCCACATCGAGCGGCGCAGCTCGATGTCCACACCCGCGGTAGGCTCGTCGAGAATCAGCAGGCGCGGCTCGTGGATCAGCGCGCGGGCAATCATCAGGCGGCGCTTCATGCCGCCGGACAGCGAACGCGACTGCACGTCGCGCTTGTCCCACAGGCCGAGCTGGGTCAGGTACTGCTCGGCGCGCTCCTTCGCCACCTTGGGCGGAATGCCGTAGTAGCCGGCCTGGGTCACGACGATGTCGAAGGTTTTCTCGAACTGGTTGAAGTTGAATTCCTGCGGCACCACGCCCAGGCAGCGCTTGAGCGCCGAGGGCTCGCGATCCAGATCGTGGCCAAACACGTTGACCGTGCCGCTGGTCTTGTTCACCAGCGTGGAGAGAATACCGATGGTGGTGGACTTGCCGGCACCGTTGGGGCCGAGCAAGGCGAAGAAGTCGCCTTCGGCAACATCGAGGTCGATGCCTTTGAGGGCCTGAAAGCCATTGCTGTAGGTCTTGGTCAGCTGTCGAATGGACAGGGCGGAACTCATAGCGGGTCACTTACCGAAGAAAAAGGTGCAGGACACGCCAGGCGAAGTCACTGGCGCAGTGAGTGCGGCCAATGGTGCTTGGCCTGGCCGCACAAGTACAGTCATGTGTATTGATAGTGACTATCGAAACAGCCGTGGTGTTCGATCAGGTCAGCGCGGTCATCACCGCGGCCTGATAGGCCGGACGGGCCTTGAGGCGTTCGTACCAGGCCTCCAGGTGACGCATGGCCGGGCGCTCGATGGGCATTTCGAACCAGGCATAGATGAAGCTACCCAGTGGGATGTCGCCCATGCCGATCTGGTCACCGGAAAGATACGGTTGTTTGGCCAGGGCTTCGTCGGCAATGGCCAGCAGCTGGGCGCATTGCTTGTGCGCAGCGTTGATCGCCACCCAGTCGCGCTGGTCTTCCGGGGTGCGCAACAGGCCCCAGAACAGCGGACGGAACGGAGCGGCGAAGGACGAGGTGGTCCAGTCCATCCACTTGTCGGCCAGGGCGCGCTGGCGTGGGTCTTCGAGGTACCAGCCCTGCTCGGTGCCGTACTCGGCGCACAAGTAGCGGACGATAGTATTGGATTCCCACAGGGTCAGGTCGCCGTCTTCCAGCATCGGTACCAGGCCATTGGGATTGCGGGCGCGGTAGTGCGGCTCGTTGACCACGCCGAAGGCGCCGCCAGCGTCGATGGACTCGAAGTCCAGGCCCAGTTCATGGGCGATCCACAGCGCCTTGCGTACGTTGCTCGAATTCTTGCGGCCCCAGATCTTCAGCATGTCGACATCCCTGAATGAACACGAAGGGAGAGTCTAACCCTACAACCTTCAGGTTGCAGCCGAAACCACGCTTGCGCAACCGGGCAGCGCCTACCTGCTAAATCTGCCAGTAGCTGGAATGCAGTGCCGATGTTGCAATCAGTGCACCTGCCAGCGCAGCGAGGCCACACCATGGAACAGGAAACTCATGCCCCCCATTCAACCCGATCACGATATGCGCGGCTGGCGCATGCACGTGGTTTTCGATGCGGCCAAAATCAATGCCGCGCGCGAGCGATTGATCGGATCGAAGCCACCCGTGCTCCACGAAACGATTAACTACGAACGGCTCAGGAGTGTAACCAGCGAGCATGTGATCTGCGAACTTGCGACACCCTTCGTGGAATATCTCCAGGACCGTGTGCGGGTCTGCTCACGCATGATGTCCTTTGCCAACTTAATCTGGTCCGCACCGGTATTCGGTGGCAAACCCAGGGCAAGCCTTGAAAGAGTGGTTGCATTTACCAGGAACGAACCGCAATACCTTTATCAGGAGTTCCCCCTGGATGGGTTTGTCGGGCATTGTGCAGGGCCTGGCGCTGCGTTGACGCTGAAAGTTAAAAACGACTCAAGCTTCTATATACAGGCCACTGGCTCGGCTAAGCCTGACGTAGAGCTGGCAGACATCTTTCGCCAACGTTTCAATGCCCTCCCGGACGAGCAGCGCATCCTCCAGCCTTACAAGGTCGAAGCCAGCACACAAAGTCGATGGCTGCTGGATGAATTGCGATTTTACCTGCGCAAGCACCCGAGTTCAGGGGCTCACGTTCTCTATATCGTGAACGGGAAGAGCGACACAGGAACGTACCCCACGCAAGACGACACCCCCGTGGATCAACTGGCCGTCTATATGCCCCATGCCCAAATGCCAGACCCGATCTACTACAATGACTTCACCGACCTTGCCCTCCTCTTGCTACCGCCGTCCCATGTGCTGTGTGACAAAATTGAGGTAGTTCAAAACCATGTTCACAAGATGTCTTACAGGTTCCTGCGCGCCAATGCGGAGCAGGCACAACCCCAGGCACCGCTGAGCTTCCACGCCGACCCTCTGGTCGCAGCGGTCAGCGCCGGCAGCACTGCACACACGATTGAACTGCAGCCGCAAGGTACGGCTATACCCCGCTGGGAATTGGACGGACGCGGCCACGGCTCATTGAAGCCCAATGGCTATAAATGCGATTACTCGGCACCAGCCAAGCCGGAAATTCGCCTGGCTGACAACAGCCTGACCGAGGCACCAACAGCAACCAGGACGTCATTCGAAGAGCCGCTGCGAATAGACCGGGTACTTACAGGTTTTGGCTTGCTTCCCCTTGTATCGACCTTCGTGGTTCTGAACATCGCCCCTAATTTCTTCATCAAGGCCGAGCTTGATCAAGGCCGTCTGAAGCTGCGCTTGTTCTACAGCAACAATGGCAAGGAAACCGAAGCCCCTGCCCACCTGACCAAATGGAAAGTAATGGCAGGTGACGGAAAACTTGATAAGTCCGGCATCTTTACGCCCGGCCTGACCAGCCGCTTCACCGTAATCCAGAGCGTAATGGAGGACCTGACGAACTGGTACTGGGCCTACATCATCGTGCCCGTCCCCTTGATGACGGCCGAGACCTTCGTGGCCAGATGGAACAAGACCTGATTGCCTGCCCCTCGATACCTTGCAGCGAACGCTTCCAGCCACACCTTGTCACTGTTCAGGTAAAGCCTTTGCCAAGCGGCCGTCTAAGCTCTTGGCATAGGCTTCGAACACCGTTTCCATGGAGGAAGGGCTATGTGGCTGTTGTGGTTGGCGGGGTTGGTGATCGGCGCGGCGTACCTCACGCACAGGCGCCTGGCACCCTTGCAGATACTGGGCATCATGGCGGCCTATTTGCTGCTGATGGGTATATTCAGCCATGCACCCGGCTGGCTGCTGACGCTGATCTGGGCCGTGCTGGCGCTGAAAATCGCCCTGGTGGCCTTGCCCGATTGGCGCCGCAAGGTATTCACCGGCCCGGTGTTCCATTGGTTTCAGCGCACTCTGCCGCCGATGTCGCAAACCGAACGCGAGGCGATCGATGCTGGCACCGTGTGGTGGGACGGCGAACTGTTCAGCGGCCGCCCCGACTGGCGCATCCTGCTCGATTACCCGGCGCCGAAGCTGACCGAGGAAGAACAGGCCTTCATCGATGGCCCGACAGAAGCACTCTGCGCCATGGTCAGTGACTGGCAGATCGGCCAGGACATGGACCTGCCGCCCGAAGCCTGGGCACATATCAAGCAGAATGGCTTCTTCGCCCTGATAATTCCCAAGGAATACGGCGGCAAAGGCTTCTCGGCCTACGCCCACTCCCAGGTGGCAATGAAGCTGGCCACCCGCAGCGGCGACCTGGCCTCCACGGTAATGGTGCCCAACTCCCTCGGCCCGGCCGAACTATTGCTGCACTACGGCACCGATAAACAACGCAGACATTACTTGCCACGCCTGGCCCGCGGCGAGGAAATCCCCTGCTTCGCCCTCACTGGCCCGCTGGCAGGCTCCGACGCGGGCGCGATGCCGGACACTGGCGTCGTCTGCAAAGGACAATGGCAAGGCGAGGAAGTCATCGGCCTGCGCCTGAACTGGGAAAAGCGCTACATCACCCTCGGCCCGGTCGCTACCCTGCTGGGCCTGGCGTTCAAGGCCTACGATCCGGACCACCTGCTGGGCGAGGAAGAAGAGTTGGGCATCAGCCTGGCGCTGATCCCCACCGACACCCCGGGCGTGGAAATCGGCAAACGCCACCTGCCGCTGGGCGCCGCCTTCATGAACGGCCCCAACAGCGGCAAGAACGTGTTCGTGCCGCTGGACTGTCTCATCGGCGGCCAGGCCATGCTCGGCAAGGGCTGGATGATGCTGATGAACTGCCTGTCGGTCGGTCGCTCGATCTCCCTGCCGGCCGTGGGTACCGGGGCCGCCAAGTACACCAGCCTGGTCACTGGCCAATATGCCAATATCCGTGAGCAGTTCAATGTGCCCTTGGCAGCTTTCGAAGGCATCCAGGAATCCCTGGCCCGCATCGGTGGCAATGCCTGGCTGATGGACAGCGCCCGCCTGCTGACCGCCAGGGCCGTGGACCTGGGCGAGAAGCCTTCGGTGCTGTCGGCAATTCTCAAGTACCACCTCACCGAACGCGGCCGCGAGTGCATCCAGCACGCCATGGACGTGCACGGTGGCAAGGCCATCATCATGGGCCCGAACAATTACCTGGGGCGCAACTGGCAAGGCGCGCCGATCTTCATCACCGTCGAAGGCGCCAACATCCTCTCGCGCAACCTGATGATCTTCGGCCAGGGCGCCATCCGCTGCCACCCGTTCGTGCTCAAGGAAATGGCCCTGGCTGGCCGCGAGGACCGCGAGCAGGCGCTACGGGAATTCGACGATCTGCTGATGAAACACATCATGTTCGCCGCCGGTAACGCGGCCAGCACGCTAGTGTTCAACCTGGGGCTGGGCCGCCTGGAAAACGTGCCGGGCGATGCCCTCAGCCAAGGCTACTTCCGCGCCCTCAACCGTCAGGCGGCGGCCTTCGCCATGCTGGCAGACCTGTCGATGATGCTGCTGGGCGGCGCGCTGAAACGCCGCGAACGCCTGAGCGCAAGGCTCGGGGATGTGCTGAGTTACCTGTACCTGTCCAGTGCCGCGCTCAAGCGCTATCACGATCTGGGCTCACCGGAACACATGCAGCCTTTGCTGCGCTGGGCGATGGAAGAGAGCCTGGGCCAGGCGGAAACAGCCCTGGACCGGCTGCTCGAGAACTTCCCCAACCGCTTTGTCGGCTGCGCACTACGGGCCCTGGTGTTCCCCTTCGGCCGCCGCCATACCGGGCCCAGCGATGAACTGGATGCCGAAGTCGCGGCGCTGATCGGCCGCAGCAAGGGCGACCCGGCTCTGGAAGAGTTGCTTGCGGGTTGCTTCAGGCCGCAGGCCGAGGGCGACCCGGTGGCAGCACTGCAACGGGCTTGCGCGTTGCTGGATGACGCAGCGCCACTGCACAAGGCGCTTCATCAGGCGATAAAGGAGGGCAAGGTACGGCCAGCCCCCGGCCAGTCGGTGATTGCTGCGGCTGTAGAGGGTGGTGTACTGCAGCCGGGTGAAGGGCAACGGCTGCAGACCGCGGAACAGGCACGCCGGGCAGTGATCGATGTGGATGCCTTCGACAAAGCGCAGTTGCTGCCCGAACAGGGCAAGGTGCGCTGATCCGTTGCCCCGTCTGCCGGGTGGACGGAGCCTGAGGGGGCGGTACGGCCACCGCCTTCCCCAACCCGCCCCCAACCGGCGTATACTCCGCCCCCGTTTCAACCACCCCGAGGACCACCCCATGGCCAACCCCCATCTGGAATACCACCTGCAACTGCTGAATCACCTGCGCACCATCCTGGCAGCCCTGGGTGAGGCCGAGCAGGTACCGGAGGAAAGCCACGTCCTGTTTCTCGAACGCTTCGACGAACTGCTGACCCTGCTGCCGCAAGATCCCCTGCAAAGCCAGTACCTGGGCCAGGACCTGATCTGCCAGGTGATCCAGCGCTACCCGCAAATCGCCCACCTGGTGCCACGCGACCTGCTGTGGTTCTTCGGTGGCGACTGCCTGCACTTCATGCCGGATGAAGAGCTGAGCCTGTACCAGGCCCTGGAAGAGCGCCGCTACGAATGCGAACAGCGTGGCGAACCGTTCGACTGGCTTGAGCAAAAGCAGTTGCTGGCTTCGACGGCAGCCGATACCCGCCACTGATCCCGGGCTGCACAGACGAAGGGGCATGGCTCCCCTTCGATCAGCCTGTTTCCCCCGCATTGTGCAGCCTTCGCCTACAGCCCACCTGTGTTGCCCTGCGTACTCTGTCTGCGCGCTGAGATACATGAGTTCGCAGCCATTCAACACAGGGATCATCCAATGAAAAAAACACTATCTGTACTTGCGCTGAGCCTTTGCAGCAGCGCGGCAATGGCAGCCATCATCAACTTCGATGGTTCTGTCAGTGCGCCTGGCACCTGCCCTATCGAGGTCGTTACCCCAGGCGGTCCAAGCCTGCCAGTGGTCTTCCTGGGTAACTTCAACACGTTCGACTTCGATGCAATCGGCCAGGAAACCACCAAGAGAGAATTCGCGTTGCGCGTGCCGGCAAGCTGCGTGACTGGCACCCAGAATGCCTACGCCACCTTCCAGGCGGGCCTCGGTGCGGATCCGGCAAATGCCGATCTTTATGCCCTCAGGGACGGCCTTGGCTACACCACTGGCCTGGGTCTGGCAATCAACGACCTCACGAAACGCCTCAAGCCCAATACCGAATCGATGGCCTATGAGGTGAAAGACACCGGCGACACCGACATGGTCTTTTCAGCACGCCTTGTCACCACCGCTGCGAAGGTGAGCGAAGGGCAGATCGACAGCAACATCTCATTCAATGTCGACATCCGCTGATTCTCCCCCCCTGCGCTGCCAGGGGGACTCATCCGTTTCGCCTATCATGCCGGCCCCACCATGTCCATAACCACGCTGCGCAAGTACGTACTCAGCTTTGCCTGCCTGGCAACGCTTTCCTCAACCAGTGAAGCGGCCTTGACCATCAGTGCCACCCGTGTTGTCCACTCCAGCGACAAACACAGCAGCTCGGTGGTTGTCGCCAACCCAAGCCAGGCCACTTACGCGGTACAGGCCTGGGTAAACACCGAGGCCGACGACACCAGTACCGCAGTGCCTTTTGCCGTATCCCCCACCTTGTTCCGGCTCGACCCCAAACGCGAGCAGCTGGTCAAGATAAACGCACTGCCAAACAACCTGCCCAACGATCGCGAATCGCTGTTCTACTTCAATGTGCAGGAAATTCCCCAGGTCGATAGTGGTCTGCAAAATGTACTGAAAATAGCCCTGCGCACCCGCATCAAGCTGTTCTATCGACCCAGCCAGGTGAAAGGTGTGCCCGAACAGCACCTGGATAGTCTGCAGTGGTCACTGGCGAGCAAAAACGGCAAAACCTACCTGCAAGTTCACAACCCCACGCCTTACCACTTCACCTTCAGCCGCCTGGAGGTTTACAAAACAGGGACCGGCGAGAAGATTGACACGGCTCTGATGGCATTGCCCATGCAAAAGCAGTCCTTCGAACTGAAGACAACCCGGGCTGCAGACGGCCTGAAGGTTCGTTTCACCACGATCAACGACTACGGTGGCAGCACCCGGTTGATGGAAAAACCACTGCCCATTTCGTCGATATAGTCCAACTGCTCAATCGCGCAGATACATGTCAAGCAGTGGAAAGACGGGCGATGACGGCCATGTCTGGCCTTGATCGAAGCTGATGGAGATCCGGACAGAGAGCTTGTCACGCTTGAGCCGTGACAGAAAAGGCTTGCTCGCCTTGACCATATCGTCGAAACCCAAGCCACTCATTACTTGCTCCGGGGTCACAGCATGCTCCTTCAGCACTTCTTCGCTCTGGGCGTTACCCTGCGCATCCTCTCCGCCGACGACCAACGTTACCCTGTGGTCCGTATGGATATAGCGCCAGGCATTGACGGTAATGACCATCCCCTCTGCCGGGACATTGGAAACATAGACCGTGCCATGGGTGGCAGAAGGAGGGGGAATATCCGGTGTCGGAAACCCTTGAGTCAGCGGCAAAAACGATACCAGGCGGGCATCGGACTGATGAACCTTGCCATTTTTGTCGGTCACATGAAAGGCTACTGTCAGCACTTTACCGCTGTGCTGTGCAATCAGGTTCAGCGGGATATCGTACTGACCGGGAAAGCCTGGTGCCTCCTCTGTCGCCAGGTAGCTCCCGATCCCTCCCGGCGCTCCCCATGACACCTCGACCTTCTCGCCAGGGAACGCAGCCCCCGCTGGCACAGTCACCCGCATGTAGTTCAGCTTCTTGTTGGGGTCCAGTTCCACCTGCTGCCCGCTTCCCGTGGTATGGCTGATTTCCGGCCAGCCCAGCTCTCTGGGCAAAGGTGCCGTATCAGCCTTCAGCTGGACCACTTTCGGCTCTTCGGGTGAACTCTTGTTACCGGCATAATCGTTTAGCCGGTAATGCACGAAACGCACCCCGTCCCCTCGCGCCCGGATGATATCGCCGGAGATTTCCAGCGTAACGGGAAAGTCCCCCTGCTTGAGAACCTTCTCACCGACAAGATTGTCTTCGTACAGCGTCGTATCCCAAAACCAGCGAATGTGGTCTCCAGGCACAAAGACCTGATAGTCCGGCACCCGTGCGACCAGCACATCATCGTGACGCTCCAGGTAATCCGCCGTTACGCCATCGGTGAGCACCTCTGCTTCGAATATCAGGCCACCGCGATCACCGCCCAACCTGGGCCCGGTCAAGTCCAGGGTTATGATCAGCGGCTCCGAATACCCTTCAGCACCGTTGTAACCCGTGACCCTGTAGATCAATTCAGGGGTGCTGTCCTCCCTGAGGTAAAGCAGAGGGATTTCGACATAATAGTCATCAGGATCAATGGGAGCCTCCCATTGCCTGGGTTCACCTATCTGTACACCATCGCACAACAACACCAGTGTCTCCGGCGTGCCTGGGGCGGGGTTGGAGCCCGGCCACGGCGTGACATCCACACGTAGAGGCTTTTCCAGCAGATCCAGAGGGATGACGTTTTGCGCGCCACCCTCCAGGTTTTCAAGCGAGCCGTCCACCCAGGGTGGAGGAAAAAGCGTTTCCGACTTCCCGTTTCGCATAACCTAACCTCCAACGTGTCCAGTCCGGCGCAATGAGCGGCTCGCCATGCCTTACCAGCTGTAATGCACTCCCAGGTTGACGCCCCACGGCTGCTCCAGTGCCTTGCCGTTGCTGTAGTCGAAGTCGGCATGCAACTGCAGGCGGTCCATCAACGACACCGCCACCCCCATGCCCAATTCACCACGCGAACCTGACAGGTCATTGTCGAAACGGTGATCGTTGACCTTGACCTGGTTGTTGTTGGCAAACTCGTGCACATAAGCCAGGCGCACATAAGGTTGCAGCCACTGCCCCCCCTCAAGCTTCAAGGTACGGCCCGCCGTGGCGCCAACCTTGCCCAGCACCGAGCGCGTCGTATCACCGTCAGCCTTCAGGGCATTGTCCAGGTGGTAGTCCTGGCCCTGGATGCCGACCACCGACAGTTGCCCGAAAGGCTCGACGAAATAGTCGTCATCCAGCGTCAGGTGGCGCCCAAACTCCACCGACGCCCCCAAGCCGACGTTGTCATAATCGCCTTCGGTGCGCTGGCCATCACTGAGGCTTACCTTGGCCTGGTTATCGAAGCGGTTCAGCTTGACCACGCTGTCGAGGTAATAGCCACTCTGGGCGTCCAGCCAGGTCGCATACAACCCCAGGTAGTAGCTTTTCACCTCACCCGAAGCCCCCCGGGTCAAGTTCAGATCAGAGCTGCTGTAACCCGCCATCACCCCGGCCAGCCATTGGCCGTCGCCCAGGGGCAAGGGGGTGTCGGCACCCAGCGAGAAACCCTGTTGAACCTGACTGTACGGTGTACCGGTCGAGGAAGAGACGTTGTACTTGTTGCCATAGCTGCGCGCCCACAGGCCCGCTTTACGCTCGTCGAGCCGCAGCTCGCCCATGCGGCTGCGCAAGGATGACAGCTCGCCATACCACACGGTCGGCGCGGTGTTGAACAAAGCCATCGCCGCCTCGGTGCTTGGGCTGATCACCTTGGTCGCGCCATCCAGGTACCAGTCATTGCCACGCTGCACCAGGTCATACGAGAAAGCCCCCAGGTCCACCGGCCCGTTGAGCAGGGAGAACTGCGCATCACCCGCCGCAGCGTGAATCAGATGCAGGCTGTTTGCCTGGGTGGGTTCACTGCCGCTGCTGCCCACCACCAGGCTGTGGTTGCCGGTGGCCGTGCCAGTTATGTCGAGAAAATCGCTTTCGCCGGTGCTGAACCTGGCATCCATGAAGAACGTGCCGCTGCCCGACAGGCTGCCCAGGGTAAGGCGCTGGTACTGCGTGGCCTCACCGAACCGCACCGAGCCACCCGCCATGGCCAGTTGCCCGACTTCACTGTCCTCCACCATGTTCCAGCGCCCGCCATCATTCAGCGCCAGACGTTCGACATTGGTCAGGCGCCCGGTCAGGCTGGCCTGGTTGCCCAAGGCCAGGTTGGCACTGGAGCCGGACTCCACCCACACATCCCCCACCAGATCGCTGCCCTCGACCCGCATGGTGGCGTTGGAGTTGTTCGCCACCTCCAGCAGGTTGCCATTGCTGCCAAGCAGCGTAGTACCGCCAGTGACGGTGATCGTCGCATCGCCGGGCGCCTGGTTTGCGCTCCCCACACGGATGGCGGCGCCATTCTGGCCTTCCACGTGCGTGCCCTGCAGATTGATCGATGCAGCTTCGGTCGAAAGGCTATCGCCAACCACCCGGATGCCATCCGTGGCGCCGGTCAGCCGGCTGTTGATCGCATCCAGCCGGGCATCGCCGAATAGCAAAGCAGCACCGGCCGCCCCTGTACTCACCAAGGTACTGTCAGTCAGGGACAGATGAGAACTGCCGGCCACCCTGGCGCCGCCTATACCCCCTTCGATATGGCTGCCATTTACCGACACGCTGGCACCAGCCGTAGCACTGCGCAGCACATCGAGGCCGAACAGGTTGCTGGTCAGGCGCGAGCCACTGGCGATGGTTGCCGACGCACCGCCATTGACCATCACCGCAGCGACCCCCGTGGCTGACACCGTGGTGCTCTCAAGGTGCAAACCACCGCCTGTACGCACGTCGATCTGCTGTGTGGTGGCGCCCTCGGCTACCAGGCGCCCGCCGTCAGTGACCCTGTAGCTATCAACAGGGGTGCCGGCACCGATAGTTTTCTCATGGTCCACCAACGTCAAGGCATTTGCCGGCCCAACGAAAAGCACGGCCGAAGCGCCCATTAACAGTTGCCCGATGGCCGATGCCAAGGGGGACAGGGTGGAACTGCGTTGTTTGATCATTGCACTTTGGCCTCATCGATTTACCCAAGAACGGGCAACAGAAACGTGGGCAAGGCTATTAAGAATTCACCTAAAAACGTGTAGGAAAAGTCCGAGGATTGATGCGACTTTTCAACAGGCCTCACCCAACATGCTGTATCGCCGACACTCAAGGGCGAACGAGAGGGCACTCAGTACCAAAACTGTGCATTGATACCACCGCCACGGCGGGATCGGATTTGACAACTTTGCCATTACGCATGAATGCATAAGTAAAGGTCGCCAACCCATCATATTTATTGTTTGCTTTATCGAACTCGTAGATCGGCTTCAGGCCATCGGCGTAAGGAATTGGCCAAACGAAACCGATCGGCGGGTTGTCTTTGTCCAGCTCGATGATTTTCTCATACTTGGCATCGGGTATCTCGGCCCCACCGGGAGCCGTTCCCTGCGTCGCTGTCCAGGTCAGTGTCAATTCGTCACCTTCTGCCAACCATTTGCTCAGGTCAGGGATCTGGATACGTACATCAGGAGTAACATCAGCTGAATCATCCGGGTCAAACAACGAACTGCAGTTCAGCCACAGGCGCCCTCCGCTGGTGAACCCGCCGCGGATCTCCGCCGCTTCGGGGTGTAGAACAATAGCCTCCACCACAATTGGCTGAGGTTTGGAAACAGCCTTGTTCGGCACGTCTTTGCGGCTGACCTCATAGTGAGCAAAACGGCTACCATTGTCGTGCCGAAGAATGTACGACCATGGAATCGTCACTTCGATTTCAGTACCGGGCTCATCCTTCCCAAGTACATGATCCGCCTCCACGACATGCTCATCGGTGTAGTAGAACTCGGCCAGGTCACCTTCCTTGAATGCAGCATCGATCGTTACTTTCAACACGGCATCGGCCAGCTCGTCTTTCTCGGTCAGCCGATTTTTCTGGTTGTCATTACCGCCATAAACATCCGGCAAGGCCATGCTCGGGTTCACAGGCCCCGGCCATTCCGGATCCGGATCAGGTACAACTGGGCCAATGCGCTCGAGGTTGACGTTGAAGGAATCCTTTTCGCCACCTAACAGGTAGTCACCGCGGTGCACCTCATACGTGACTTCGACCGGTTTCACGCCGGTAGAGCCTTTTCCATAAATAGCCAGGACAACGCTGGCAGGGATGGCCAGCTTGACCGGGAACGTGCCGACAGTCCGCGTTTCGAAAGTATGCGTACCCCACTTGATCGTGATCAGGTCAGTCGCCTTGAAATGCAGGAAGGCACCAATTTCCACCGTAATACCGTTGAACACGGCATCCTGGTCCACCACTCCGCCGTTCATGCCCAAGACCAGGGGCTTTTTGAAGTCCGCCGGGGTAGGCAAATTGCCAGTCGCCACCGTAACGCGCGTGGGCACTGACACGGCACTCACATTGCCGGCAATGTCCTTTAAAAGGTAGGCAATATGGATGCCGCCATCCCCTGCATCCCGAATGACCTTCTCAGGCACCGGTATCGACAATGGCACTGCAGTGACAGGCGTGAAGCCGTCAGGCACCAGGTCGCCCGGGTCGCTGGGCACTTCCCTGCGCCAGATCCACGCCACGATGTCTCTGGCATCCCAATCCGGATAGGCGGGCAAACTAAGCTTGACCGCACCAATATTGGCATCCAGCACAGCGGCAATAGCCGGGAATGCTGTCGGAAGTCGATTTGGATAAGGAGCCACACGATCGAAAATCAGGCTCAACGGAGGGAAATCCACAGGCAAGGGACTATTGTAAGGGATCACCCTGATGAAAAAATCATGTTTGCCTTCACCCCATGATTTTACCTTCGCCTTATCCAGCTTTACCGGGAAGGGAAAGGTACTGTCCCTGTCATATTGACCACTGTGCAGCTCCTCCTCCACGCCCCCCTCTGGCAGGTGATACAGCCACATCTGGTCAAACTCCCCCACGCTGGGATCGCCTGCGGCATTCCAGTCTTCGATGGTCAAGTCCATCTCGACGGTATCGTCGGTCAAGGCCGTGCTCAACATCGTATTGTCGGTAGTGTCGGCCAACAGCGCCGGGTCGATTTTGGGTGCGACGGGTGCAAGTACAACATTATCGTTTGCGGGTGTGTATTCGTCGTCTTTCATTTTGACCTCTCAACGATACAGGGGCTGCAGGGAAAAAATACATACTTATTGAAATCCACGATTCAACCCCCGCACAACTGGCAAATTTGTCAGTTGCCAGCAAGGCCGCTGTATCATCCGCACGCCAGCCAGACAATAAAAAGCCCGCGCTAGCGCGGGCTTTCAGCAGGTAATAACGCTACAAGCAGAAGATCAACTCTGCCCGCTCAAACGATCAACACCATCATAGTAATAGTTCGAGGTCACGCCACTCTTGACCACTGACCTCAGCCGACCAGTAGCGTCATAATCCATTTTCATGCCCTCACCATCGTCCTCGAGGTTACCGTCATCGTCATAGCTCAACTTCACCTCGGGCGCATACCCTTCGTAGCTATTGGTTATTCCGCTGAGCTGCGCAGGGTCTTCATGTTCGAAGAAGTACTCAGCCACGTTTTCACCCGGTTTATCAGTATCTTTATCTGTCAGTTCGGTAATAACCAGAACAATGTTGTCGATGGCATCGAACTCAAACGCCTGGGTACGAATCACATGACCTTGCGGGTCGACCGGGGCCAGTGTTCCGTTACATTTATAGTCATACAGGCGACCGCGGCTATCGTAGGCATACACCTCGTGCCGCAACCAGTTTTCCTGGGCCGGGTCTGCTTTAACATTCGACCGATAGGGCGTGTGCCTGGCATAAATCGCCCTCAACAGCTGATCGGCTTTTTCAGTCACCGCAGGCTCGTGCAGATTACCTCGCACATGATTGGCATAGGCTTCGGCCTGGCGCAGCATCTTGTCGTCCGGCTCACCAGACCACAGCGTTTTCAGCTCAATGCGGTCGCACTCATCATACTCCTGGGTCAAGGTCTGAATTTCACCTTTCATATCGAAGCGACGACGCCGTTCACGATCGAACTCGTCATACTCCAACTGGGTAATCAGGTAGTTATCACCATCACGGGTCTCGATTTTCGACGTCCTGCCCAGCTTGTCGTACTCGAACATCGCCACTGTGGAGCCCAAGGTAGTCTTCTGCAGGCGCCCGGCATCGTCATACTGATAGCTCTGCACCTGGCCCAGTACATCGGTATAGCTCAACATACGTGCGCGATAGCTGTAGCCATACGTCATTTCGAACGTTTCGTTGCCCTCAGTGCGCTTCTCCGATTTCATCTGTCCGGTACTGAAATAATCCCGCTGCAGGGTTTGCCCATCCTCTTCGCAGCGTAGCAACCGGGCATTCTGCGGGTCATACTCGTAGTCAGCCGTGAACCGGCTGGATGCCCGCTTGAGCGGCTCCTCACCCAACACCGGGTTATATTCATACTCGACCCATTGCCTGGAAGGCGTGAACACCTTCTCTGGTCGGCTATGCCCAGGCTTGTAGTACAAGGTGCGCTCTCGACCGCCGGTGACAGACCGGTAAAGCCGCTTCAAGCCATCGAACCTTTGCGTGCCCAGCTCAATACCATTGACACCGATGTACTCCGGAAGGTCATCACTGTCGAACGTGGCATAGTGGCGGGTAACCACCGACCTGTCGGGGAGCGTCTGTGTCAGCAACCGGCCAAAGATGTCGTACGTACTCAGCGTGGTGGCCTTGTCGGCAGCCACTTCCCGGGCCACACGGCCCAGGCCATCGTAATGATAGGTGTGCTGGCTGTACGCAACGGTATCGTCCTTTTTCTTGAAGCGCCTGACGTGGGTGGCCTGCTCGAAGCGGTTGAGCCAGGTCTCGGTCACGCCGCTTGCAACAGTGCCATCCGCCGACTCCCGCCAGCTGCGCTTGATGGGCATATTGGCCGATGCTTCGGTGCCAACCGGGTCCGTCACCTCGAAATGGCAGATGCCGTCCGCCCCCCTTTGCCAAGCTTGCTGGCCCCAGTCGTCGTAGCCGTATGTTGTCTGCAGCGTCAGGTCCACCGCCTGATGGATACCCGGCCCGGTAACCATATCGGCCAACCAGTCATACTCGGTTTCTTCGACAAGCTGGCCATAAGCGTCGTAGCTGGCCGAGTAGGTCTTGCGATACTGCTCACGCCGCCAGATTTCCTCACTGTCGGCCTCCATACGATACTCTTCGATCACCCGGCCGAGGCCGTCGATCACGGTGCGGACTGTCACGCCCTTGACATCGGTCGAAGTCTGCACAGCCGGGTTGTTACCCTGAGCCAGCACGTAGCTGTACTTGCGGGAAGCCTTGTAAAGTGGGTCGTTGGGCGCAGCCGTCTCGAGAATCACACGCTCCACAGGGTCATAGGCGTAGGCAATTTCCACATCGTTGTCGTCGCGATTGAGCAACGGCTTTCCGGTCAATGCCGAGTGCTTCAGGTCGAAGGTTTTCTGCACATGGCGAATGGTGCCGTCTTCCAACACCTGCCCATGATCGAAACCCGTCACTACCTGATTGACGACCAGGGCTGGATGGTTCTCCACCACTTCCGTCGTGTAGCTGTATGAGGTGGTCGTAGGCTTGTCGTCCATGGCCTTGATCGTCTTGGCCGGCCGCCCATAGCTCAACAAGTCTTCCTGGGACTCATGGTAATGGGTAATCGTCTGACTCAGCGGCACCTTCACTTCACCTGCCAGCCTGAAGGCATGTTCCTCGCTCAACACGATCCACGGCTTGATAACAGGTTCGGGCGTGTCTGCAGGCAGGGGAACCGGATCAAGGGCCTTGTACACGAACTCGGTATGCTCGGTCGCAGCTGAGCCCTCACCGTTTGGCGACGGTTTGATGGTCTGGCTCTTGCGCCAGCGCACAAAATTCTGTGGGTCGGCCGGGCACTTGCCAGGCTCCCCGCCAACGGGATAGTACTCGTACTCCGTCTCGACGCCCGTGGCGGCAATTTCGCGGGTCAGGTTGCCGAACAGGTCATACGTGGTGGCATGTACAGCCTTGGCCATCCCACCGTTCCCGTTCTGCCAGGTCTGGGTCGATAGCTCCTTGGACTTGTAGTTCGCAGGTTGCTTGGCGAACGGCTCCTCCGATTTGCCGTGGTACTTGGTAACCGTGGTTGTGACGCTACTGCCCTGAACCCGTTTTTCCTCGACCAGACGATGGAAACGGTCGTAGGTGCTCAGCAGGGTGCGGTCTGCTTGCCCTGGGCAACGCTCGGTGGTTTTGCTCCAGTAGTGATAGCTGGCGTCGGTCACATCGTAGAGGTTATCGCGGCCATTATTGTTCCAGACAACAGAGCTGCCATTACCCACGAAGTTGGTCGAGGAGTAATCGTAATCGGTGACCTGTTCGGCCTGCCCCGCCCCCGGAATGAGGCGGTGGCGCTTGACCCTCGGCAAGTACTGCTCGACCCCTGGTAGTTTGTGGCCAGGATCACCGCCTGTGCCGTATTCGATATGCTCCTCCGCACCACCAGGACTGCGCACCCAGCTCACACATGTTTGCCCGTGCACCGGTTGATACTTGAACTCCCACTGTTCACCGGTGGGCAGTTTTACACTCTTTAGCTCCCGCCCGCTGAACGCGAGGGTATAACTGGCCCGCGCCCCAGGTTGATCGGGGTACAAGGTGATGACCATGTTGCCCGGGTACTCGATCAACAACAGACGCCGCGGCAGTTGCCCACCCAGACCGGACTCACGCACTTCATGCAAGCAAGGGTTGCCTGGCAGTTGCGGGTTGTCACGGTAGAAAAATTCCAGCCAACGCTTCGAATCGGAGTAAACCTTTGTGGGCAGCGCCAGTTTCTTCTGGCCGATTTTTGTAAGCTCCAGTATTTCTGTCAGCTGAGTATCTTTATGCTCGATTCGGAACTTACCCTCGCCATCCTTGTGAAAATGGAAAGAATCCAGTTTTTTCTCACTGATACTTTCGACACCATCCACCGTGAAACGCTCACCGGTGTACAACGATAGCGCTCCTCCCCCCTCGGGGTAGGCATGCTCGATGAAGCTGCTGAGGTTGATATCCCAGCCTTGCCCATAGCCGAAGTCACCTGCGCCCATCGAACTGTACATAAGACTTAAGGGAAACTCTGCCCCGCCCAGATAATCCCCACGCAATACGGGCAAGACAATACTCAGGCCATACTGGCCTGTACGTGGATCAACACTATTACTGATGAAGCTGTCAAAGCTAAAAGCACCTGAATGCAGCGCAGTTTTGCCGGACATAGTGATACTCCTCCAAAAACCAATATTAACGAACCGAGAAAGTCAGCTTGTCGCGGCTGCCCTGCACACCGTTGGGGTGTTGAAAATCAACCCGGAGCCGATGCCAATTACCAAATTGATCCATCACACGGAACAATAATGGTTTTTCCAGTGGCGCCCGCCATTTTTTGCTCACGTCTTGTTCACTGTCATAGAAAATCGGCAGGTTCGATACTCGGTGGATAGCAAAACATACATCGCCCCGCCCTGGCTTGGCGCTCTCAAGCAGTTCAGTATCCAGAAACGCTGGATCGGCGACTTGAGCGTTCACCAAAGATTGCAACAGGCCGTCATGTACCAGGTACTTTTCCGGATTTTCCGGATTCTCCGGGCTTTCCGGATCCTCCGGCTTGGGCTTCAATGGGGTAAACGAATAGCTGGTAAAACTGCAATACTTCTCTTTGCGCTGATTGGACTCCCAGCGGATCATCGAAACCCTGCTGTCGTCTTCAAACTTCAGCCTGAGGAAACTCAGCGTTTTGAATTCATCGCTCTTCGCCCCTGCCAGTACCCAATAGTCGGTAGTGTCATCTGTTTTGTCGAAGGCTTCGGTTTCATTGCCTTCCCAACCCTTGACTGGGATACGTTTGAATGTATAGGCATCCTCAGTGTATTTTTCTGGCGGCGCCTCACCGGTTACCTTTACTTTATCAATACCTGTGTTGATGTCAGTGGACTTGTAAGAAACATTATCGTCACCGGTGAACTGAGCGCCTACAGACAGGCTTCCGACACTGTTGGTCAGCAAGAACAAATGCTTGGTTCGAGTACTGGCGTCGAGGACCGAGGGTTCTTCCGCCTTTGTTCCTGGCCGTGTTCCTACCCGATTACGGTCTTCATGCACCGCCCAAGTTCCGGGCTTCAATGGGTCATTAGGCTCCAACCCTTCTTCACCGGCAGGCAAAAACTCGATCACCTTGCCGCCTTCAGTGTTGAACAACTGGAGGCTGCCCAGTTCTGTGTCACTGATCGGCGGCGAAACCCCTGTCCCCTGACTACCTTTCGTCTTGATGGTTATCAACACTTCGATTTGCTGCATACCGTTGGCGAAACACACGCCTTGGCTAAGCAGTTCGATGCTGAAAACGCTAAGATCCTCCCAGCCACTGCTCGTCGGGCGGGACTGAACGACCGGGCGGTGCTCGATGATTGCGTAGCCGCTACTGAGGTTATTGTAATCAGCCATGACCACAGTAACGGGCCACTTGGCTGCCTGGGGTGGTGTATACAGACCGTCCTGACCTATATCGCCCTCGCCGAACACATGCCATGTCAGGCCAGGCGGTGTGCCCTTGACGCTGAACGGCAAGGTGCTGTTAGGTTTGTAGTCCGAAACGTAATGGGGTTCGACACCAAAACGTTGCGGCCAGGTCACGATCACGACTGTCGCATCTGCATATGCGCCTGAACGGGTGTCCGTAGCCCGAATGACCTGGAACAGGATTTCAGGCTTGCCCTCCTCGATAATGGCCGGGGTAAACCTGGCCTGCCCATTGCCCAGGTCCTCGAGTTTGCCCAGATCCCCCACGTAAGTACCTGCAAGATCGCGTTTCTCTGGGTTAGCAGCCCGCTGCGGCCCTCGTGAAGCACGAAGCGTTTGCGGCGTTTCGACCTTTTCCCAGCGAAGGGTACCGCCGTCCACGCTTATGGCGGAAAGGCTGATCGGCACACCATTGGCGCCAGTGGTTGCCACCCGCGGGGAAATCTGCACAGGCCTCACATGCTCGATCACCAACCCGGCACGTTGCTGGTCGCCGTTACCGCCATCGGCATAGTGCCCCGTCACCAATGAGACCTGGCTATCCGCCGTGAACGCGTCCGCATCGGGAGACGAATACACACCCGCAGAGGTGACTTGGCCGCTGGCAGCAGCGTTCCTGATGTTTGTAGTTGTCCACGCCCTGGCGGGAGTGCTGCCTTGAAGGCTGAACGACACCCCCCCTTTCGCAACGGTTCTGGTGATGCCTGGCTCGACCCGATAGGTACCAACAGTGGGCGAGACATGACCAAAACCGACCACATCGCTCGGCACGAACTTGTCACCAGCCTTGCAGGTGTACCGATGTGCATTGGGCATACGCACCGGCCTCAACACTTGGGTCAATGGCTCGGCGCGCTTCCCCTCGTTGACAGGGTCAAGCAACAAGGTGCATGAGTACTGGGTTCCTGCTGCGGCCGTGCCAGGAAGCAGGAAAGGGAAATCGTGACCAGGTTGTGGAAGCGTGCCAGCCAGCAGATGCGAGCGTGGCTGCATCAGCAGGAGCACGGCACCATCGCCTTCGCTGGCGGCCTTGTCCTTGAACGCCTTGTTGGTCTTGCCCCCCCAAGGCGCCGTCTGGGTCAATACCTTGATCCCCATGGGCGACATCGACGCATAGTCTTCACGATCGAACTGGGCCAGTATATAAACCTGACGATAGCCGGGTTGCTCAAGCCAATGGCTGAATGCCGCCTTGCCAATCTGTCTCGAAGCGTAGCGGGTGGTGCCAAGCTCACACTCCAGCGTATTTGGCTTGGCGTCGGAAAGCGAAAGCATCAACTGGGTGTACTGACCGCTCTCGCTCTGCTGCAACTTCAGCTCGACTTGCGCACTGACCGCATACCCCATGGCCTCGTCCAGACTATGGGCCCGCAGCATGATCGGCGGGCTGCCTGGCAGGTGGGCATGCTGGACATAATCGCCTGAAAGGATATTCATCCGCACCGTCGTCACCGCCGAGAGCAACGTTGCATCTTCGAATGAAAGTTGTGGCGGCCCAAATACCAGGTTGCGGAATTCACCACGCAATTCGCCACCCTCGTCCAGGTCGAACTGGCTAC
The DNA here is from genome assembly GCF_017490805.1 of Pseudomonas sp. 43(2021). NCBI lineage: Bacteria > Pseudomonadati > Pseudomonadota > Gammaproteobacteria > Pseudomonadales > Pseudomonadaceae > Pseudomonas > Pseudomonas sp. 43(2021). The sequence goes on from NZ_JAFGYJ010000010.1 coordinate 110,728, forward strand.
GCATGGGCGCAATGAACGATTGGTCGGTATATCGCAACAGGAACTGGTCGCGAAACAACAGGTTAATGTGGCTTCGCGCAATCGCGCCAATAGCGCCCCAACCCCTCATGACAGTACCGGAGGCCAAACGCGTCAGAATTTGTTCTTTTGTAAGGTCAGCCATGATCAAAACCTCAATCGATTGGTCCAATTAGTTTCATGAATCAAATGTTACTGCACGAATCTTCTGACTACCTGGCAACAGAACATGCCAGGCTTTGATATATTTCAAACATCCCGAGCTCGCCGCGGAATGGCGCTGTTTTTACCTTTTGAACGTCAGATACAACGTTGGAAAGCGCCACCATTGAGTGCCGTCAAAACTGACGCTGGCCCAGACAGAGAGCGGCGAATCCGATTTCAGCTTGTCCAGTTCCTCGTACGGAAGTACATCTCTTACACCTTCTTTAACCTCCGACTCGCTAACCGCTACGCTATCCCGCAGAACGCCCACCAGCTGCGTGCCATCCTGCGCCACACCGGAAAAGTGAATACTCAGCCACTGGTTCTCATTGATGAAAATCCAACGAGCCAACGTAAGCCTTGCCCCACCTGGCACCAACACCAAGTGTCCGTCACTCGAGGCATCCGGGCAGTCAATTCGCATATATCTGCCTTCTTCCAGCGGTGACACCAGTAACTTCACCGGCTTGCTGTCCAGGAAATGGCCTGTGTGCTTGTCAACGATTCGGTAAAACACGTCAAATCGCTTCGATGGTGTTGTTCCCATATTGGCCGGGATATATTTTGCTGGCACGTTGAATACCCGTGGACCTTCAGCACTCGGGGTTGTAATGACCACCCGACCAGCGTTCGGCTCGCCCTGCCAATGCACTTCAAATTCCTCACCCTCGCGAAGGTCGGCTTCGTCGGGGATGATGACGTATGCACCACTGTTCCTGATATCGTAGGCATCGATACCGAATTCATTTGGCTCTTCCCCCTTCTGAGTACTTCGCCTGATTGTGGGCATTGGAGGGGTTACGCGGGGCGTCGTAACGTTCAGCGACAATACTTCTGATGTCAGCGAGCGCCCTTCACGGCCATATTGGTAAAACACCTGCACCGCCCCCAAACTGGCAACTAACCATTTATGTTCGATGCGCAGGACGAACTGCTTTGCCATCAGACTGCTTTGATCCAGACGGAAAACTTGCACGTGCGCATCACCTGACGGCACCATCCAGGCCAACACCATGTGATCGCCAACAGCTCGCTGCGAATAGGCGTCAATGGCAACAGGCAGACCGTTGGTGTAATTACCAGGGTCAATCTCGTCACTGCCACCATTTTCCACACGGGGGACCGGCAGGAGTGTACCGGTGTCGATAACATCACGGATGATGAACTTCTGGGTACGCGAGGCCTCAAGCTGCATACCGTCCCTGAGTTTTATCTTATAACTAACTTGCAGATGCCCCCCTGTATCGAGGGAATTCAATTGGGCCTTGGGTATCTGCCATTCGAGGGGGGCCCCGTCAAACTTTTGCTGGCTGATCAATTGCGTTACGAACGGCGATAATTCGGTGCCATTGCTTCGGATGCGACGTACAGTCAGCTCAGCGCTGTCACCTTCTTGTATGGCTTGATAAGCTGCCGCCACTACATTGACATGCTGCTGTACCTCAGCCTTGACGATTTCCAGACCATGTGATTGCAACACCTGCACCACTGGCAGTCGGCTGGCGGAACGCAAACCTATATAGCAGAACTGCCGCAGCGACTCGTCGCCTGCAGTACTGTTGACCTGATAAGACAAAAACGCATACCCGCCGCGGGCAGCGGTCACCAGTTTATTGTCTATTTCGACAATCACGTTATCCGGGTCATTTACCGGAGTGCCATTCCCTACCAGGTCAAATGCAACCCCCTCTGCATCCACGCCTCGCCAGTTGGTAAACACCACATCGCCAAGTTGCAAATTTGCCCCTCGGATAAAAAATTTGAGATTTACCTCGCCCAATGCGTCCAGATCGACCTCAAGGTCTTGGGTCAACCCCTCGATAACTGGCATTGGATTTCTCGAGCGCGGGCTGTTTCCCGGGCGGGCGATGGGGCTGTTATCAGCCGTCGAATTCATTACAGTCACTCCGTATCAACCGTTCCGGAATGAAGTTCTACGCCCCCCGGGTCATTTCCACTACTGGTAAAAATACTAGGTATGGACATTCTCAGCGGATACGCAGCCACGCTGCTGCCAGCAACCTTACCTGTCATTTCTGCCAGGTGCCAACCTGAGCCTGGTGTTTTAGCCTGAGCACTGCCAGCCCTGCAAACGCTGCGGCCCGCGTCAACAACTTCTTCAAAAACGAAGGAACTCGACCATGACCAATACGGTAAAGCGAAGCCTGCTCCGCCTCGCCTCAATGACAGTACTATTCCCTGTTTTCATAATTATGCTTTTTGGCTTACCGGCATCCAATGCCAACGCCGGAACTATTACGCTGATCTCAGCGCCCATGGATGATCATGGGGAACGTCGGTGCACCGTAGACATCCCCGCTGCCGGCGCCGGCAAGACATTGAAACTTTCCCTGGCCGATATAGGCGGTATCGGCATCGGGAACTGCTATGATATGCAACCCAGTGAAATCATCATGCAGGACATCCCCTCTGCAGCAGAAATTCTGCTGACCGACGACTGGTTGTGCAACACGGAACCGGGCAGTAAGTTCTATACGAAAGATGACCCGCAAGATAACAAGAGTTTTGTCATCAGGCTCGAAACCACACGCAATCTGTCACAGCTTCCAGAAATCGGCATTGACCGACTGGTAGAATTTGAAAAGGGCAAATACCTGGACTACGTCAATGCAAACCAGGAAAAGCCGATCGGGTTCAAACTGGTCGATAAAAGCCACACCGGCGAAAGCCGGATTACTCGCAAGCTCAGCTGCCTTGAAATAAAAATTTCGGAGGGTGAAGTAATACCAGAATTAAAGTCCGCGGAGAGAACATTCGTGGAACGCATCGAAACAGGTGAAAGGCACTCCGATGTTACTTGCAGGGAAAACGCATTCATGATTGCCCGTAAACATACGGGTGACGAAAACGGAAAGACGGAATACGAATGCGCCATGGTAGACGACGACCAAGAAGAATTCGTGACAAAGGCAAGCTTCACCTCCGCAAAATTCCCTGAATGCGGCAGACGCAAACCAAAAGGTGAGCATGACAAACCGGAGGAGGAAAGTTGCGCAGAGGCCCTGTACCACAAAGACAAGGTAGACCCGATTTATTTCACATGCCCAACCGACACCGTCATGATTGGACGAAAACATGATGGCGATGAGAAGGGCTATACCCGCTACACCTGCGCCGAGATTTATGTAGGTGAAGTAGACGAAAAGAACAAGATGATCGTAGAACCCGGTGAGTGGGATGGCTGGGATTATGAATATCAATCCGATTTCAAATGCGAACCGCCCACCGTCATGATCGGCCGCGCTCACAAGTCTGATGAAAACGGCCCAACCGAATACCGTTGCGGCACGCTGTACTACCCGATCGGCTACAAATCACAGGTGACCCCATGAGTAACATGGCCGCGTACTCCAACGCCAACAACTTCGCAGTCAAGAACCGCGTCGATGAACGCACAGGGCAATACGGGCTAAGCATCGCAATCCCTAAACTGGTTGCCAATAGCGGTACAGGGCCCAATCTCGAGCCGGTCCTCGATTACAACTCGATGGGCGGGGGCGATGTCGGTTACGGCGAAGGCTGGGACTTGAACTTTTCCCGCTTTGTCGAGCACGCCTACCCTGAAGGCGGCGGCGCCCTGTCACTGTCTACCGGTGAGCATTTCACCGTGGATGGCATCGACAGCATCAGCGAGAAGAAGCTCGATACCTTTCATTTCCACAAGGACGGTGAAGGGCGCTTCCGTGTCGTGCACCGTAGCGGCGTGGTCGAAGTGCTGGAAAACATGGGCGAAGGCAAACAGCGTGTGGCATTGCCGACCCGAATCTACGCCCCGACCGGGCAATGGATCGAGCTGAAGTATGCCAATAACCCAATTGCACCTGGCTGGTTCTGTTTGACCGAAGTACGCGACGGCCATCCCGACGGCCCCGACAAAGGCCGCCGTCTGCTGGAGGTGACATACAGCGGCGCTACCGTGTTCACCCGCTATCCTGACGACGAGGATGTACGGGCCAGCCATAGGCTCGAATTCAAGGGGCGGCAACTGCAGTATGCAATCATGCCCGACCAGACCCGGTGGGAATTCGACTACCAGCCTGTGCATGGGCAAACCTGTGTATCCAAAGTGACCTGGCCAACAAAAGCGGAAGAACACGTGGAATATGGCGTTGACGGTGACCCCGGCCATTCACTGCCGGGTGTTGCCAAGAAACTGCCACGCGTCAAGCGCCATCGCGTTCTGCCGGGGTATGGCCAGCCTGAGATACGCACGGTTTACGACTACTCCGCTGAAAACTACATGGGTAACGGCGGCAACATTACCTGGCGCAACAACGGCCGCGACAATTTGTACGACATCGTCGACCCAGGCTACAGCTATTGGTGCAAGACTACCCGGAGTTGTGCAGGCGAGGCCGACCTTGTCATCACGACCCGCTATGACCGTTTCCACCGCACCGCCACGAAAACCCGCGCTCAGGGCAAGGAGGTCACCCTGACCGAAATCGCCTATCACGGTGAGCTGGGCGAGCCCTTCGCCAAGCAGCCCCCCAACTTCCTGACGGCCAAGACAGTCACGACCACCTGGCAAATAGAGGGTGACAGCAATAAAACGCGCTCCGAAGTCATCACCACCGAATACAACCCTGAGGGCAACCTCACCAAGGAAATCAGAGCGGATGGCTCGTACACCGAACTGGAGTACTTCGACGCCAACGGCGAACCCGGTAGATGCCCAGCCGAGCCTAACGGCTTCAAGAAACATGTGAAACGCCAGACGGTCTACCCAAGTAAGCATGACAGAGTTGTAGAAGGGGCGATCCCGCAATGCACGGATTTCACCTACAAAGCGCTGGATACCCTGAAAGGCCGTGACGACCTGCCCGAAAACGGCAAAATTGCCTCGACCTGGCTGGCCATCGAGCAGGAAGAGCTGTCGGACGCCTCCGATCCAGACAACCTGCGCCCCCTCAGCACGGTCAGGCGTAGCTACCTCACCATCCCCGGAGATGCAGTTTTACATGGGCGCATGAGAAAACGCACAACCACGTTGCATGGCGAGCATGATGGGACAGACCTGGGCAAAGTGCTGGCCGATACCACCACCACTCTTGTGTGGAAGTTCAGCCGCGGCCTTCACAAGACGCTGGGCAATGTCTTGCAGACCACACAGACGGCCATCGGGCACAAACAGAGCACGAAGGTGTCGAAACAAAGCCAGCATTCGCTGACAGGTCAGGTGCTGGAGAACGTCGATATTCATGACACGGTAACGCGCTTCACCTATGACACAAGCGATCGGCTGACCAGCGAGACCTCCGCACCGGACGATGTCGATCGGCGCGCCAAAGTCGAATATCGCTACGTGGTATCGCCCGAGAAGAATTGCCAGGAAACCGAAAACAACCAAGGCGTGATCAGCCGCGTGCTGTTCGATGGCCTCAACCGCGTTATCAAGGAAGAGCGGATATGCGATGCACTGCCCTTGCACCCCGGGCAAAAGAAAACGTATGACGTCTACTCGGCCTCGTACAACGCCTTCGGCCAGCTGGAAGAAGAAACCACCTACGACCACCTGCCCGACCGCATACTGACCTCGACCAGCAAGCATCGATACGACAACTGGGGTAACCGGTACGCCACCGTTCGCCCGGACGAGGTGACCGTGTTCACCGAGCGCTCCCCATTCGGCAGCGAGGGGGATATCGTCACCTCCTGGGAGGAATACCCGGATCAACCCGGTGTGCGAAAAAACCAGAGCGTCACCACCTTCAACCGCTTCAACAAGCCAGAACGCGTGCAAACACTGGACGAGAAAGGCGACACGGCATCGACACGCACATACCGCTATGACGGTTTTGGACGCAGCGTCGAAGAAACCTTTACCTTCGGCGTACCGGCAACCGACAAGCGAACAGCGCGCGCCGAACACAAACGCACCACCGGTTACAAGTACGACGTCTGGGGCCGGATGACGCGCACCGACCGCCCGGATGGTTCCGCGCTGAGCCGGGAGTTCGCCCGCCACAGCACCGAAGAACTGGCTACCAGCATTCTGTTGCACCCGCAGCGAAACACTGAAGGGCTTACGGTATGCAAGCGCGAGTTCGACGACATCGACCGCATGGTCTCGATGACCGTTGGCCCACACAAGGAAACGCGGGAGTACGTCGGCTCGCGGACTCTGCCAGACAAACGGATCACAAAGTCTGGCCGAACCTTCAATTACGAATACGACCTGGCGGTAGGCGCCTCGCCAACACGTATCACAGCGGGGAAAAACCAGAAGCTTTCCCGCTTCAAGTACAGCATGGCCTCGGCAGACATTACCGAAGCCGAGAACGAGCAAGGTAAACGCGAATACAACTACACCGACCAGGGTTACCTGCTCAGTGAAAGCTGGACAGACAATCAATCGGGCAAATCCTACACGCGCAATTTCCTCACGTCGTTGCAAGGGCGCATGCTGGAAAACAACGACGGCGACAACAGCCGAAAGGTCTACGACTACGATGACCTTGGCAGGTTGCACAAGATAACCCAAGGCTCGCTGGAGGCCGTGTTCTGTTACAACAGCGCCGGGCTGCTGCACACAACACGGACAACCAGCACCTCCGATGCCAGCAGTACGCAGCAATTGCTGTGCACACAAAACTATGACCATCGAGGCCGGGAGACTTCGCGCACCCTGAAACTGAGCCGTATTCGGCAGGACGTTGATCCGCCCGCCGAGGTAACCCTGGATGAACGCACATTAAAGCAGGTGTGGCGTGACGACAACATGCTGCACAGTCGCACGCTGATCAAGGCGGGTGAGCCGGTGCTGACGGAAACCTTTGATTACGATGACCGTGATCGCTTGTACAACCACAGGTGTGAAGGCAGCGTACTGCCGACCAATAGCAAGGGCCGGGCGATCATCAACCAGGCCTTTGAGTTTGATGACTACGACAACATCTACTTCTGCCTGACCGAGTTTGCAGATGGTAAAAGCGATGAAGCCTTCTACGATTTCTTCGAAGATTCGCCCTTCCAGCTGAAAAGCGTAAGCCATTCGCTGACAGAGGATTACCCGGCACTCGTGACGTTCGACAAGGACGATTACGACGCCGACGGCAACATGCTGAAGGACGAACAAGGCAACAGCCTGGTATACGACGAGGATACCGGCCAGCTCACCAGCGCAACGGCCCCCGATGGCAAGCCCTTGGCCAGCTTCCGCTATGACGGCCACGGGCAACTGGTGGGCGTGCGCTACGGCGCGCAGGCCGAGGAGCAACGGCGTTACGAGGGTTATCGCGTCGGCAGCACCCTGCGCGATGGCCTGCTGACAGAGTACCTGTTTGGCGGCGAGGTACCGCTGGGGATGCAACAATCGGGCAAAGGCAACGAAACGCGCCTGTACATGGCCAGCAGCAACAACAGTGTAATCGCCGAATGCGCGGCCAATGACGAGGTGCATGAAGCAACCTACAGCGCCTATGGCGAACTGCCGGAAGGCAAGCTGCTAGGCCTGCTGGGGTTCAATGCCGAAGCGCGCGAGCAGACATTGGGCTGGTACATGCTGGGGCGTGGTTTCCGCGCCTTCAACCCAGGCCTTATGCGCTTCCAGAGCCCGGACAACATGGCCCCCGAAGTGGCGGGCATCAACCCTTACGTGTACTGCCTGAACAACCCGGTGATGTGGCAGGACCCCACCGGGCATTACAGCCGGGGCGACTGGGGCTCGAAGGATGACCCGGTGCAGGAGAAAGAAAAGCGCGGGGTTGAATTCTGGCTGAATATTGGCGTTATGGTGGTGAACGTGGCGCTGACCATCACATTTACCGTGGTCTCAATGGGAGCCTTTACCCCGCTGGCCATTGGAGTGGTGGCTCTAGGTGCAGCCGCGACGGTGGCATCGGCGGCTACGCAGGTTGCTGCAGAGTTCACGAAAGACCCGAAAAAGAAAAAGAAGCTCGCAATCGCATACCTGTCATTGTCGATCGCCGGTACGCTGGCGTTGTCTACAGCGAATTTGAAAGGAGCCTGGGATAAGAGGCAGGCCAAGAAAAAAGCAGCACTTGATGCTGCAGGAAGTGATGGGGATAGCGACAGCAGCCTCTCAAAGCGCTCAAGTTCTACCCCCGGAAACTCCAGGACACCGGATGCTGAAATCTCAATGGAAAATCCAGAGCTCCGAGAACTCAATACGCATGAAGCGCGTAGACCATCCAGCAGCTCTGGAACATACGATGCACCGTTATCGGATGTGGCTGGTTCAACAAGCAGCAGGCGCAGTAGCACAACTAACCAAGCTAGTGAGGGAGCCCCTGAGGTTCAAAGTACCTCGCTTGCACCGCCACCTCCTGATTTCAAATTTAACGTTACAGGCCATATAGTTGAAGTCATGTCAAGCAATGGACTGCACCGTGGCGTATTCACACCAGCAGAAATCAACAACAAGGTGCAAAGATATCAAGAGCTCTTAGCTAAAAACTTCCGATTTGACCCTTAACATCACTGTATGGCAATGCAGGCTCACCCTGCATTGCCATCATTCATCCGCACCGTCCATTTCAGGTGATGTCGCAACCTCTCATTTATCCCTACCGCCCCCAGACTAGCCCTACAGACCTCCCCCACCTTTCTCCTTATCCTCGCCCCACCAAGCGATCGCCTCGCCTAGCCAAACACGCCTCGCTTGCCACCGCCGGCACCGCCTAACCGCCGCGCTTCAACGTCCAGACCAGGCATCCGTCATGCTCAAGCCCCTCAAACGCCGGCAGGCGCTGTCACGCCTGCGCTTTTTGCCCTTCCCCGCGCTCGGCGCAAGCCTGCTGAGCCTGCAAGCTGTAGCCGCCCCGCCCGATCTGCAGTTCGAACCCGGCTTCATCCGCCAAAGCCCGGGTCAACCCGCCAACGCGGGCGCTCTTGCCCTGCGTGCCCTGGCCGAACATCGGCCCCTCGCAGCTGGCCGCTATACCCTGGAGCTGTATGTCAACCTCAGCCCACTGGGCAAACGGGAGATCACGATCAACGAGAGCAGCGACGGCCAGACCCTGTTGCCCTGCCTGAACGCCGAACTGCTGGGTGAAATCGGTGTGCGCGAACAGAACCTGGCCGTCAGGCAACCCGGCAACGAAGGCAACTGCTTCGACCTTGCCACCCAGCTGGACGGCGCCAGTGCCGATCTGGATACCGGCAAGCTGCGCCTGAACCTGTCGATACCGCAGTCCTACCTGCGCCGCGACACCAGCGGCGCCATCGCCGAAAGCCACTGGGACGACGGCATCAATGCCGCGTTCGTCAACTACCAGGCCTCGGCCCAGCACAGCAACCGGCGTGGCAGCGGCAGCCGCAACAGCCAGGACCTGTACCTGAACAGTGGTGTCAACCTGTACGGCTGGCGCCTGCGCAGCCAGCAGGCCCTGCGCGAGAACCAGCAGGGCGACCTGCGCTGGACGCGCAGCAATACCTACGTCCAGCGCGACCTGCCGGCGCGCTGGGGCACTCTCACCCTCGGCGAAACCTTCACCCAGGGGGAGGTTTTCCGAAGCTTGCCGTTCAAGGGCGTCAAGCTGGCCTCCGACACCGGGATGCTGCCCGACACCCTGCAAAACTACGCCCCTGTGTTGCGTGGTGTGGCACAAACCTACGCCAAGCTGGAGGTACTGCAGAACGGCTACCCGCTCTACTCCACCTTCGTCGCCCCCGGCCCATACGAAATCGACGACCTGGCCGTTGGCGCCAGCAGTGGCGAACTGGAAGTGGTGCTGACCGAAGCGGATGGCCAGGTGCGCCGCTTCATCCAGCCGTACTCGACCCTCAGCAACCTGATGCGTGCCGGCGTGTGGCGCTACGACCTGGCCCTTGGCCGCTATCACGGCGCTGGCCAGGCCGACACACCAGCGCTGTGGCAGGGTGCGCTGGCCCGGGGCATCGGCTGGGACAGCACGCTGTACACCGGCATACTCGGTGGCGACTACTACCGCGCCGCCACCCTGGGCCTGGCGCGGGACTTCGGGGCACTCGGCGCATTGTCGCTGGACGTCACGCAAGCCACTACCGACCTTGGCCCCGCACTGGGCGAAGTGAAGGGCAACAGCCTCTCGGCCCGCTACGGCAAGGCCTTCGACATCGGTACCAGCCTGAACTTTGCCGGCTACCGCTATTCCACCGTCGGCTACCGCGACTACGACGAAGCCGTCCTGCAGCGCAACGCCTCCAGCCTGTACCTGGGCAACCGCCGCAGTCGGGTGGAGGCCTCGGTGTACCAGCATTTCGGCAATGCCGGCACGCTCAGCCTCACACTGTCACAGGACGACTACTGGCACAGCAGCCTGCAACGGCGCCAATATCAGCTGCAATACAATGCGCAATTGCCGCACAACGTCAGCCTCAACCTGTTTGCCTCGCAGTCGCTCACTTCGTCACGCAGCAACGACCGCCTCATCGGCCTGGGCATTACCCTGCCGCTGGACTTGGCGCATGCCTCCAGCGCCACGTTCGACCTGCAACACAGCGCAGGCAAGTCCAACGAACGCGCCAGCCTCAGCGGCCACTTCGACGAGCGGCGCCTGAACTACCGGGCTACGCTGGCCAACGACACCCGGCAAAGTGGCAGCCTGTCGCTGGGCTACCAGGGAAGCCATGCCAACTACGGCATGGGCTACAGCGAGGCCTCCGACTATCGCAGCCTGTCACTGAGCACCAGCGGCGCCCTGCTGGCGCACGGCGGCGGCATGCTGTTGGCACCGTTCATAGGCGAAACCAACGCCGTGGTGCATGTGCCGGATATCGCCGGGATCGGTGTCAGCCAGGGGCAGCAGGGCAAAACCAACGGCGACGGCTATGCCTTGGCACCCTATATGCGCCCTTACCGGGCCAACCCCGTGGTGCTGGAACTGGACCAGCTCGACCCGGAAATCGAAATCGACAACGGCGCCACGCAGGTGGTGCCACGCCGCGGCGCTGTAGTACTGGCGCAATTCGCGGCGCGCCGGGTCAACCGCCTGGTGCTGACCCTGTTGCAAGCAGACGGCCGCCCCTTGCCCTTCGGCGCACAGGTCAGCGATGAGCACGGCCAGGAACTGGCGATAGTCGGCCAAGGTGGCCAGGCACTGGTGGCCACCCACCTTGAGAACCAGCAACTGCTGGCCAGGTGGACCGCAGGTACAGAGCAGCAATGCAGCTTCGACATCACGCCCGCCACCTTGCCGCTTGAACAAGGCTATCGCCTGCAGACTTTGCGCTGCCAAGCCCCCTCCGACAGGAAAATCCAATGACCACTTTCACTCGCCAGCGCCTGCGAACGGCCCTGCTGTTTGCCAGCCTGCCTTTCATTACCCTGCAAGCCGCCTATGCCGCATCAGGTTGCGCCACCCAAAACGGTCCTGGCCCCGCGGTATTCACAGCAGATTTCACAAATGTATGGGTACCCAGGGATCTGCCAGTCGGTGAGCCAATCGTCACCAAAACCTTTGCCGGGCTGCTGGACCCATCAGCCACTCGCATCCAATGCGACAACGACGGCTCAGGCCTGCTGGAGGCGCGCATCGATTACACCGCTCCATTCGCCCACAACCTGCCCATGCGACTGGGCAATGGGCGCTTCGCCAACAGGGTTGTCAGAACACGGATCGCCGGGATTGGCGCAGTGATCGAGATGCGCTGGCCGTTTGCCGGTCAAGCCTTCAACAACTTTTATTCGGCAGGCAGCGACAATACCGTACCTTACTACGGCACCAACAACCGCCTGATAGGCGCGCCCCCTCTGTTTATCGGCCCGCTCTACATGGATGTGACGCTGGTCAAGACCGGGCCCATAGCCTCTGGGCCGATCCTCCTGGATGAAGAACTGGCCCATGGCAGCACCACGGATGTGCCCGACGCCTTTCGCCTGCGGGCAAGCGCCACCCTGCACCAGGCACAGTGCACGCTGAAAAGCGATGCCGTCAGTGCCGACCCCGTGGATTTGGGCAGCCACACAGTGGCGGACTTCCCGGGAAAGGGCACCACCACAACCAGCATACCGTTCCACATCACTTTGAGTGACTGCGAGGACGACCCTGCCGCGAGCACCGCCACCGCCTACATCTACTTGACAGGTACCGACGGCTCGGTGGCAATTGACCCGAAGCTTGGCCTGTTCAGCCTGGGCAATGGCTCGACGGCGAAAGGCATCGGCATCCAGATAACCGATGACCTGGGGGTTCCCGTCCCCCTGCAGGAACACGTGTCGAGCAACAAAAAACTCGAGCTCCCTCTCACCCGCCTGCCCTATCGTGCGCATTTCTACCAGACCGACGACCGAGTTACGCCTGGCTCGGCCAGAGGCGCGCTCGACTTCACCATCAGCTATCGCTGAGCACTACGATGCCTGCGCAGCGGCGTTCGCGCAGGCATCGCCGGAAAATCAGGCATGCAAAAACGCAGAAAGGAACCCGAAGGTTCCTTTCTGCGTTACATGTTTGGAGCGGGAAACGAGACTCGAACTCGCGACCCCGACCTTGGCAAGGTCGTGCTCTACCAACTGAGCTATTCCCGCATTTTGAAGCATTTACCACTATCGGCGTGAAGCGCCATGAAGACCTTCACCACCACTGCACCGCATAGACGCCACAGTATTTAAACTGGAGCGGGAAACGAGACTCGAACTCGCGACCCCGACCTTGGCAAGGTCGTGCTCTACCAACTGAGCTATTCCCGCATTTGGCGTCCCCTAGGGGACTCGAACCCCTGTTACCGCCGTGAAAGGGCGGTGTCCTAGGCCACTAGACGAAGGGGACACACGACACTTTTCAGTGCACCAGAACATGAACCTCACGATTCAGCCTGGATTTTCTTTTCCTGCCCCGCCGCTAGGCGTTGCCGGAGAAACTGGAGCGGGAAACGAGACTCGAACTCGCGACCCCGACCTTGGCAAGGTCGTGCTCTACCAACTGAGCTATTCCCGCAATTTGGCGTCCCCTAGGGGACTCGAACCCCTGTTACCGCCGTGAAAGGGCGGTGTCCTAGGCCACTAGACGAAGGGGACACGCTGCTGGCATTACTGCCTGCTTTCACTCCCTGCCGCGTTTCGCTGTGTGCTTTACGCTGCAAGTGGCGCGCATTCTATGGATGGTTCGTACAGGCGTCAACCCCTTTGTAGAAATTTATTTAAATCAATGACTTCCGGGTAGGTGGGGGTGCAGTTGCGGGCCGGGTTGTCGATATAGAGAGAGGGGTACCTGCACCGCCCTCTTCGCGGCTAAAGCCGCTCCCACAAGGACCGCACGAAGCCTGAGGGCGGTGCGATCCCTGTGGGAGCGGCTTTAGCCGCGAAGAGGCCAGTACAGGTATATAGCCGCTGTTCGTCCCCAGACGAACTCACTACACTCAAGGGTGTAATTCTTCTTCAATGAGGCATTAACGGTGACACCACTTCTGATCACCCTGCTCATCGTGGCGGGTATCGCGTTGCTGATCGTGATCGGCTACCTCAACAACGTGGTCGAGAACGGCAAGCTCGAGCGCGCCCGGATGAAGGTCGAACTGGCCGACCGCCTGCGCCGCTGTGGCGAAATCACCGAGACCTTCCCCGGCCAGTTCATGACCCCGGCGCTGAAGCTGCTGCTGACTCGCCTGGAGCTCAACCTCAACCAGCGCCAACTGGCAATGGACAAGCACAGCGCCGAACTCAAGGCGCGCATCGCCGAACTGGAACGGCTGATTGCCCTGGGCGGGCAGATCCCGGTAAACAACCCGCCCAATCCGATCCAGACCGAGATCAAAGCCAAGGATGTGCGCTTCCTGCTGGAGGCGCTGCACAACCAGGTGACTCGCGCCGCCCAGGAAGGCTTCCTGCCCACGCCCGAGGCCAAGCACTGGGTCAAGGAAATCCGCCATGTCCTGGTGTTGCTGCATATCGAGTTCTTCAACAACCTCGGCCAGCAGGCCCTGCAGAAGAACCAGCCGGGCCAGGCACGCCTGGCCTTCGAGCGCGGCGTGCAGTACCTGCGCAAACAGCCGGAGCCAAAGGTGTATGAAGAGCAGCTGACGTACCTGGAAAAACTGCTGGCCCGCGCCAACGCCCAGGTGCTGGACCGCATGGCTCCGGCGGAGGACGAGCAGAATGAACTGACCCAGGGGCTCAAGACCGATGAGGAAGAGACCTGGAAGAAGAAGGTGATGTACGACTGATGCTTTAACCTGTACCGGCCTCTTTCGCGGCTAAAGCCGCTCCCACAGGGACCGCATCGCCTTCAGGCCTGGTGCAATCCTTGTGGGAGCGGCTTTAGCCGCGAAGAGGCCGGTACAGGCAACCAATATCAGCAGTCGGTCAGCGCCAGGAAAATCGCTGCCAACCGCTCCAGCCCCACCTGATCCGCCTCGCTGAAGCGCCCAGGCTTCGGGCTGTCCAGGTCCAGCACGCCAATCAGCCTGCCCTCCTTCACCAGCGGGATCACCAGCTCGCTGTTCGACGCACTGTCACAGGCAATATGCCCCGGAAACGCATGCACGTCCTCTACCCGCTGGGTCTGCCGGGTGGCCGCTGCCGCCCCGCACACGCCCTTGCTGAACGGGATGCGCACGCACGCCACCTGGCCCTGGAACGGGCCCAGCACCAGTTCTTCGTTGCGGTTGAGGTAGAACCCCGCCCAGTTCAGGTCGTCCACGTGGTTATAGAGGAATGCCGAAAACTGCGCGGCATTGGCGATGAAGTCACGCTCGTCGGCAAACAGCGCCTGCACTTGCGCCGCCAGCAGGTTGTAGCCGTCGAGGCCGGCGCCACTGGCATTGAGGTCGATCATTTATTTTGCTCCAGCAATTGCAGCCCGACCCAGTAGCGGGCGAACTGATAGGCACAACGGCCATTACGGTTACCGCGGCCGGTGGCCCAGCGCACGGCGAGGATGTCGAGTGCTTCACTGCGCTGCCAGGCCAACCCGGCAGATTGCGCAAGCTGGCCGATCCAGTGCTCGACCACATTCAGGAAGTGCTCCTGGGTAAAGGGGTAGAACGACAGCCACAGGCCAAAACGATCGGACAGGGCAATCTTGTCTTCCACCGCTTCGCTGGGGTGCAGTTCGCCGTCCACCCGCTTCCAGTTCTCGTTGTCGCTCTCCTTCTCCGGCACCAGGTGGCGGCGGTTGGAGGTGGCGTACAGCAGCACATTGTCCGGGGCCTGCTCCAGCGAGCCGTCGAGCACGCTCTTGAGCACCCGGTAGTCGCCCTCCCCGGCTTCGAACGACAGATCGTCGCAGAACAGGATGAAGCGCTGCGGCAGCTTCTGCAGCTGCTCGACTACACGTGGCAGGTCGGCCAGGTGGTCGCGTTCGATTTCGATCAGGCGCAGGCCGGCGCCCGCGTGCTCGGCCAACAGGGCACGTACCAGCGACGACTTGCCGGTACCGCGCGAGCCCCACAGCAGTGCATGGTTGGCCGGCATGCCGTTGATGAACTGGTGGGTGTTGCGGCCCAACTGGTCACGCTGCTGGTCGACGCCGATCAGGTCGCTGAGGCGGATGTCCAGGCTCACTTCCAGCGGCAGCAGGTAGCCGCTGCGGCCATCGCGCTGCCAGCGCGCGGCCAGGGTGGTGGCCCAGTCGATGTTCGGACGTGTTGCCGGCAACAGGGGTTCGAGGCGCGCCAGTACCGATTCGGCGCGGTCCAGGAAAGCAATCAAGCGAGCGTCCATCAGGGCTCCTGCAAATTCAGATTCGGGCTGCTGTGCCGGCCTCTTCGCGGCTAAAGCCGCTCCCACTGGTTTATCACCACCCTTGAGACCTCTGGTGTACCTGTGGGAGCGGCTTTAGCCGCGAAGAGGCCGGCACAGCCAATAGGCAATCAAGGCTGAATGTGTGACAGACCCACCAGCAGCCGGGGTTGATCGGCTATGCTTGCGCAGCGCAAGGAACGTGAAACCGGCTCGGGACTCATGGATATCAAGTTCACCAATCGCCTGTCATACAAGCAAGCCCGGTTGACAGTCCTGGTCGGCTTCATCCTGGGAACATTGCTCAGTCTCATCCAGATCGGCATCGATTATGCCAGCGAAGACGCATCCATCAACCGCGAAGTGCGCGCCTTGCTGCAAATCAGCCACAACCCGGCCTCGCGCATCGCCTACAACATCGACTCCGAGCTGGCCCTGGAGCTGACTCGCGGCCTGCTGGAGTCGCCAGCGGTCATCCGTGCGCGGCTGATCGACAACAACGAAACGGTATTGGCCGACGTCGAACGGCCGCGCCTGCAGGACCGCTACCGACCACTGAGCGACTTCCTGTTCGGCGAGCAGCGCCAGTTCAAGGAGCGCCTGTACCTCACCCACATGCCCGAAGAAGACCTCGGCACCCTGTACCTGGAGGTGGATACCTTCGCCTTCGGCAGCCGCTTCCTCGACCGCGCCGGCATCACCCTGCTCAACGGCTTCGCCCGTAGCCTGGTGCTGACCGGCATCCTCCTGGCGCTGTTCTACATGATGCTGACCAAGCCGCTGGTGACGGTGATCGGCGCGCTCAGCGGCAGCGACCCGCGCAAGCCCCGGCAAACCCGCCTGGCCTGCCCGCACGGCCACGAACACGACGAGATCGGCGTGCTGGTGAAGGTCGCCAACCAGCAGTTCGTCAGCATGGCCACCGAGATCGAGCAACGGCGCACCGCGGAAAACCGCCTGACCCAGTACCTCAACGAGCTGGAAGACATCGTCTCGGCGCGCACCAACGAGCTCAAGGCCAGCAACAGCAGCCTGAGCCTGTCCAACCAGGAGCTGGAAGAAGCCCGCCGCCGGGCGCTGGACATGGCCCAGGCGCGCGCCGCCTTCCTCGCCAACATGAGCCACGAAATCCGCACCCCGCTCAACGGCATGCTCGGCATGATCGCCCTTGCCCTGGACAGCCCGCTGCCCAGCGAGCAACGCCAGCAGCTGGCGATTGCCCACGACTCGGGCAAGGTGCTGGTGGAGTTGCTCAACGATATTCTCGACCTGTCCAAGTTCGATGCCGGCCAGCTGGAGCTGGAACGCATTCCGTTCGACATGGGCTCGATGGTCGAGGACACCGCCAACCTGCTGTCGCAAAACACCGCGCAAAGCGTGGAGCTGACCTGCCTGATCGCCCGCGACTTCCCCAGCAGCGTACTCGGCGACCCCACACGGGTGCGGCAGATCGTCAGCAACCTGCTGTCCAACGCCCTCAAGTTCACCCGTTTCGGCCGCGTGGATGTGCGCCTGACGACCATGGTCGGCGGTGTGCGCCTGGAGGTGCGCGATACCGGCATCGGCATCCCCGAAGAAGCCCAGGCACGGATCTTCCAGCCGTTCACTCAGGCCGGCGCCGGCATCACCCGCCAGTACGGCGGCACCGGCCTGGGCCTGGCGCTGACGCACAACCTGTGCAAAGCCATGCAGGGCCGCCTGCATATCAATTCCGAACCGGGCTTTGGCAGCCGCTTCAGCGCCGAGCTGCCACTGGCGGTGCACACCGAAGCGATCCCGCCGGCACCGTTGCACGGGCGCGTGGCTGCAGTGTGCGCAGCCGGCAGCGGGCTCGACGAACTGTTGCAGGACCAGCTGCCCGCCTGGGGCCTGACCTACCAGCAGCAAGACAGCAGCGCGGGGCTGGAAGCCGCTGCCATCGACCTGCTGATCACCGACCGCCTGGACCAGCTGTTCGAACTGCGCCCGGCACTGAAAACACCGATCCTGCTGGTGACCGCCTACGGCAACTTCCTGCCCAACGAGCAGTCGCTGGCCCTGGCGCCGTTGCATCAGCTGGCCCGGCCACTGGCGCGCAACGCCCTGTACCAGACCCTGCGACGCACTTTGCAAGGCCATGAGCCCGAGCACCCGCTGGCCACCCCGGCCATTACCCTGGAGCAGGGCCGTGCGCGCATCCTGCTGGTGGAGGACAACCCGGTGAACCAACTGGTTGCCAAAGGCATGCTGGCCAAGCTCGGCTGCCAGGTGCAACTGGCCACCCAGGGCGCCGAAGCCCTGGAGCTACTGGAACAGGACGAATTCGACCTGGTGCTGATGGACTGCAACATGCCGGTGATGGACGGCTACGAGGCCAGCCGGCGCATCCGCCAGAGCGGCCGCTGGCCCGACCTGCCGATCGTCGCCCTCACCGCCAACGCCATGCCCGAGGAGCGCGAGCGCTGCCGGGCAGCGGGCATGAACGACTACCTGGCCAAGCCGTTCCGCCGCGAAGAGCTGCTGGCGCTGGTGGACCACTGGGTGCCCGTCAACGGCTGAGCAGGCGCTCGATGTCCGCCTCCAGGGCCTGCGGCTTGGTGGTGGGGGCGTAGCGCGTTACCTGGCCAGAGGCCGGGTCGACCAGAAACTTGGTGAAGTTCCACTTGATCTTCTGGCTGCCCAGAATGCCGGGGGCGCGCTGCTTGAGTTCGACGAACAGCGGGTGGCTGCCAGGGCCATTGACCTCGATCTTGCGGAACAGCGGGAAGCTCACGCCAAAATTGCGCTCGCAGAACTGGGCGATTTCCCGTGCATCGCCAGGCTCCTGCTTGCCGAACTGGTTGCAGGGGAAGCCCAGCACCACCAGGCCGCGCGCGCGGTAGGCCTGCCACAGTTGCTCCAGGCCCTTGTACTGCGGGGTAAAGCCGCACTGGCTGGCGGTATTGACCACCAGCAGCGCCTTGCCGGGGAAGTCGCCGAGCTTCTTGTGCTCGCCGCCCAGGGTCACGCAGGGGATGTCCAGTATCGATCCAGCCATGGTCGGGCTCCGGTCAGTCGCGCGGGCGCAGGTCGATGCACACCGAGTTGATGCAGTAGCGCAGGCCGGTCGGTGGCGGGCCGTCGGGGAACACGTGGCCCAGGTGCGCATCGCAGCGGGCACAGGTGACTTCGGTGCGGATCATGCCGTGGGAGGTGTCGCGGATTTCGATCATCGCGCTTTCCTCGATGGGGGCGTAGAAGCTCGGCCAGCCACAGCCGGAGTCGAACTTGGTCTGCGCATCGAACAATGGCAGGCCGCAGCAGATGCAGTGGTAGATGCCGTCGCGGCGCTCGCTGTTGTACTTGCCGCTGAATGGCCGCTCGGTGCCCTTGAGGCGGCATACCTGGTACTGCTCGGGGTCGAGCATCGACCGCCATTGTTCCAGGGTTTTCTCGATCTTTTGCATGTAGGGACCTCGGCAGGCTGAATTTCACTGCGCACCGTCTTTTCCGGGGCGCGGGTGGCACGTATATTAGGTGGCTTCGTGTGCCAGGCGTTCAGTCTGGCACCCGCTTCCTGCCCTTTCAAACCTTTCGGCGTGGGTTGCGCGTTTTCTCATATCGGGATCCCATCATGCAGTTCAGCAAATCGAACAAGCTCGCCAATGTCTGCTACGACATTCGCGGCCCAGTGCTCAAGCACGCCAAACGCCTGGAAGAGGAAGGTCACCGTATCCTCAAGCTGAACATCGGCAACCCGGCGCCGTTTGGCTTCGAGGCGCCTGACGAAATCCTCCAGGATGTGATCCGCAACCTGCCCACCGCCCAGGGCTACAGCGACTCCAAGGGCCTGTTCAGCGCGCGCAAGGCGGTGATGCAGTACTGCCAGCAGAAGCAGATCGAAGGTGTCGGCATCGAGGACATCTACCTGGGTAACGGCGTGTCCGAGCTGATCGTCATGTCGATGCAGGCGCTGCTCAACAACGGCGACGAAGTGCTGATCCCGGCCCCCGACTACCCGCTGTGGACCGCCGCCGTGAGCCTGGCTGGCGGCAAGCCGGTGCATTACCTGTGCGACGAGCAGGCCGACTGGTTCCCCGACCTTGAGGACATCAAGGCCAAGATCACCCCGAACACCAAGGCCCTGGTGATCATCAACCCGAACAACCCGACCGGCGCGGTGTACTCCAAAGAGCTGCTGCTGGGCATGCTGGAACTGGCCCGCCAGCACAACCTGGTGGTGTTCTCCGACGAGATCTACGACAAGATCCTGTACGACGAAGCCGTACACATCAGCACCGCCTCGCTGGCCCCCGACCTGCTGTGCCTGACCTTCAACGGCCTGTCCAAGTCGTACCGGGTGGCGGGCTTCCGTTCCGGCTGGCTGATCATCTCCGGGCCCAAGCACCACGCGCAAAGCTACATCGAAGGCATCGACATGCTGGCCAACATGCGCCTGTGCGCCAACGTGCCGGCCCAGCATGCCATCCAGACCGCGCTGGGCGGCTACCAGAGCATCAACGACCTGGTGCTGCCACCGGGCCGCCTGCTGGAGCAGCGCAACCGCACCTACGAGCTGCTGAACGACATCCCGGGCGTAAGCTGCGTGAAACCAATGGGTGCGCTGTATGCGTTCCCGAAGATCGACCCGAAGGTTTGCCCGATTCACAACGACGAGAAGTTCGTGCTCGACCTGCTGCTGTCGGAGAAGCTGCTGATCGTTCAGGGCACGGCGTTCAACTGGCCGTGGCCGGACCACTTCCGCGTGGTGACCTTGCCGCGGGTGGATGACCTGGAGGCGGCGATTGGCCGGATCGGCAGTTTCCTGCGGACCTATTCGCAGTAAGTGATGGCCTCTTCGCGGCTAAAGCCGCTCCCACAGGTACAGCGCAGCCCTTGAGCTTTGCGCAAACCCTGTGGGAGCGGGTTTACCGCGAATGGGCTGCAAAGCAGCCCCCTGCAATCTCACAGGATGTTTCTTACATCCTGCAACGCTCTATCCCACAGCCCCCGCGCCATCCTCTGCCATACTCCGCCGTACACAGTTTGAAATAGTCGCCCGATTGAATCGGCACGGCCGGCCCCTTATATACCCCGCAGTAAGCGACAACTCATCCGTCAGGAGAACGTAACAACCATGATGCGCATTCTGTTGTTTGTAGCCACCAACCTCGCGGTGGTGCTGGTTGCAAGCATTACCCTGAGCCTGTTCGGTTTCAACGGGTTCATGGCCGCCAACGGGGTCGACCTGAACCTCAGCAGCCTGCTGGTGTTCTGCGCCGTGTTCGGCTTTGCCGGCTCCCTCGTCTCGCTGTTCATCTCCAAGTGGATGGCGAAGATGACCACCGGCACCCAGATCATCAGCCAGCCGCGCACTCGCCACGAGCAGTGGCTGTTGCAAACGGTCGAAGAACTGTCCCGTGAAGCGGGCATCAAGATGCCCGAGGTGGGTATCTTCCCGGCGTACGAGGCCAACGCCTTCGCCACCGGCTGGAACCGCAATGACGCGCTGGTGGCCGTTTCCCAGGGCCTGCTGGAGCGCTTCTCGCCCGATGAAGTGCGCGCAGTGCTGGCCCACGAGATCGGCCACGTAGCCAACGGCGACATGGTCACCCTGGCGCTGGTGCAAGGCGTGGTGAACACCTTCGTGATGTTCTTCGCGCGCATCATCGGCAACTTCGTCGACAAGGTGATCTTCAAGAACGAAGAAGGCCAGGGCATTGCCTACTACGTGGCGACCATCGTTGCCGAGTTGATCCTTGGCATTCTGGCCAGCATGATCGTGATGTGGTTCTCGCGCCGCCGCGAATACCGCGCCGACGAAGCCGGTGCACAGCTGGCCGGTACCGCGGCGATGATCGGCGCCCTGCAGCGCCTGCGCGTGGAGCAGGGCCTGCCGGTGCACATGCCCGACACCATGAAGGCATTCGGCATCAATGGCGGCCTGAAGCACGGCCTGGCCGGGCTGCTGATGAGCCACCCGCCGCTGGAAGACCGTATCGAGGCCCTGCGCCGTCGCGGTTGATCCGCCCGGTAAAAACAAAGGGCGACTTCGGTCGCCCTTTTTTGTACACCTGTGCCGGCCTCTTCGCGGGTAAACCCGCTCCCACAGGTTCACCATACACCTTGAGGATTGTGCAGTACCTGTGGGAGCAGGTTCACCCGCGAAAGGGCCGGACAGGCTACACACCTGTCAGCGGCTGACCCGGTAAACCCGCTCCAACAAGCTCGATACCCCGGCCTGCGAAAACTTCGGGCTTTCCTCAATCACTTCCACAACCTCCAGCTCATCCACCTGCCACCCGGCAAACCCCTGCCGCAACTCTTCATCCCCTACCGAAAACGGCGGCCCGCCCAGCAAAGCCTGGTCATAATCCAGGGTCACCACCAGCCCCTGGCAACCCGTCGGCAGCAAACCCGACAACAGCTGCATGTACGCCGCACGCATCTGCGTCGGCAAGGCAATCACCGCCGCCCGGTCATAAAGCCCCGCGCAGTCACCAATATCCCCTGCCTGCAACGCAAAGAAATCGCCACACCAAAGCTCCACGTCACCACTGCGCCAAACCTCGAAAGCCCCGCGCTGTTGCACTTCAGCTTCAAGCCCATGCTCGCGGAAGAAGTCCTCCACCGCCCGCCGCGACAGCTCTACACCCAACACGCGGTACCCCTGCCCAGCCAACCAGGCCAGGTCCAGGCTCTTGCCACACAGTGGCACCAGCACGCGGCTGCCCGGCGCCAGGCCAAGCGTTGGCCAATACTTCTGCAGATAGGGGTTCACCTGCGCCTGGTGAAAGCCGATCTGGTTGTCGGCCCACCGCTGCTGCCAGAACGCTGGCTCCATGCTCACTCCCGATTTTTAGATGGTTTGTCGGTAAAAACTGGTTTGGATTTCGATCTGTAGTTGATCGAAGATGACTGCATCTTAACCGTCAGGACCCCGCCATGCTGCCCAGCCTGTTCATTTCCCATGGTTCTCCCATGCTTGCCCTGCAACCCGGCGCCAGCGGACCGGCGCTGGCCGGGCTGGCCAGCACCCTGCCCCGGCCAAAAGCGATCGTGGTGGTGTCGGCGCACTGGGAAAGCCGCGAGTTACTGGTCACCGGCAACGCCCAGCCAGAGACCTGGCATGACTTCCATGGCTTCCCTCCTGCTCTGTACGCGGTGCAGTACCCGGCGCCGGGCGAACCTGCCCTTGCCGGCCAGGTCAGTGAACTGTTGCAGGCAGCCGGGCTACCAGCCCGGCTGGACCCGCAGCGGCCGTTCGACCACGGCGCCTGGGTACCGCTGTCGCTGATGTACCCGGATGCGAGTATTCCGGTGGTGCAGGTTTCACTGCCCAGCCACATGGGGCCGGCGCTACAGGTCAAGGTGGGACAGGCGCTGGCGGGTTTGCGCAACCAGGGCGTGCTGCTGATTGGCTCGGGTAGCATTACCCATAACCTGGGTGAACTGGACTGGCATGCCGGGCCGGATGTGATCGAGCCTTGGGCGCTGGCGTTCAGGGATTGGGTGGTGGAAAAGCTTCGGGCGGATGATCAGCAAGCGTTGCTGAATTATCGGCAGCAGGCGCCGTTTGCGGTGCGCAACCATCCCAGTGACGAGCATTTCCTGCCGCTGTTCTTTGCCCTGGGGGCTGGGGGCAAGTTCGGGGTGGTGCACCAAGGGTTTACCCTGGGGGCGTTGGGGATGGACATTTATCGGTTCGGCTGAAAGGCCTCTTCGCGGGTGAACCCGCTCCCACAGGGTCTCCACAGATTTCAAGGCTTGTGCTGTACCTGTGGGAGCGGGTTTACCCGCGAAAGGGCCGGCACAGGCAAAAAAAATCCCCAGCCGAGGCCGGGGATTTTTTCATTGCGCCAGGATCAATCCTCGCGGTAGCGACGCAGCTTCAGCTGCTTGCCAGCCACGCGGGTGTCCTTGAGCTTGGACAGCAGCTTCTCCAGGCCGTCTTCCGGCAACTCGACCAGGCTGAAGCTGTCGCGCACCTGGATGCGGCCGATGGCGTCACGGGCCAGGCCACCCTCGTTGAGGATCGCGCCCAGCAGGTTCTTGGCAGCGATGCCGTCACGGGCACCCAGGGCAGTACGGCAACGCACGCGGCCTTCGGCCAGCGGCAGCGGGGCACGACGCTCGCGGTCACCACGCTCTGGGCGCTCGCCACGCTCACCACGCTCGGTACGCTCGCCACGCGGGGCGAAGCTCGGCACCAGCGGCTGCTCACGCTCTACCGCGGCCAGGTCCAGCGCCTGGCCATTGGTGGCCTTGCGCAGCAGGGCGGCAGCCAGGGCACGCGCGCTGCAACCCAGGTCGTTGGTCAGGCGGTCGAACAGCTCGCCGTGGCTGGCTTCTGCTTCGGCGACCAGCGGTGCCAGACTCGAGGTCAGCTTCTTGATGCGGGCATCCAGCACGGCCTGGGCATTCGGCAGACGGGCTTCGGCAACTTTTTGCCCGGTTACACGCTCGATCACCTGCAACATGCGGCGCTCACGCGGGGTGACCAGCAGCAGTGCACGGCCATCGCGACCGGCACGGCCGGTACGGCCGATACGGTGTACGTAGGACTCCGGGTCGTACGGCATGTCGACGTTGAACACGTGAGTGATGCGCGGTACGTCCAGGCCACGGGCAGCGACGTCGGTAGCGACAACGATGTCCAGGCGGCCATCCTTGAGCGAGTCGATCACGCGCTCACGCTGGTTCTGGGCGATGTCACCGTTCAGCGCGGCAGCCTTGTAGCCCTTGGCTTCCAGCGCGGCGGCCAGGTCCAGGGTAGCTTGCTTGGTACGCACGAAGGCGATCAGCGCGTCGAACTCTTCCACTTCCAGCAGACGCAGCACAGCCGGGATCTTCTGGTCGGCGTGGACCATCAGGTGGGCCTGCTCGATCGCAGTGACGGTCTGGGTCTTGCTCTGGATCTTGACGTGCTTGGGCTCGCGCAGGTGGCGTTCGGCGATCGAGCGGATCGACGACGGCAGGGTGGCGGAGAACAGCACGGTCTGGCGGCTGGCCGGGATTGCGTCGAAGATCACTTCGAGGTCGTCCATGAAGCCCAGCTTGAGCATCTCGTCGGCTTCGTCCAGGACCAGGTACTGCACGGTCGACAGGACTTTTTCGTCACGACGCAGGTGGTCGCACAGGCGGCCCGGGGTGGCCACGACGATTTGCGCGCCGTTGCGGATCGCACGCAACTGTGGGCCCATCGGGGCACCACCGTAGACGGCGACCACGTTCACGCCCGGCATCTGCTTGGCGTAGGTTTCGAAAGCGGTAGCAACTTGCAGCGCCAACTCACGGGTTGGCGCCAGGATCAGGGCTTGCGGTTCGCGCTTGCTCACATCGATCTTGTTGAGGATCGGCAGGGCGAAGGCAGCGGTCTTGCCGGTGCCAGTCTGCGCCTGGCCGATCATGTCGTGACCGGCGAGGATGATCGGGATCGATTGTTGCTGAATGGCGGACGGCTCTTCGTAGCCGGTCGCCAGAACGGCAGCAACAATGTTCGGATTGAGATCGAGAGCGGCGAAGCCGCCGGTTTCCTGGGTCATGGGTCTGCCTCTAGGTGCATCCGCAAAGACCCATGCTCCAAAGCTGCACAAGCCATGAAAGACCGACAGGTCACCCAGGCAGCTTTGGCGGCGGGGATTTGCGAAAACGATTGAAAAAGAAAACGTGGGAAGGTCCGCCTAGCGGACGTGCAGCCGAAGCTGGACTCGGAGGGTTTGCACCACCTGATTTTGCGGTCCGCTAAAAGACCGGCGCGTACTATACCCGAAATAGTGCGCAGACGTGAGGAATATTTTCAGGGTGCAGGGCCAGTATCGGGCCATCAGCCATGCGCAGCTGAAACGATTCCTGCCTGCAATACCGCGTCGCCTGTTTCGCGGGCATGCCCGCTCCAGCAGGATACCGCCCTTAGGCACTGTGATATCCCTGTGGGAGCGGGCGTGCCCGCGAAGAAGCCAACTCAGGTAGCCGGCCGAATCTCGCGGATCAGCCCCTCAAGGCTATACCCCAGGCGCGGTGCCAGCGCCTCGGCCCGGGCCCGCAACCCATCCAGGTCCAGCGTCTGCTCCAGGTCCGCTGGCACCAGCAGGATCACATTGCCCTCCTTCACCGGCAGCTCCCAGTAATGCCGGTGATACAACCCGCGCAACAACGCCGCGCCCAGGGGCTTGCCGTCGTCGGTGGCCCACTGGTTGATCACCAGCCAACCACCCGGGTTCAACTTCTGCTGGCAGTTCTCCAGGAAGTTCCAGGCCAGGTGGCCCACCCCCGGTCCATGGTCGGTGTACAGGTCGACGAACAGCAGGTCGGCCTTCTCCGCCGTGGGCAACAGCTCCAGCGCGTCGCCGATGCGTACATACAGCCGCGGGTCGTCGTCCAGGCCCAGGTATTCCATGGCCAGGCGCGGTACGTCCGGGCGCAGCTCTATGGCCTCGATGTCGTCCAGCGGCAGGAACTTCATGCAGGCCTGGGTCAGTGTGCCGGCCCCCAGGCCGAGAAACAGCGCGCTCTCCGGCTGTTCGTGGCACAGCGCCCCCACCAGCATGGCGCGGGTATAGTCGTACTCCAGCCAGCTGGGGTCGGCCGTGAACACGCAGCTCTGCTCGATCGCATCGCCGAATTCCAGAAAGCGGTAGTCGTCGACTTCATACACGCTGATGACGCCAAAGGCATCTTCCACCCGTGCCAGTAGCCGCTCTTCCCGTTCCGCCGCCATGCTCACCACCCACCCGCGCAAAAACGCGCATTGTCCGTCAACACCCTCGATGCAACAAGCGCAGCGCCAACTGTTACCATGGCCCATAGCCTACAACCGACAAGACCGAGCCCGAGATGAACC
Organism: Pseudomonas sp. 43(2021); assembly: GCF_017490805.1. Taxonomy (NCBI): domain Bacteria; kingdom Pseudomonadati; phylum Pseudomonadota; class Gammaproteobacteria; order Pseudomonadales; family Pseudomonadaceae; genus Pseudomonas; species Pseudomonas sp. 43(2021). The sequence goes on from NZ_JAFGYJ010000010.1 coordinate 137,391, forward strand.
AACCGTGGAGCCCCGACAGCTGGCGCGCCCTGCCGATCCAGCAGCAACCGACCTACCCCGATGCCGCGCACCTGCTGAAGGTCGAACAGACCCTGGCCAGCTACCCGCCACTGGTATTCGCGGGCGAGGCACGCGAGCTGCGCCGGCAGTTCGCCGAGGTTACCGAAGGCCGCGCCTTCCTGCTGCAGGGTGGCGACTGCGCCGAGAGCTTCGCCGAGTTCTCGGCGGCGAAAATCCGCGACACCTTCAAGGTGCTACTGCAGATGGCCATCGTCATGACCTTCGCCGCCGGCTGCCCGGTGGTCAAGGTCGGACGCATGGCCGGGCAGTTCGCCAAGCCGCGCTCATCGGGCGATGAAACCATCGGCGACATCACCCTGCCTGCCTACCGTGGCGACATCGTCAACGGTATCGGCTTCGACGCGAAAAGCCGCATCCCCGACCCGGAACGCCTGCTGCAGGCGTACCACCAGGCCACTGCCAGCCTCAACCTGCTGCGCGCCTTCGCCCAGGGCGGGTTTGCCGACCTGCACCAGGTACACAAGTGGAACCTGGACTTCATCGCCAACTCGGCGCTGGCCGACAAGTACCACCAGCTGGCCAACCGCATCGACGAAACCCTGGCATTCATGCGCGCCTGCGGCCTGGACAGCGCGCCGCAGCTGCGCGAAACCAGCTTCTTCACTGCCCACGAAGCGCTGCTGCTGAATTATGAAGAAGCCTTCGTGCGCCAGGACAGCCTGACCGGCGACTACTACGACTGCTCGGCGCACATGCTGTGGATCGGCGACCGCACCCGCCAGCTGGACGGTGCCCATGTGGAGTTCCTGCGCGGCGTGCACAACCCGATCGGGGTCAAGGTTGGCCCGAGCATGAACCCCGAGGAGCTGATCCGCCTGATCGACACGCTGAACCCGACCAACGACCCCGGGCGCCTGAACCTGATCGTGCGCATGGGCGCCGGCAAGGTCGGCGACCACCTGCCGGGGCTGATCCGCACTGTCGAGCGCGAAGGGCGCAAGGTGCTGTGGAGCTCCGACCCGATGCATGGCAACACCATCAAGGCCAGCAGCGGCTACAAGACCCGCGACTTTGCACAGATCCTGGATGAGGTGAAGCAGTTCTTCCAGGTGCACCAGGCCGAGGGCAGCCATGCCGGCGGCATCCACATCGAGATGACCGGACAGAACGTCACCGAATGCATCGGCGGCGCCCGGCCGATCACCGAAGATGCGCTGTCCGACCGCTATCACACCCACTGTGACCCACGCATGAACGCCGACCAGTCGCTGGAGCTGGCGTTCCTGATTGCCGAAACCCTCAAGCAGGTGCGGCGCTGAGCAACGCCTGGCGCAACTGGCTGCCCTCCGGGCGCGGGCAGTTCAGTTGCACCTTCTCCAGGCCCAGCCAACTGGCCAGGCGCAGCAGGTTGCCGGCCAGGGCCTGGTAACCCTCCTCGTCCAGGCCTGCGGCCTCCACATGCACGGCATGTACTGCCAGTTGCCCCTGTGCGCGCTCGGCGCGCAGGTCCACACGCGCGCCGATGCGTTCGCGGTACAGGAACGGCAGCACGTAGTAGCCGTACACCCGTTTGTGCGCCGGGGTGTAGATTTCCAGGCGGTAGCGGAAGTCGAACAAGCGCTCGGTACGGTTGCGTTCCCAGACCAGTGAATCGAACGGCGACAACAGCGCGCTGGCCTCGATGCGCCGAGGGATACGCGGTGCGCCGGCGCAGTAGGCGAGCTGCTTCCAGCCTTGCACCTCGACCGCTTGCAGGCGGCCATCAGCCACCAGTTTCGCCAGTGCCGACCTGCCCTGCCCCGGGTCCAGGCGGAAGTAGTCGCGCAGGTCGCGCTCGGTGGCTACGCCCAGGGCGGTGGCGGCGTGCAGCATCAAGCCCTGATGCGCCTCCGCCTCGCTGGGCAATGGCTGATCGAGGATGGTCCTCGGCAGGACCCTTTCCGGTACATCGTAGAGTCGCTCGAAGCCACGCCGGCCAGCGACCGTCACCTCACCTGCGGCAAACAGCCACTCCAGCGCGTGCTTTTCCTCGCTCCAGTCCCACCAGGGGCCGGCCCGTTCTTCACGAGTGGACAGGCTGCCCGCGCCAAGGGCGCCCTGTTCGCGGACGGCGGCCAGTACCCGGGCAATCACGTCCTGGCGTTCGCGGCCAAACTGCGCGAGCTGGCGATAGATGCCACGGCCATCGGCGGCATGGGCCATGCGCCAGCGCAGCAGTGGGTACAGGCTCAGCGGCAGCAACGAGGCTTCGTGGCCCCAGTATTCGAACATCAGGCGCTGGCGGCCACGCCCCCAGGCGAGCTGGTCGAGGGTGGCAGGCGAGTAGTTGCCCAGGCGGGAGAACAGCGGCAGGTAGTGGGAGCGGACCAGGGCGTTGACCGAATCGATCTGCAACACGCCCAGGCGTTGCAGCATGCGCTTGAGTGCTGGCAGGGTCGGGGCCATTTCCGGCTGCTTGCCGAAACCTTGGGCAGAAAGGGCCAGGCGGCGGGCCTGGTTGATGGATAGCTTGAGGGGCAAGCCTGAACTCCTTGTAGTGTCTGCACTGGCCCTTTCGCGGGTGAACCCGCTCCCACAGGGATACCACTGGTCTCGGGCAATGTGGCGTTCCTGTGGGAGCGGGTTCACCCGCGAAGAGGCCAGTGATTCCACCGACAAACTTAGCCTATTTGCGCAGCGGGTCATCCCAGAAATGCCGCTCGGCCTCTTGCTGGATATCCGCCCGGCTCAACCCTAGGTCGTGCAAGGTTGCGTCACTGAGGCTGGCCAGTTCCTGACGCTGGCGGTACAGCTGCAGCCAGCGAACAGGACGCTGCAGGACTGCATGCCACAGGTGGTTCAGGGAAAAGGCAGGTTGCTGGATGCTGCTGACATGACCTTTCATCGTGAAGCCCTCCGTGTTGATGGCTCCAGTCTCCTGCCTGGCATAAGATCAATCCAACGAATGTTTCTGATGCCATGCATCTCGGAGATTGATGCAATGTCCCAGTACCAGAGCCTCGACGCGGACGTGCTGCGCACCTTCGTTGCAATCGCCGAACAAGGCGGCTTCACCCGCGCCGGCGAGGTGGTCAACCGCACCCAGTCGGCGGTGAGCATGCAGATGAAACGCCTGGAAGAAGACATCCTGCAGCGCCAGCTGTTCGAGCGCGACGGCCGCCAGGTGCGGCTGACTGCCGAAGGCCAGGTGCTGCTGGGCTATGCCCGGCGCATCCTCAAGCTGCACGGGGAAGTGTTCAACACCCTGCGCATGCCGCACATGGTCGGCGTAGTACGCATCGGCACGCCGGACGACTACGCCATGCGCTTTCTGCCGAATATCCTGTCGAGCTTTGCCCAGGCTTACCCGCTGGTGCAGGTTGAAGTGCATTGCGACTCGTCCAAGCAACTGATGCTGCGCCAGGACCTGGACCTGACCATCGTCACCCGTGAGCCGGGCAACGAGATTGGCCTGCTACTGCGCCAGGAACGCCTGGTGTGGGCCGCCGCCGAAGGCTTCTGCCCGCAGGAACAGCGCCCCATGCCGGTGGCCCTGTTCAACACCGACTGCTTCTGCCGGGCCTGGACCTGCAATGCCCTGGAAGCCCAGGGCATCGACTACCGCATCGCCTATACCAGCCCGAGCCTGGCGGCGATATTTGCCATTGTCACCGCAGGGTTGGCGGTGACTGCGCAGCTGCAGAGCCTGATTGGCGGGAATATCCGCATTCTGGGCGAGAGCGAAGGGTTGCCGCAGTTGCCGGTGGCCAATGTGATGCTGGTGCGCAGTACCCAGCCCCCTTCGCCAATTACCGATTGCATGGCCGACTACATTGTCGAAGGGTTCAAGTAACTTGGAGCTTGCCGGCGACGGGCCGCAAGGCGGCCCCAAAATCTCAAAGCTCAAACCCGAGCATCACCGCACACCCCACCAAAAACACACAGAACATCGCCCGCAACACCTTCTCCGGCAACGCATGGGCCAACTTCACCCCCCAGCTGATGCTGAGCAAGCCCCCCACCGCCAACGGAATTCCCACCCCCCAGTCAACACTGTGGTGCACCCCATAGGTCACCAGGGTCACCAAGGTACTCGGCGCCGCCAGCGCCAGCGACAGCCCCTGCGCCACCACCTGGGTGGTACCGAACACACTGGTCAGGATCGGTGTGGCCACCACAGCCCCACCCACCCCGAACAAGCCGCCCATGGTCCCGGCAAAGCTGCCCAGCACACCCAGCCACGGCCAGGCATAGCGCAACTCGGCGCTGGGCGGCGTCACCTTCATGAACATCCGCGCCACGTTCCACACCGCCAGGGCCACCAGGAAGCCGACAAAGCCCAGGCGCATGGAGTGCGCATCCAGCCCCACCGCCCAGATCGACCCCAGCCAGGCGAACACGAAGCTGCACAGCGACAGCGGCACGGCATGGCGCAGCTCGATGCGGTTACGCTGGTGATAACGCCACAGCGCCAGCAGCACATTGGGCACTACCATCACCAGCGCCGTGCCCTGCGCCAACTGCTGGTCCAGACCAAACAGCACGCCCAACGCCGGGATGGCGATCAGACCGCCGCCAATGCCGAACAAGCCGCCCATGGTCCCCAGGGCTGCGCCCAGCACGATATACAACAACCACTCGATCATCAGAGCCTCATCCGCCTGTACACATAATGCGAGCATGCTAACGATTGCGGGCTGGCGGGGAAACGCATAGCAGCGCACAATGGCTGTGCGTTTCTCGCAAAAGCAAGGCAGCCATGAGCCCCGATACCCTGACCGACCAGCTAAGCCTGTTCCTCGACGTGCTGGAAACCGGCAGCTTTTCTGCCGCCGCCCGCCGCCACCCGCTGACTCCGTCCGCCGTGGCCCGGCGCATCGACAACCTGGAAAACGCCGTGGGCAGCCGCCTGTTCACCCGCAGCACCCATGCCGTGCGCGCCACCCCCGCGGGCAATGCCTTTGCCGAACGGGCCAGGCGCATCATCGAGGAACTGCGCCTGGCCCGCGCCGAAGCGGTGTCGCTGAGCAATGCCCCAGAAGGCCTGATCCGCATCGACGCCCCTGCCGCATTCGGCCGCCGCCACCTGGCTCCGGCCATCGCCGATTTCCTGGTGGCCTACCCGGGCCTGGATGTGCAACTGCGCCTGATCGACAGCTTCGTCGACCTGCAGGGCAGCCACCTGGGCGAGGTCGACCTGGTGTTGCGCGCCGGCCCCCTGGCCGACACCCGGCTGGTCGCCACGCCACTGGCCTACATGGTGCGCATCGCCTGCGCCAGCCCGGCCTACCTGGCCAGCCGCGGCATACCCACCTGCCCCAGCGAACTGCCCGGGCACGATGGCCTGGACTGGGACGGCCTGGCGCCGCCATTCGCCTGGCGCTTCAACGTGGCCGGGCAAACCCGCCTGTACCGCCCCTCACGCATGCGCATGGCCGCCAACAACGCCGAAACCCTGCTGTTCGGCGCCCTCGCCGGCTTAGGCATCGCCCACCTGCCCACCTGGCTGATCAGCGAATACCTGCTGCGCGGCGAACTGATACCGTTGTTTTGCGACGGGGGCTTGCCCGAAGCGGAAACCAGCGGTATCTACGCGCTACGCCTGGAACATGAAACGAACTCTCGCAGCCGTTTGCTGCTCGAATTCCTCAAGAGCCGCTTCAGCCCGATTCCGCCCTGGGACCTGGCCTTGCGCAGTGAACTGCACGAGTAGTGCGCGCACTAATGATCAGCGCGCCAGACTTTTCCATTGATTACCTTCAAGGACCTGCATGAACGCCGACACCCAAGCCTCCTCCTGTGACGAGCTGCTGCTGGACAACCAGGTCTGTTTCGCCCTGCATTCCACCTCGTTGCTGATGACCAAGGTCTACAAACCGCTGCTGCAGGCCCTGGGCCTGACCTACCCGCAGTACCTGGCCATGCTCGTGCTGTGGGAGCGCGACGGCCTGACCGTAGGCGAGATCAGCCAGCACCTGCTGACCGACCCCGGCTCGTTGACGCCGCTGCTCAAGCGCCTGGAAAGCGAGGGCCTGCTGCAGCGCAACCGCAGCCGCGAGGACGAACGGGTGGTGCTGGTGCAACTGACCGACAAGGGCCGCGCCCTTCAGCAGCAGGCCAGGGAAGTGCCACAGTGCATCCTCAAAGCCAGTGGACGCAGCCTTGAACAGCTGCAACAGCTGCAGGCCGACTTGCTGGCGCTGCGCGAGAACCTGCAGAAAAACCTCTGACAGCTATGCTGTGCGATGGCCGTTCGGACGAGCGGTGAAGATTTATCTTGCGCGCTAACTAATTGCGCGCTAATTTAAATCCCACACCAACCCGCGCCCTCCTCCAGACGGGGAGCGCACAGCACATTAGCGAGGCTCAAGATGCAAAAGGTCACTCCGCTGTACATCGCAGAAGCAACCTCCACCGGTGGGCGCGATGGCAAATCCCGCTCCAGTGACGGCAAACTGGTTGTCAACCTGAGCACCCCCAAGGAACTGGGCGGCGCAGGCGGTGACGGCACCAACCCCGAGCAGATGTTCGCCGCCGGTTACTCGGCATGCTTCATCGGCGCCTTGAAGTTCGTGGCCGGGCAAGAGAAAAAAGCCCTGCCAGCGGATGCCTCGATCACCGCGAAGGTGGGCATCGGCCAGATTCCGGGTGGTTTCGGCCTGGACATCGACCTGCACATCAACCTGCCGGGCCTGGCCCAGGCCGATGCCGAAGGGCTGGTGGAAAAGGCGCACAAGGTGTGCCCGTACTCCAACGCCACCCGCGGCAATGTGGATGTGCGCCTGCATGTAACTGTCTGACTAAGGTGAACACGGCGCGGCCTCTGTGGGAGCGGGCGCGCCCGCGAAGAATTCAACACGGTGGCTGGCACCGGCTGCGCCGGTGTTCGCGGGCATGCCCGCTCCCACAGGGCCCCTGCTAATTCAGTGAGTTACGTGCAGCTCAATGAGAGCAGCCTTACCGCGGCTTGAAGATCTGCAGGCATTAAAAAACCCGGCCAAGGCCGGGTTTTTTGCGTTTCACAAGAAGTATTACTTCTTGGAACGGCCTTTGAAGCTGTTGTCGCGAGTGTCGATATCGATCCACTCGTCGATCTGGATGAAGTCGGCAACCGAGATCTCGGTACCGTTCTTCAGCTTGGCAGGCTTCATGACCTTGCCCGAGGTGTCGCCGCGTGCAGCGTTCTCGGTGTAGACAACCTGGCGGCTGATGGTGGTCGGCAGTTCAACCGATACCAGGCGGCCTTCGAAGAACACGGCTTCGCAGACGTCTTCCATGCCTTCTTCGATGTACGGCAGAACGGCTTCGATGTCCTCGGCGTTCAGTTCGTACATGGTGTAGTCGGTGGTGTCCATGAAGGTGTATTCGTCACCGTTGATGAACGACAGGGTCGCTTCTTTGCGATCCAGGATCACGTCGTCCAGCTTGTCGTCCGCACCGTAGACGGTTTCGGTCTTGTAGCCGGTCAACAGGTTCTTCAGCTTGGTCTTCATGATCGCGCTGTTACGGCCCGACTTGGTGAACTCAGCTTTTTGAACCAGCCATGGGTCGTTGTCGATCCGCAGGACGGTACCGGGTTTCAGTTCTTTACCAGTTTTCATTACGAAGTATCCGAATCTGGATGGATTTATAAAAATCGAGGCCGCGTATCATAGCGAATTTCGGTAAAAGTGTACTAGCGCTGTGGCAAGGTCCGGCTGAGCGGCCTGTCGCGCCGCCCAACGCCGGGCATGCTGCCGCAGTTCTGGCCAGTGCTGGCGGGCCGCCTGCCAGGCCTGGCCCATGTCGCTGTCCATGTTCCAGGCACGCCACAGGCCAAGCAGGGCTGCATCGGCATCGCCTGACAACCCGAGTCGATAATGCGCGAGAAACGCTTCGAGCTTTTCCCAATGGGCATTCTCGTCCTGCACGTAGATGTGCCACAGCATCGGCTGCCCGGCCCACTGCGCGCGCACGAACGAGTCTTCGCCGCGCACGGCGTTGAAATCACAGCTCCACAGCAACCGGTCGTAGTCGTCCTGGCTGACGAAAGGTAATACCTGCACGGTCAGCGCCCCTCGCTTGCGCACGCTGCCCACTTGCAGCGGCGCCTCGCCAAGCCACTGGCTGAGCCCCGCGACAACGCGCCCTTGCGGCACCAGCAAGTGACAAGGTTGCTCACCTGAGGCCATGGCATCGAGCCAGTTGCCCAGTTGCGGGTTTTCGTAGGCGAACAGCGACATCAGCAACGCCCCCGCTTCAGGGTTTACGCCAAGCCCCTGCAAGAAGGCCTGCCGTGCGCCCTGCTGAAACGCATCACGCCGTGCCAGCAGCGAGCCCTCGCGCAGCAGGCCACCGGTTTTTTCGGTAAAGCCGGGAAAGAAAAACACCTTGCGCAAGCCATTGGGCTGCGGCGAAGGCAAGCCATGGCAACCCTCCACCCAGTCCTCGGCACTGAGGTACTCAAGGTTCAGCCACAGCGGCGGCGTGGCGCGAGCACGCATTGCCTCTACATAAGGTGCTGGCAACTGGCAGGCGAAGGCACCAATTACCACATCAGCCGGCGCCACCGGCAACCATGTCACCGGCCACTGGCGCACGTCCACACCGTGCTGCCACTGCTGCTGGGCGGTGGCATCGGCCCCTGGGCACATGGGCGTGAACGCATTGAGGTCATCCACCCACAGGCGCACTGCCAGCCCGTGCTCGGCCACCAGCTGCCGGGCCAGGCGCCAGGTCACGCCTATATCGCCGTAGTTGTCGACGACGCTGCAGAAGATGTCCCAGGTGGCTTTCATGTGCCCTGCCCTCGCCCGGCGGAAAAACCGCGCATTCTGCGCATAAATTGTCGCTGACAAAAGCACCTGCGCGGAAAAATGCCCAGACGCATGCGACAATGCACCCCGATCCACCTGCCAGGAAGCTGCCATGCCGCGCCACCGTGAACTGAAGATCGCCCTCAAGCCGTTGCCGTTGATCCTGTGCGTTGCCTTTGGCCTGTGGCTGGGCGCCGTGGCCATCGCCGCCAGCCTGTGGCTGGCCCTGCAACTGTGGCCACAGCAGGTACAGCCACTGGCCCAGGCCGTGGCCCCCAGCGCGTACCGGCCTGCCACGCCGCCAGCGCCAGCCCCTGTGGCGGATGCCCAGGCGGAGATGTTCGAACGCTACAAGGACATCCTGCACAAGCAGGAACTGCAACAGGCCGCCGAGGCCGCCCAGGGCAACCCGCACAACCTCAACAGCCCCAAGTGCCAGTTCTGGCTGCAGCAGAACCGCACTGCGCCTACAGACAAAAGCCAGGCCAACGTGCTGGAGTTCTGTTACTGACCATGAACAAGCCCCACCTGCTGGCGCAGATCGTCGCCACCCTCGAGCATGACCTGGATGTGCTGACCCGCGCGGCGCAAACCGCGTACGAAGCCGCCACTGCTGAAGAGAACATCGCCGAGAACAAGTATGACACCCTTGGCCTGGAAGCCTCGTACCTGGCCACCGGCCAGGCCCGCCGCAGCGCCGAGATTCGCATGGCACTGCAGACTTACCAGCAACTACTGCTGCGCGATTATGACCCGGCGCGTGGGGTGCAGATCAGCAACCTGGTAACCCTGGAAGACGAGGATGGCAGCCAGCGCCGGTTGTTCCTTGGGCCTGAGGCGGCGGGGCTGAAGATTGGCGAGGGGGCCGGGCTGGTGACGGTGATTACCCCACGCTCGCCGCTGGGGCAGCAGTTGCTCGGCAAGAAGGTTGATGATGAGGTGAGCCTGGGGGCACAGGCACTATTCATAGTCGATGTTGCCTGACCGGGCCCAATCGCCGGCAATACACATCTAAAGGGTTTGCAAGGCATCGAACCGCCGCGCCAACCCCTGCTCGGCAAACTGCTCCACCACAAAGTCGATAAACGCCCGGGTCTTGCCCGGCAGCAGCTTGTGCTCGGCGAAATACAGGCTGATATACCCATCGTCCACATACCAGTCCGGCAGCACCCGCCGCAGCCGCCCGCCCTCCAGGTACGGCACGGCAAACGGCAGGCTCACCAGGGCAATCCCCAAGCCCTGCTCGGCCACCGCGCAAGCCGCATCCGAATCGCTCATGGTCATCGCCTGGCGCAACTGCAAAGGCTGCTGCACCTGCCAGCGGTTGGTCAACGGCCATGAGCGCACCCGCCCGGTCTGCGGCGAGCGGATCAGGATACCGTCATGCCGTTGCAATACCTGCGGGTCGTCAATCGGCGCGTGTCGCCCCAGGTACGCCGGCGCCGCCACCAGCACCCGGTGCGCCGGGGTCAGCTTGCGCGCCACCACCCCTGGCGGCAGTTCGAAGCCACCGCCAATCGCCGCATCGAAGCCCTGGCCGATCAGGTCGACCTGACGGTTGTCGAAATGCCAGTCCGGGGTAATGGCCGGGTAGCGACGCAGGAACTCACCCAGCAAGGGCAAAACATACAAGCGCCCGAATACCGTGCCCATGCTCACCCGCAACAACCCGGCCGGCTGGCCTTCGCTGCTGGCCAGGTTAGCCACGGCGTACTGGATGGTGCGGAAGCTGTCACTGACCTCCCCCAGAAATCGCTGCCCCGCTTCGGTCAGGGTCAGCTTGCGGGTACTACGCTGGAACAACCGCACCCCCAGGCGTGCTTCCAGCTGGGCAACATGCTTGCCCACGGCAGCCGGGGTAATGCTGAGGCGCCTGGCGGCCTCGGCAAAACTGCCGACCTCGGCACTGCGGATGAAGCATTCCAACGCGTTGAACGATTCCGTGGCCATGATTAGCAACCAAAGGTTTACTCTGCTAATAGTGATTGCCATCTTATCAGCAGGTAATCAAGCGCCGATACTGCGCCCATCCAAGGCATTCCGGCCTGGCTTCCAGCAGGAGATCAGCATGTCCAAACAACACACCCTCGAAGGCAAAGTCGCCCTGGTACAGGGCGGTTCCCGCGGCATCGGTGCAGCCATCGTGCGACGCCTGGCCCGCGAAGGCGCACAGGTGGCCTTCACCTATGTCAGCTCCGCCGGCCCGGCGCAGGCGCTGGTTCAGGAAATTACCGACAACGGCGGCAAAGCCCTGGCCCTGCGGGCCGACAGTGCCGACGCGGCAGCCGTGCAACTGGCTGTGGATGACACCGTGAAGGCCTTCGGCCGACTGGATATCCTGGTCAACAACGCCGGTGTACTGGCGGTAGCGCCGGTGACCGAATTCGACCTGGCCGACTTCGACCACATGCTGGCGGTGAACGTGCGCAGCGTATTCGTCGCCAGCCAGGCCGCGGCCCGCTACATGGGCCAAGGCGGGCGCATCATCAACATTGGCAGCACCAACGCCGAGCGCATGCCGTTTGCCGGTGGCGCCCCCTATGCCATGAGCAAGTCGGCGCTGGTCGGCCTGACCCGCGGCATGGCCCGTGACCTGGGGCCGAAGGGCATTACCGTGAACAACGTTCAGCCAGGGCCGGTGGACACCGACATGAACCCGGCCAGCGGCGAGTTCGCTGACAGCCTGATCCCGCTGATGGCGATCGGGCGGTATGGCGAGGCGGATGAGATTGCCAGCTTCGTGGCTTACCTGGCGGGGCCTGAGGCGGGGTATGTCACTGGGGCCAGCCTGACGGTCGATGGCGGGTTTGCTGCCTGATTGAAGGGTTGCGTGTTCCGGCCTCTTCGCGGGCGCACCCGCTCCCACAGGTACTGCGCGATCCCTGTGGGAGCGGGCATGCCCGCGAATAGGCCGGCACAGGCTCTGCCACACAATGCATTGATGTAGTGCCCGACACTTTCCGATAATCCCCCCTTTACTCCTGCCCGCCACGAGAACTGCATGAACACCCCCACGCTCAGCCGTGCCCTGATCCTGCTGATGGCCACCGCCACCGGCCTGGCCGTAGCCAGTAACTATTACGCGCAACCGCTGCTGCACAGCATTGCCCAGCAGTTCGGCCTGAGCACCGCCAGCGCCGGCAGCATCGTCATTGCCGCGCAGCTCAGCTATGGCGCCGGCCTGTTGCTGCTGGCGCCGCTGGGCGACCTGTTCGAGCAGCGCCGGCTGATCACCGTAATGACCGCCATTTCCACCCTGGGCCTGGTCATCAGTGCCTGCGCACCGAGCCTGCCCTGGCTGATCCTTGGCACGGCGCTGACCGGGCTGTTCTCGGTAGTGGCGCAAATCCTCGTACCCATGGCCGCGAGCCTCAGCGAGCCACACCAGCGCGGGCGCGCGGTCGGCACGCTGATGAGCGGCCTGCTGCTGGGCATCCTGCTGGCGCGTACCGCCGCCGGCTTCATGGCCGAGCTCGGTGGCTGGCGCAGCATCTACGTGCTGGCCGCAGTGCTGATGGCCATCACCGCCGTGGCGCTGCACCGCAGCCTGCCGCAACACCACAGCCATGCCGGGCTGAAATACCCGGCGCTGATCGGCTCGGTGTTCCGCCTGTTCTTCGAAGAACCGGTGCTGCGCCTGCGCTCGCTACTCGGCCTGCTGGCGTTCAGCCTGTTCGCCCTGTTCTGGACGCCACTGGCGTTCCTGCTGGCGAAAGGCCCGTACCACTATTCGGACGCAGTGATAGGCCTGTTCGGCCTGGCCGGTGCAGCGGGTGCGCTGTCGGCCAACTGGGCCGGGCGCCTGGCCGACCGTGGCAAGGGCTCGCTGGGTACCACCGTGGGGCTGGTGGTGTTGCTGCTGTCATGGGTCCCGCTGGGCTATGCCGAGCAGTCCTTGCCGGCCTTGCTGCTGGGCGTGCTGATGCTCGACCTGGCGGTGCAGCTGGTGCACGTGAGCAACCAGAATGCAGTGATTGCCCTGCGGCCCGAGGCGCGCACGCGGCTGAATGCCGGGTATATCACCTGCTACTTCATTGGCGGGGCATTGGGGTCATTGCTGGGCACGCAGTTGTTCCAGCGCCAGGGCTGGATGGGAATTGTGGTGGCCGGGTTGGTGATTGGCGGGCTGGCGTTACTGGCCTGGGGGTTGGCGGAGCGTAAGCGCAAGAACGCTTTGCAAGCGGCCTGAAATTTTTTATTGGATTCTTCGCGGGCGTGCCCGCGAAGAGGCCCTTAGCCATGGCGACAATGCACCGCACGACCCTCCGTCGCATGGCCGTTGACTTGCCCGCCTGGGCAGCGCTCAGTAGGCGCTGGTCAATGCCCTTTCCCTGACAGGACGACGTTATGACAAGACTCACGGTGCAATCCGGCGATTTCTTGCAAGGTGAAGGCGAGTATCGCAACGGATCGCTCACACTCAAGACCCCGCGCAGCCCCTCCCCGGGCGAGCGGATTTCTCTGGCACGCATCAGCGACCTCCGGCTGGCCAGCCTGGAATCCAGCCGTAGCCTGGGCAGTGCCCTGGGCTGGGGCATGGCCGGGGCCCTGGTAGCCGGGCCGGTGGGGTTGCTGGCCGGGCTGTGGCTGGGTGGCAAGGAAGAACAAGCTACCTTCCTGGCTACCTTCAAGGATGGGCGCAAGCTCATGGCCATTACCGATGGCAAGACCTGGTCGAAGATCGATGACAACTGGCGGCAGCACAAGCGGCCGGCCAACCAAGACTGAATATCACCGGGCCTGGATCGTTTTATGTTGAAGGCGGCTGTAAGATGCCGCCTTTTTCATGGCCTGTGCCGGCCTCTTCGCGGGTAAACCCGCTCCCACAGGAAAATCACTATCCTCAGGTGCAGTGATATCCCTGCGGGAGCGGGTTTACCCGCGAAGAGACCGGCACAGGTGTGCGCATCCAGGAGCCCCACCGCATGCCCCCGCGTCACCCTCGCCTGCCCCTGAGCCTGCTCAGCCTGGGCCTGGCCCTGCATTGCCCTCATGTGCTTGCCGAAGACAGCGTGTTACTGGCCCCGCTGCAGGTGTCCGACACCTACGCCAACGACGGCTACCAGGCACGCCAGGCAGCAGTAGGTGGCTTCCAGCCCGCGCCCCTGCTCGACACCCCTGCTTCGGTCAGCGTGTTCAGCCAGCAACTGCTGGAAGACCGCCAGGTGCGCAAGCTCAGCGAAGTGCTGCAAAGCGACGCCTCGGTGGGCGAAAGCTACGCCCCCATCGGTTACTACGAAAACTTCAACGTGCGCGGCTTCGAGCTGAATGCCGCCAGCAGCTACCGCATCAACGGCCAGACCATCGCCGGCGAGCAGAACGTAGCTCTGGAGAACAAGCAGCAGGTGGAGCTGCTCAAGGGCCTGTCCGGGCTGCAGAGCGGCGTGTCGGAGCCGGGCGGCTTGGTCAACTACGTGACCAAGCGCGCCGAAGACGTGCGCAGTATCACGGTTTCGACCAACGAACAGGGCGCACGCTACCTGGCCACCGACCTGGGCGGCTGGTTCGGCAGCGAGCGGCAGTTCGGCCTGCGCGCCAACCTGGCCCATGAAGACATCCGCTCCTATGTCGACCATGCCGATGGCAAGCGCGACTTCGCCTCGCTGGCCTTCGACTGGCAGATCAACCCGGATGCCACCCTGCAACTGGATGCCGAATACCAGCACCGCGAACAGCGCTCGGTACCCGGTTACCAGTTGCTCGGTGGCAGCGAAGTGCCCCACGGCATCGACCCGGACGACCGCCTGGCCTACCAGCACTGGGCCAAGCCGGTGCAGAACGATTCGCTGAACCTGGGCGGGCGCTTCGAGTACCGTTTCAACGAGGCCTGGACCGGGACCTTGAGTGCCTCGCGCAGCAAGGTGGTTATCGATGACTACAGCTCGTTTGCCTGGGGCTCGAGCGAAGGCGCGTTCTTCGGCAGCAATGGCGACTACGACATTTACGACTTCCGCAGCCCCGACGACACCCGCCGCACCGACGAGGCGCAGGCCATGCTCAATGGGCGTTTCGATGCGCTGGGGGTAGGGCATGAGCTGACCGTGGGCACCAGTGCACAGCGGCGCACGCTGGATCAGCGCCCCAGCTATATGGAATGGATAGGCACAGGCAACATCCACACCGGCGCGCCGGCCTTTGATCCATCCGACAAGCCCATCAGGTCTAGCGAACGTCGCCTGGACAGCCGCCAGTACGGCCTGTTCGTCAGCGACCGTATCAGCTTCAACGAGCAATGGCAGACCTTACTGGGCGCTCGTGAAGTGCGCCTGGATGAAAGCACCTGGGACGAAAACGGGGTGGCCGGCCGCCATACCCGGCAATACGAATTGCTGCCCAATGCCGCGCTCATCTACAAGCCGCAACCGGATACCACCTTGTACGCCAGCTACGCCAAAGGCCTTTCAGCCGGCGGCACGGCCCCCTGGTTTGCCAGCAACGCAGCCGAAATCCTCGCGCCGATGACCTCGCACCAGCTTGAACTGGGCCTCAAGCACGACTGGCAAGGGCTGAGCTTCAGCGCCGCACTGTTCCAGATCCGCCAGGCATACCAGTACGCCCGCCCGGACGGCGCCGACAAATTCACCTACGTGCAGCAAGGCCAGCAGAAGAACACCGGCCTGGAGCTGGGCGCCAGCGGCTGGGTAACCTCGAACCTGCAGGTGCAAGCCAGCGCTGCGGCGATTCGGGCGCGGGTGCAGAACAGCGGTACCGATGCCTATGAAGGCCACCAGGCGATCAACGTGCCCAGGTTCCGGGCGGCGCTGCAGGCGGAATACACCCTGCCGGTGCCGGGGTTGGCACTGCTGGGCGGGGCGCGCTACAGCGCCAGCAAGTATGCGAGCCAGGCGGGGAGCGTGGAGGTTGGCGGGTATACGGTGTTCGATGTGGGTAGCCGCTACCGCACGCGCATCGGGGGGTATGACACGGTGCTGCGGCTGACTGTGGATAACGTGTTCGACAAGCGTTACTGGCGCGATGTGGGGGATTACCTGGGGGATAACTACCTGTTCCAGGGAGCGCCGCGGACGGCTCGGCTGTCGGCTTCGGTCAGCTTCTAGATTTTTTGGGGCGCCTGTGGGAGCGGGCGCGTCGAGGCGTCGAACCGCCGCGAACACCGGCGCAGCCGGTGCCATACATCGCGTCGCTTTCTTCGCGGGCGTGCCCGCTCCCACAGGGATCGCGCCAGCCCAGAAAAATGAGACCAAAAGGCCCTGAAAACAAAAAGCCCCCGGCTTTTCAGCTCGGGGGCTCTTCGTAGAATGTGGCGGTGAAGAAGGGATTTGAACCCTTGATACGATTTCTCGTATACACACTTTCCAGGCGTGCTCCTTCGACCACTCGGACACTTCACCGTTTCTCTTCAAGCCTTGCAGCCTGTCGAGGTGCGCTAATTTAGTGAAAGACATTCCCTTTGGCAAGCATTTTTTTCAATTTTTTCATGCATTTGCATTTGAGCCCCGGCGTACGCTGACCGACCGGTCAGCCTTACTGCTTTACCTCGCCCCCAGCGCTGGGTAACGTCGTCGCCACGCCAACAAAAGGACTCTGCCATGAGCGAGCTGATTACCTACCACGCCGAAGACGGCATCGTTACCCTGACCCTGAACAACGGCAAGGTCAACGCCATCTCGCCAGACGTCATCGCTGCCTTCAACGCCGCGCTCGACCGCGCCACCGAAGAGCGCGCAGTGGTGATCATCACCGGGCAGCCAGGCATCTTGTCAGGCGGCTACGACCTCAAGGTGATGACCAGCGGCCCCAAGGAGGCGATAAGCCTGGTCACCGCCGGCTCCACCCTCGCCCGCCGCCTGCTGTCGCACCCGTTCCCGGTGGTGGTCGCCTGCCCGGGCAACGCCGTGGCCAAGGGTGCCTTCCTGCTGCTGTCTGGCGACTACCGCATTGGCGTCGAAGGGCCATACAAGGTGTGCCTGAACGAAGTGCAGATCGGCATGACCATGCACCATGCCGGCATCGAGCTGGCCCGCGACCGCCTGCGCCGCTCGGCCTTCCACCGCTCGGTGATCAATGCCGAGGTGTTTGACCCGCAGGGTGCGGTGGATGCCGGCTTCCTCGACAAGGTGGTGCCGGCCGAGCAGTTGCAGGATGCGGCACTGGCGGCGGCGCGAGAGCTGAAGAAGCTGAACATGCTGGCGCACAAGAACACCAAGCTGAAGGTGCGCAAAGGGTTGCTGGAAGCGCTGGACAAGGCGATCGAGCTGGACCAGCAGCATATGGGCTAGCCGGACCGGCCTCTTCGCGGGTAAACCCGCTCCCTCAGAAGTCTCGCTTCACCTGTGGGAGCGGGTTTACCCGCGCAGAGGCCGGAACAGGCTTACACCAGGGTTTGCCCCGACCAGTGCACATCCGTACACTGCCCGGCGACTGTCTGGTGTGAGTCGTACCATGCTTTATTCACTGCGCATGTTCCTGCTGGCGCTGCATTTCCTTGTGGTTGGTGCCCTGGGCCTGGTCATTGGCCTGTGCCGCCCCTTCAACCCCGACAACAGCCGCGTGTTCGCCCGCCTCTACAGCTTGCCGGCCACCTGGCTGATGCGAATCAGGGTCAAGGCCGAAGTCGGCCCGCTGTGGGACCAGCCGCCCGGCTGCGTGATCGTCGCCAACCACCAGTCCAACTTCGACCTGTTCGTGCTGGGCCAGGTGGTACCGCAACGCACCGTGGCCATCGGCAAGAAGAGCCTGGGCTGGATCCCGCTGTTCGGCCAGTTGTTCTGGCTGGGCGGCAATGTACTGGTCGACCGCAAGAACGCCTACCAGGCACGCAAGGCCATGCAGAAGACCACCCGGGTACTGCAGGACGACACCTCGATCTGGATTTTCCCCGAAGGCACACGCAATGCCGGCGAGCATCTGATGGCATTCAAGAAAGGCGCCTTTCACATGGCCATCGAGGCTGGCGTGCCAATCGTGCCGGTGTGCGTCAGCCGCTATGCAGGGCGCCTGAGCCTGAACAGCTGGCGCCAGCGCACGGTGATCGTGCGCTCGCTGCCACCGATCGCAACGGCGGGCATGACCCTGCAGGACCTGCCGGCGCTGATCGAACAGTGCCGGGGGCAGATGCAGCAATGCATCGACCGCATGGAAGGGGAACTGGCCAAGTGCTAGGTTGCTCTTGAGCCCACTACGGCCCAAGCTGTAACCCGTGTCCAACCGGAATAAGCGAACAACCATGGGTCGAGTCGTGGCATCGGCGGTTTACAGCGCCGGCAGAAAGGTCACCAACATCAGCATCGATGAAGGCAGCGAGTGGGCGCGCAAGCCGGGGCACTTCGTGTGGATCGGCCTGGAAGAGCCCAACGCCGAGGAACTGGCCAACCTGCAGTGCCAGTTCAACCTGCACGAACTGGCCATCGAAGATGCCCTGGAGAAGCACAGCCGGCCCAAGCTGGAAACCTTCGGCGACGCCCTGTTCATCGTCACCTACTCGCCGGTGCGCCACGAAGGCAAGCTGGAGTTCATCGAAACCCACATCTTCGCCGGCAACGGCTACATCATCACCTGCCGCAACGGCCACTCCAAGTCCTACGCCCTGGTGCGCCAGCGCTGCGAGGCGCGGCCGTTGCTGCTGGAGCACGGCGAAGACTTCGTGTTGTACGCCCTGCTCGACTTCGTCACCGAGAACTACCAGCCGGTCAGCGAGGCCATTCATGGCGAGATCGAAGAGCTGGAGCAAAGCGTGCTTGGCGGCTCGCTGCAGGAAGACGATATCCGCCGCCTGCACAGCTTGCGCCGCGACATCCTGCGCCTGCGGCGCTACGTGGCGCCGATGGTCGAGGTGAGCGAGGAACTGCAGCGCCTGAGCTTCCCGTTCATCGACAAGAACATGCGCCCGTACTTCCGTGATGTGCAGATCCACGTGACGCGGCAGATGGAAGACCTGGCCGGCATCCGTGACATCGCCAGCCAGACCATCGAGATCGGCATGCTGCTGGAGTCGTCACGGCAGAGCATCGTGCAGCGCAAGTTCGCGGCCTGGGCAGCGATCCTGGCGTTCCCCACGGCAATTGCCGGGATTTACGGGATGAACTTCCAGAACATGCCGGAGCTGGGGTGGCACTATGGGTATTTCGGGGTGCTGGGGTTGATTGCGATGGGGTGTTCGGGGTTGTATGCCAGCTTCAAGAAGTCTGGCTGGCTTTGAGATTGCCGGGGCCGCTCTGCGGCCCCGCGCTCTCACGCCGCGTCGTGCTTGCTCACCGGCTGCTGGATAAACCGCAACATCCACTCCCCCACCAGGTCGCCCTGGTGCTCGGTGGCCAGGCTGGCCACGGCCTTGTGGTACACCTCATCACCCAGATGCTCCTGGCGCGCATCGAGCAACGCGCGGGAGTAGTCATGCACGAACTCCGGGTGCCCCTGGAAGCACAGCACCTGGTCACGAATGTGGTACGCCGCGTTCGGGCAGAAATCGCTGGAGGCAATCACCGTGGCGCCTTCCGGCAGCTCGGTCACCTGGTCCTGGTGACTGATCAGCAAGGTCAGCTCCGAAACCTCCGGGTCCATCCACGGCGCATGGGCCGCCAGCGAATAGCGGTGGATACCCACGCCCCAACCCTGCTCGGCACGTTCGGCCTTGCCACCGAGGGTCAACGCCAGCAACTGATGACCGAAACATACCCCCAGCAGCTTCTCGCCACGCTCGTATAGCTTCAGCAGATAGGCCTTGAGGGTCTGGATCCATGGGTCGGTACCGAACGAATCGGCCTTGCTGCCCGTCACCAGGTAGGCATCGAACACTTCGTCGTCGGCGGGGTAATCGCCGTTCATCACGTTGTACACACGAAATTCGGCGGCGATCGGCTGACGCGAGAAGAGCTGCTCGAACATCCTGCCGTAGCCCTGGTACTGCGCCGTCAACTCCGGTCGCAGGACATCGGTTTCAAGGATGCAGATGCGTAACGACATAGGGATAGTCCTGAACGACATGGGTGGGAATCTGCTGTAGAGACTGACGCGAAAGGCACGTACAAGCAAGTAGGCCGCACTGACGAACGGTCACATTTCGTCGGTGCCCTGCTGGCACTTGCGCCACCGTCTAGCGAGAGCATGCCAGCCAGCTGGCACTTGGCCTCATAGCCAAACGAAATCAACGGACCACAGCATTAGAAGAAAGGGTTCTCAAACATGGATGACGCACACCCTACTGTTGGTTGTATATCCACTTTCAAGAGGCAAGCAGTTCAGGCGTCACGCAACGCCACTGCGATCGACCCGAAGCGCGACAGGGAAGCCAACGGGTATTCAGGAATAACAACAAGAAGGCGGTCCGCCATGTTCAGACAATCGAAAATTCGCCAAGCTGGGCTCATTCTCTTCGCCACGACTTTGCTGCTGATCCTGCCGAACCTGACACGTTTGTTCGGCTGACTGCCGCTGTGGCGCCAACAGGCAACGCACAGGTAACCTGCTGGCCTTGATGGTCGGAGATTACCCATGCGCCACTGCCTTGCACTGTTAGTGTTGCTCCTGAGCCTGCCGCTGTCGGCGGCGCAACTGCACCTTGAACTGGGCGCCACGACGCGCCAGTGGAGCAGTGCCGAACTGCTCGACCACCCGCAGGCCCGGGACATCAGCATCGACCAGGACGTTTCCTACAAGCGGCCCATGCACTATCGGGCGATGCCGTTGGCCGTGCTGCTGGAAGGCGTGAGCGCCAGCGACCACCTGCAGGCGGTGGCGCTGGACGGTTTTGCCGCCGAAATGCCCGCCGCGCCACTGTTGCAGCACGGGCCGGCACAGGCCTGGCTGGCGGTGGAGGACCCGGGCAGACCATGGCCGGCACTGGGCCAGGGCAAACCGAGTGCAGGGCCGTTCTACCTGGTGTGGACTGCGCCGCAGGCCAGCGGCATCCGCCCGGAGCAGTGGCCGTTCCAGATTTCCACGATTCGCAAGCTGGCTTCAGTCGAAGCGCGTTTTCCGGCACTGCTACCCGACCCGAAACTGCCGGCCGACAGCGCGGTGCGCCGGGGTTTTGCCCTGTTCCAGCAGAACTGCCTGGCGTGCCACCGGTTGAACGGCGCGGGGGATGCGCAGCTGGGGCCGGACTTGAATGTGCCGCATAGCCCGACCGAGTACTTCCAGCCTGAATATCTACGCCAGCTGATTCGTGACCCGCAGAGCCTGCGGCAGTGGCCGCAGGCGAAGATGCCAGGGTTTGCAGAGAGTGTTTTGAGTGACCCGGAGCTGGATGAATTGCTGGCTTATCTGAGACATATGGCTGGGCGTAGGCCTTGAGGGCTGTGCTTGCTTCTTCGCGGGCTTGCCCGCGAAGAAGGCAACACAAGACTCTCAGGCTATGGGCCGCTCCTGCTTGACCCCCCACCCTTCCACCTCACCACCATAAGGTGTCACCAGCTGCTCGAAGGTCTCTTCGAAGTCACCAATCCCGCCATGGGTGGCATACATGACCTTGCTCAGCTCCAGATGCCAGGCACCGTCGCCCAGTTCCTTCACCTGGGCATTCAGCGATTCACCGCGAAACTGCCCGGCCGCGCGGCGGGCCCCTGCTTCGTCGGGGAATATGGCGTAGAACTCGATGGGGTGGATCTGGGTGAAGTCGAAACCGCCTGCTTTCATCTGGCGCAGGACGTTGCTGCTGATATCGTCGTTCTGGCTGCTCATGAAACGTCCTCCTGAATAATGCGATGGATAGACTTTCCGTGCACTACGCACCTGCCGGCAGCGGCCGGGCAGTTCGAGCTGATGCAAGACGCGAAGGGATGCAGTGCCAACCCGCAGAATAGGCTGGTACCTTCATGCAGCGTAGTGCCTGCCAGGGCGCCACGCAAACGTGTGGTTCAGGGTGTTTCGTGGATGCTGGTGATGGTCACGCCGCTCTGTTCCTTGAGCCAGCGAGCGGTGGGGGAAACGGCGCGGTCCTGAAAGTCGTTGAGGTCCAGCTCGTCCATCACCGGGAACAGGTGCGAACGGATGGCCCGCGCGGCATCCTCCTCGCTGGGGCACTGGTCGCCACGCAGCGTCAAGGTGGTGAGGACGCCTTTCTGGTCGGCAAAGATGACTTCCCACTCTTTCATTGAACGAACCCTCTCAGTCAACGAACACCGGGTGTGTGATGCCTGAAACAAGTGACCTTGGGGTAGGGAGAATGTTCAGTCTGGGGATTTGTGTCGGGCCCATTCGCGGGCACGCCCGCTCCCACAGGGTCACCACAAGGTTCGAAACCTGTGCTGTACCTGTGGGAGCGGGCGTGCCCGCGAATGGGCCGTGAAACGGCCCCGATTTACTTTGGAGTGCCGTGCACAACACCGGCCGTGTTATCCAGCAGGCTCTTGGTCGCCGTCTGGATATACGCTTCCAGCTTCTTCAGCATCTCCGGCTGGTCCGGGCTTTCGATCAGCTCGGCCTTGAACTCGCTGCCCAGCTGGTAGCGGTACATGCGCGGGGTCATGTCCTTGGACTCGATCAGGATGCGGTCGCCCTGTACCAGGCCAACGATCTGCTCGCTGCCCGATGGCTTGATCATGCCCACGCCCTGGTCGCCCTCAGGCAGGTTGAGCAGGTCGCGGCCCCAGCACTGGTGACGGGCCTGGCCACCCAGGCGGCCCATGATGGTCGGCACGATGTCGACCTGGGTACCCACGGTGTGGTTGACCGCACCGAACTTCTCCTGGATGCCAGGGCCAATCAGCAGCAGCGGCACGTTGAAGCGGCCCAGGTCCAGCTCGGTGACCTGCTGGTGGTTGCCAAAGCCATGGTCGCCAACGATGACGAACAGGGTTTCCTTGAAGTACGGCTCCTTGCGCGCCTTCTCGAAGAATTGCCCCAGCGCCCAGTCCGAGTAGCGCATGGCAGTCAGGTGCTCGTCCAGGCGGCCCTGGCCGGTTACCGGTTCTACCGGCAGGTCCTTGGGCAGCGCGTACGGGGTGTGGTTGGACAGGGTCTGCAGCAGCGCGTAGATCGGCTTCTTGCCGTCGTGCTTGGCCAGCTCTTCGGCGCCACGGTCGAACATGTCCTGGTCGGACACGCCCCAGGTCGGGTCGGAGAACACCGGGTTGACGAAGTCGTTACGGCCAATGAAGGTGGTCATGCCCTGGTTGCCGAAGAACCCGGACTGGTTGTCCCAGGCAAAGTCGCCGTTATAGACGTACACGTCGTCGTAGTCGCGGGCGCTGAGCAAGGCCGGCAGGCCGGACAGCTTGTGGCCGCCTTCCGGGGTCTGCATCAGGTATTCGAAGCCTGGCAGGTTGGGGAAGCAGGCCATGGTGGCGAACATGCCCTGGTGGGTATGGGTTCCGTTGGAGAAGAAACGGTCGAACAGCAGGCCCTCTTTGGCCAGCTTGTCGAAGTACGGGGTGATGTTGTTGGGGCTGCCCAGCGCGCCCACCGAGTGGCCGGCGAAGCTTTCCATCAGGATCACCACCACGTTCTTGATCGGCAGGGTGCGCTCGGCCGGCGGCACGAAGTCGCGGCGGATGGCAGCCTCGTCGGCATCGACCAGGGTGTCGTTGGCGGTCAGCAGCTGCTCGCGCACGCTCTGCGTCGCCACGTCCTGCTCCAGCACCGGCTTCCAGATGTTGGCGCGGTCCTCGCCGAAGCGGCTTTTGGCGGCATCGATCAGGGTCAGGGTGCCGTTCAGGCCCAGCTGGTTGACGAAGTTGGAATCGGTGGTGAAGGCATCACCCCAACGCATCGGCGGGCCCTGGCGCAGGGTGCCACGGGCGGCGACCACGGCCACCAGCAGGATCACCATGAACACCGCCAGGCGGTTGTACCACGGCGCCGCGCGGTGCTGCAGGGTGACCTCGCCGGGGCGATTGCCACGGGTCATGCGGTCGATGCCCTTGAACAGCAGGCTCAGCAGCCAGGTACCGAACAGCCAGGCCAGCAGGTAGCGCACCACCGGGAAGCCGTACCAGAGCATGCTCAGTACGGTTTTCGGGTCTTCCTTGATGTACTGGAACACCAGGCCGTTGAGGCGCTGGTGGAACTCGCGATAGAAGTCCATTTCCATCAGGCCGAGGAACATCACCACGCTCGAGGTGATGGTCAGCCAGAAACGGAACAGGCCACGCCGGGCCATGGCCCAGGGACTGAGGATGGCCAGCAGCAGCGGAATGCTGATGTACACCACCACCCGCAGGTCGAAGCGCAAGCCGTTGAGAAAGCCTTCGGCGACTGTCGCGCTAGGGGTATCGCCGACCATGTCGCTGTTGTAGACCAGCAGCGCCAGGCGCACGAGGCTGAGCATCAGCATGATCACCAGGCCGCTGAGCAGCGTGTAGGCCAGGTGGGATTTCAGGGTGGGCGAGAACGACGCTCGCGCGCCCCGTTGCTTCAAGGCGTCCGGGTTAGCCATGAATGGGAAGGTCCTAGGATTGCGGGTTTGCGGAGATGGCGCAGGTGTATACCAACGCAGCATTGTGCGGGTGCGGATTCTGTTTAAACCAATGTGAAAATTTTGTCACGGGGGTATTGCCGGTTTTGTCTGTTACGGCCTCTTCGCGGGCACGCCCGCGAAGAGGCCGTAACAGACATTCAGATCCGCACATTCCCCCGCGGCCCGGCAATCGCCCAAATCACCAGGCCCACCACCGGCAGCAAGGCGATCAGCAAGATCCACAACACCTTGATGCCCACTTCGCTGCCGCTCTTGATCACATTGAGGATGGCCCAGATATCCAGCGCCAGGATGATCAGCCCGACCAGGCTGTTGAACGTCGAACCCATGCCTAAACTCCTGTCCAGAGGCTTTGCCACAGCATAGCCAGCTATCAAGGCAATAGAAGGGAATCCTTGGCGATTGGCGCAGGTCCCTGAGTAGACTGCCGGTATCCACAGATTCGAGGTTCACATGCCCCCCGCCCACACCCAAAGCGCCACCCCACCCTCGCTGCTGAACGCCTGGCGCCAACAGGCCATGAACACCCCCTGGCTCAGCGCCGGTCTGGGGTTGAGCCTGCTGGCGGTGGTGCTGCTGCTGGCCGCCAGCCTGTGGAACGCGGTGAACGGCGACCATGCCGACAACCTGCACCTGGCCATGCTGGGCGGGTTGTCCGGCTTTGGCGCCACGGCGCTGGGCGCGGTGCTGGCGGTGGTGCTGCGCGATGTGCGAGCGCGCACCCAGGACGTGATGCTGGGTTTTGCCGCCGGCATGATGCTGGCGGCCAGTTCGTTCTCGCTGATTCTGCCGGGCCTGGATGCCGCCCGCGAAATTACCGGCAACGGCCCGGCCGCGGCCTTTACCGTGGTGCTGGGCATGGGCCTGGGTGTGTTGCTGATGCTGGGCCTGGACCGCTTCACCCCGCATGAACACGAAAGCACCGGCCCGTGCGGCCCAGAGGCCGAGCGCATCAGCCGGGTGTGGTTGTTCGTGCTGGCGATTACCCTGCACAACCTGCCTGAGGGCATGGCCATTGGCGTGAGCTTTGCCAATGGCGACATGAACATCGGCCTGCCGCTGACCAGCGCCATCGCCATCCAGGACATCCCTGAGGGGCTGGCTGTGGCGCTGGCCTTGCGCGCAACCGGGTTGTCGAGCCTGAAGGCCGCGCTGGTGGCGATCGGGTCGGGGCTGATGGAGCCGCTGGGCGCGGTGATCGGCCTGGGGATTTCGACCGGTTTTGCCTTGGCCTACCCGGTGAGCATGGGGCTGGCGGCGGGGGCGATGATCTTTGTGGTGAGCCACGAAGTGATTCCCGAAACCCACCGCAATGGCCACCAGACGGCCGCGACCCTGGGGTTGATGGGTGGGTTTGCGGTGATGATGTTCCTCGATACCGCGCTGGGCTGATGCTTGAAGCTGCCTGTGCAGGCCTCTTCGCGGGTAAACCCGCTCCCACAGGGATATCACTGGGCCTGAAGGGAGTGATATCCCTGTGGGAGCGGGTTTACCCGCGAAGAAGCAAACGCTGAAATCAGATGTGTACGGCGACCTTCAGGGCCTCCAGGGCCGGCTCGACCCTGATCCCCAACTCTGCCCCCAGCTCCAGCACACGCGCCAGGTCGTTCTGCCCCACCATCACCATCTGCAGCTCGTCATCCAGCAACTGGCTGAAGTTGAGCAGCACATAACCACCAGCCTCTTTATTCAGTGCGCCCATCTGCACCTGGATGCGATTGAGCGCGGTCAGCGGCTCGGTGCGGGCCAGCTGCTTGGGCTTGAGGGTGAACGGCACACTCTGGTCGAACGAATCGCTGATCTGCTGGAACAGGTCCTGGTAGCTGTCGGCCTGGAACACCACGGTGTCCGGCAGGCTGCCCAGCACCACCCATTCGCCCAGCGGGATGGGGAAGCTGTCGTCGTAGTTGATGTCGGGGTTGGCAGCCAGGAAAGCGGCGGGGTCGGCGTAGGCCTGGGCGGCCTCGTCGGCGATGCGCTCGATGTCTTCCTCGCGCATGCAGCCGGCGCCAATGAGGCTGATGAATTCGAGCAACTGAGTTTTCATGAAAGGGGGCCTGCGACGGGTGAAAAGTCGCCAAGGATAGCCGCAAATGCCCCCTTGCGGTTAGCCGGCCAGCGCTTGCAGGCGTGCCGCGGTGTCCACGGCCCCCATGGTTTGCGCCGCCATCAGTGCGGTGGCACCGCGGGCATCCTGGCGAGCCGGGTCGGCGCCCTGGGCCAGCAGGTAGTCGAGGATTTCGCTACGGTTGAACATGGCCGCCAGCATCAGTGCGGTGCGGCCATCCTGCGCGGCGGCATCCACTGGCACGCCTTGCTCCAGCAACAGGCGGATCATGGCCAGGTCCCCCTTGAACGCGGCACCGGCGATAGGCAACTGACCGTTGTCGTTGGCAATCAGCGGGTCGGCGCCGTGCGCCAGCAGCACGCGCACCGCGTCGTGGTGGCCGTGGTAGCTGGCCAGCATCAGCAGGGTGTCACCCTTGTGGTTGCGCAGGTTGGCCGCCAGGCCGCTGGCAAGCAGGCGCCCAAGCATCTGGGCATCGCCTTGGCGGGCACGTTCGAACACTTGCTCGGCGAAGGCAGCGGTTTCATCGTCGGTCATGGCGACGGGCGTGGGTTGGCTGGACATTTGGAACCTCCTGGCAGAAATCGTTGCCCAAGTCTTTGTCAGGCAAGGCTGCCGGGTCAAAGGTTCAGATTCTATCGGACCGATAGCTGGCCGCGGGTCATGCAATATGCACTGTGCAAAATGCACGACCGTGCAGGTTGCACGACAGCGTTCCGGGAAGATTGACGTAACCGACTGAATTTAAAGATTTTTTCCAGAAAAAACATACTGGCACGGTCACTGCAACCATCAACTCATGTCTGCCACGCAACAGCCAGGAGTTGATATGGACCTCATCCAGGAAAAGTTCGTTTCGGTATTTTCGGCCTACCAGGTAAATACCCAGGCCCGCCCCGACGGCGGTGTGCTACTGACCCTGCGCGCTGCTGATGGCAAGGTTACCCGCCGGGTGCTGACCTATGCGCAACTGCACAGTGCCGAGCAGCTGTCCTGGGCGATCAGTGCGATTCGCCGGGATTTGGCCGAGCAGGCCAGTGAATTGCCGGTGATCTCGATGCTGCAGAGCCAGCAGCGGTTTGCCTTGCCGACTTATCGCTGAGTTTTTTGTTGGCTGATCTGGCCTCTTCGCGGGCTTGCCCGCGAAGAGGCCGGTAAAGCCATTACAGTTCGTCGATGCCCAGGAACGCCCGCGCCGTCACATCCCCGGTAAAACGCGGTTGCATACCCTGCTCGCTGCCATACAGCCGCAACGCCAGGCAAAACGGCGCATCGCCCAGCTCAACCCAGCGCCGGGTCCCCGCCGGCACCACGAGCTGGTCACCCTTCTCGCACAGCACCGAATACACCCACTCCCCCACCCGCAGGCCAACCTGCGCCCGCCCGCTGACCACGGCAAACACCTCGTCGGCGTCATGCACGTGCTCATCGCGCACGTCCACCTGCGCCGGGGCCTCTCCGTCACGGTTGAGCAACACGAAAGCCTTGCTGCCATGCGCCGTCATCAACTGGTCCAGGTGCCCGCGGCAGGCCTCCAGCACCTCGTCCTGGGCCGTGCCCGGGCGCACCCGCAGGCCATGCTCGGCATGGGTAAAGTGCACGCCCTGCTCGGCCAGGGTGACGGCGATGTCGTCGTGATGGGTCAGCACCTTGTTCGGCAGTTCCGGGCTGGAGGGGTGGAAAACGCTGAGAATGCTCATCAGGGGCGGGTCCTGGTCGGTTGCGAACAAAGGGCAATGATAACGGCTGCAGCCAAGGCTGCGGCACTGGCCATACCAAAGGTGAAGGTGGGCCCCAGCAGTTTCCAGCTGTAGCCTGAATACAACGCCCCCAACGCACCGCCGGTGCCCGACAGCGCCGCATACAGCGCCTGGCCCTGGCCCTGCTGGCGGGCGCCGAAGCTGCCCTGGACGAAAGCGATGCTGGCGGCATGGAAGCAGCCGAAGGTGGCCGCGTGCAGCACCTGGGCGAACACCAGCACCGCCGGCTCGCCGGCCAGGTTACCCAGCAACAGCCAGCGCAGCGCCGCCAGCACGAAGCTGGCCAGCAGCACCCGCTGCACGGAAAAGCGCGCGAAGATGCGGCTCATGGCCATGAACACCAGTACTTCGGCCACCACCCCCAGTGCCCACAGCAAGCCGATGGCACCACGGGCATAGCCCAGGTGTTCAAGGTGCAGGGTCAGGAAGGTGTAGTACGGCCCGTGGCTGAGCTGCATCAGCGCCACGCAGGCATAGAACGCGATCACCCCCGGCGCCCGCAGCTGCTGCAGGAAGCCGCCGGCGCCGCTGCGCTCGCCCTGCTCCACCGGCTGGGCATTGGGTACCCACAGGCTGGCGGCGACGATGCCGGCCATGATCGTGACCAGCGCCACCGGGTAGATATCCAGGCTCAGCCACTCGAACAGTCGGCCCAGGCCGACCACGGTGAGGATGAAACCGATCGAGCCCCACAGGCGCACCTGGCTGTAGCGCGCGGTTTGCCCGTGCAGGTGGGCCAGGGTGATGACCTCGAACTGCGGCAGCACCGCATGCCAGAAGAATGCATGCAGGGCCATGACCAGCGCCAGCCAGGCGTAGCTTTTGCCAAGGAAGATCAGGGCGAAAGTGGCCAGCGTCGACAACGCGCCCAGGCGCACGATCAGCAGGCGCTGGCCGGTGCGGTCACCCAGCCAGCCCCACAGGTTGGGTGCGATGCAACGCATGAGCATGGGGATGGCCACCAGCTCGCCGATGCGCGCCGGGGAGAAGCCCAGGTGGTCGAAGTACAGCGCCAGGAAGGGGGCGGTGGAACCAAGCAGGGCGAAGTAGAACAGGTAGAAGCTGGACAGGCGCCAATAGGGGATTGGTTGCATGGGATGGCCTTGTGGGAACCTGTGGCGGCCTCTTCGCGGGTAAACCCGCTCCCACAGGTACCTCACTGCCCTCAGGCCCAGTGATATTCCTGTGGGAGCGGGTTTACCCGCGAAGAGGCCGCTACTGGCGAATCAGAGCTGGCCCAGCACCGGGGTATCCACTTTCACATCGGCATTCTGCGCACGATGGCGCAGCAGGTGGTCCATCAGCACGATGGCCATCATCGCCTCGGCGATCGGCGTGGCGCGGATGCCCACGCACGGGTCGTGGCGGCCTTTGGTGACGACGTCCACCGGGTTGCCGTCGATGTCGATGGAGCGGCCCGGGGTGGTGATGCTGGAGGTCGGCTTCAGCGCCAGGTGGGCAACGATCGGCTGGCCCGAAGAAATACCGCCGAGGATGCCGCCAGCGTTGTTGCTGAGGAAGCCTTCCGGGGTCAGCTCGTCACGGTGCTCGGTGCCGCGCTGGGCCACGCTGGCGAAGCCGGCGCCGATTTCCACGCCCTTGACCGCGTTGATGCTCATCAACGCGTGGGCCAGTTCGGCGTCGAGGCGGTCGAAGATCGGCTCGCCCAGGCCCGGCATCACGCCTTCGGCGACCACGGTGATCTTGGCGCCCACCGAGTCCTGGTCACGGCGCAGCTGGTCCATGTAGGCCTCCAGCTCCGGCACCTTGCTCGGGTCAGGGCTGAAGAAAGCGTTCTGCTCCACCGACTCCCAGGTCTGGAACGGGATTTCGATCGGGCCCAGCTGGCTCATGTAGCCGCGCACGGTGATGCCCTGGGTGGCCAGGTACTTCTTGGCGATGGCACCGGCAGCTACGCGCATGGCGGTTTCGCGGGCCGAGCTACGGCCACCGCCGCGGTAGTCGCGGATGCCGTACTTGTGGTGGTAGGTGTAGTCGGCGTGGGCCGGGCGGAACAGGTCCTTGATCGCCGAGTAGTCCTTGGACTTCTGGTCGGTGTTGCGGATCAGCAGGCCGATCGAGCAGCCGGTGGTGCGGCCTTCGAACACACCGGAGAGGATTTCCACCTCATCGGCTTCCTGGCGCTGGGTGGTGTGACGGCTGGTGCCGGGCTTGCGCCGGTCGAGGTCGTGCTGCAGGTCGGCGAGGGAAATTTCCAGGCCTGGTGGGCATCCATCGACAATGGCGACCAACGCCGGGCCATGGCTCTCGCCAGCGGTGGTGACAGTGAACAGCTTGCCGTAGGTATTGCCGGACATGGACGCTCCGCGAGATCTGCCTGAAGTGAACGAAAGCGGCAGTATACAGATGGATTGATCGCCTGTGCTGGCCTCTTCGAACCTTCCCACGAACACTGGGTCAAACCGTTATCTCCCCATGTAGTACCGCATGATGTCGCGCCTCGTCGCCCTCTTCTTCCTGCTGTGCACCGGCCTGGCCCAGGCCGCCACCCCCACCGTGCTGCAACGCCCGATCGACCTCGACACCGGCCAGGGCGTGCTGCACGGCAGCCTGCTGCTGCCTGAACAGGCCACCCCGCCACCGGTGGTGCTGATCATCGCCGGCTCCGGCCCCACCGACCGTGACGGCAACAACCCGGCGTCAGGCCGGGTCGACAACCTCAAGCGCCTGGCCCTGCTGCTGGCCAACGAGCACATCGCCAGCGTGCGCTACGACAAGCGCGGGGTGGCCGCCAGCCAGCCGGCCACGCCCGACGAGCGTGACCTCAGCGTGGAGCGCTACGTGGCCGACGTGGTCGCCTGGAGCCACAAACTCAAGGCCGACCCGCGCTTTGGCCCACTGATCCTGATCGGCCATAGCGAGGGCGCGCTGATCGCCAGCCTGGCCGCCGAGCAGGCCGGCGCCAGCGCGGTGATCACCCTGGCCGGCAGCGGCCGACCGCTGGCCGAAGTGCTGCGCGAACAACTGGCCCAACGCCTGCCACCGGCACAACTGGCCGGTGGCAGCGCCCTGCTCGACCGCCTGCAGGCCGGGCAGACCAGCCTGGAGGTGCCGGCGCCGCTGCGCCAGGTGTTCCGCCCCAGCGTGCAGCCCTACCTGATTTCGCTGTTCCAGCAGAACCCGGCGGCGGCCTTCGCCCGCCTGCCAATGCCCGCACTGATCGTGCAGGGGCGCAACGATGTGCAGGTGGGCGTGGTCGACGCCCAACGACTGAAAGCGGCCAAGCCGGATGCGCAGCTGGTGCTGATCGATGGCATGAACCACATGCTGCGCATCAGCCCCAAGGCGATGAGCCAGCAGCGCGACAGCTACCTCAACCCCGAACTGCCGCTGGCGCGGGAGCTGGGTGAACGGATTGTGACGTTCATCCAGCATTTGCCTTCAGCGTGAGGTAAACGGGCTCAGGTCTCGGACACGCCTGCCGATACAGCAGGCATTGCCGAGGACAAGCCCTGATGACAACCACCCCCGTCGCCGCAGAGCCGGCCGAAGAACCTCAGGAAAGCCCTGCCCTTCCCTGGGCCGAGCTGACCGCCGAACATTTCCAGTTGCTGCGCCTGGCCGCCCTGCCCACTGACCGCAGCACCGGCGCACGGCCGCTGCGCTTTGTGCAGTTCGGCTATGCCGAGCGCCACGACAAGGCTCACAGCCTGCTGCGCATGGAAATCAAACTGCCGGGCCAGAAGGTACACAAGGAACAGAACCGCCTGGACATCCGCGTCGACCATGCCGAACGCCTGGTACGCATCGGCGGTGAACATGGCCTGCAACTGGAGCCGCCGAACCGTGGCATCGGCCGCTTCCTGCTGGCCCAGGCTGCGCAGTGGCTGCAGCGCAAGTGGTCGCACTACCGGGTCGAGGGCATGGCGCTGCCGAGCAAGGATGCGCTGAACGAAGACTCACGTCTGCGCCGTGACCACTGCCTGCGCGGGGTGGGTATCGAGGTGGAGTACGAGGACAGCCAGCACCTGAAAGGCCGTACCGTGGAAATGACGGTGGGCCAGCTCAAGGGCGCGTGGAACAGCGAGCGCTTGCAGCGGGTGGAGATACTGGATGCTGCCAGCCTGCTGCAGCAGGCCGACCAGCAGTTGCAGGAGAAGGAAGGGCAACTGCGTGAGCGCGATGAGCGGGTGGCCAAGTACCAGCGTGAAGACAGCGGATTGCGTTTTACCATTACCTGCCTGGTGGCGTTTGCAGTGTTCCAGGCGGGGTTGCTGATCTGGATTGCCACGCGCTGACACCGCGTTGCCTGCTTCGCGGGTAAACCCGCTTCCACAGGGACCGCGTCGCACCTGAGGGCAACGCCATACCTGTAGGAGCGGGTTTACCCGCGAAGAGGCCCTGGAATCAGACGCGGGCCTTGAACAGTTCCTGATGCTGGCGGCACTGCTCGGCGGTCAGCATGAACACCCCATGCCCGCCGCGCTTGAACTCCAGCCAGGCAAAGTCCACCTCGGGGTACAGCGCCTCGACATGCACCTGGCTGTTACCCACCTCGACAATCAGCAAGCCCTTGTCGGTCAGGTGGTCCGCCGCTTCGGCCAGCATGCGCCGCACCAGGTCCAGGCCATCGTTGCCGCAGGCCAGGCCCAACTCGGGCTCGTGGTGGTACTCGGCCGGCATGTCGTCGAAGTCCTCGGCATCGACATACGGCGGGTTGGACAGGATCAGGTCGAAACGCTGCCCCGGCAATCCGCCAAAACCATCGCCTTGCACGGTGTACACGCGCCCGTCCAGGCCGTGGCGTTCAATGTTCTGGTTGGCCACTTCGAGCGCCTCGAACGACAGGTCGGCCAGCACCACCTCGGCCTCGGGGAACACGTCGGCGGCAACGATGCCGATGCAGCCGGAACCGGTGCACAGGTCGAGAATGCGCGCCGGCTCGCTCGCCAGCCACGGTTCGAAGCGTTTCTCGATCAGTTCGCCAATCGGCGAACGTGGCACCAGCACGCGCTCGTCGACGATGAACGACATGCCGCAGAACCAGGCCTCGCCCAGCAGGTAGGCGGCCGGAACGCGCTCTTCGATACGGCGCTTGAGCAAGTGCTGCAGGCGTACCCGCTCGTCGTCCTCGAGCATGCAGTCCAGGTAGCTGTCGGCCACTTCCCACGGCAGGTGCACCGCACCCAGCACCAGCAGGCGGGCCTCGTCCCAGGCGTTGTCGGCACCGTGGCCGAAGAACAGGTCGTGCTCGTGGAAGCGGCTGACCGCCCAGCGGATGTAGTCGCGCAGCGTGCGCAGGCGGGATGTGATCACGGGGTACTCCTAATTCAGACCGGACAAAAGTCTAACAGCCCCACTCGCACATTTGTTCCTTTGCATTACCCAATGGCTAGCCACAAGCCAGTAACCATGCCGCTTACGTTGTCAACCATTCCCATTGGCGCCAAGGCAGGGGACAATAGGTATACAAAAGCCCTATCCAAGGAGCCCTTGATGTCCGTTCCAACCACGATGTTCCGCCTCACTGGCCGCGACTATCCGCCGGCCAAGCTGAGCCACGCCAGCCTGATCATCATCGATGCGCAAAAGGAGTACCTCAGCGGGCCCCTGGCGCTGTCGGGCATGGACGAGGCCGTGGCCAACATCGCCAGGTTGCTCGACGCCGCGCGCAAGAGCGGCCGTCCGATCATCCATGTTCGCCACCTGGGCACTGTCGGTGGCCGCTTCGACCCGCAAGGTCCGGCCGGCCAGTTCATTCCGGGGCTGGAGCCGCTGGAAGGCGAAATCGTCATCGAAAAACGCATGCCCAACGCATTCAAGAACACCAAGCTGCACGAGACCCTCCAGGAACTGGGCCACCTGGATCTGATCGTGTGCGGCTTCATGAGCCATTCCAGCGTCAGCACCACCGTGCGTCGTGCCAAGGACTATGGTTACCGCTGCACCCTGGTGGAAGACGCTTCGGCGACCCGCGACCTGGCATTCAAGGATGGGGTAATCCCGGCCGCGCAGATTCACCAGTGCGAAATGGCCGTGATGGCCGACAACTTCGCTTGCGTGGCCCCCACCGCCAGCCTGATCTGACCGGCTGGGTACAACCGCCCGGCAGCCGGGCGGAACCCGATGGGCGGCCCCAGGTCGAATTCCGGATATCCACAGAGGAGAGCGGAATGAAGCTCAAAGGCAGTTTCGACGCCAAGCGCCTTCGCCCGCGCGAACCGCGTAACTGGGGCGCCCGCCTGGCGGCCGGCCTGTCGGCCCTGCTGGCAACCCTGGGCGTGCTGCTGGCAATGGCCGGCGTCGCCGGCCTGCTGGGCAACTACCCTGCCCTGGCGGAACTCAATGCCAACAAACCGCTGGCCGGTATCCTCACCGGGGCCGGCTTGCTGCTGCTGTGGCTAGGCGTGCGCTTCTGGCGGCGCAGCCGCATTCGCCTGCGCCGTGGGCGCGAGCTGAACCTGTCGCCGCACCTGATGAAGAAACACGATTGAGGCGCTGCTTACGCGGTCCTTGTGGGAGCGGGTTTACCCGCGAAAGGGCCCGTACAGGCTGCACACCGCCCCACAGTCGCGTAAACTACGCCGCCCACGTGGAGGCATCATGCAAGACGACGATTTTTCCCTGTTCAAGGCCGAAGTGCGCGGTGTCAAACCGATCAGGCACGACCGCGCCGAAGTCGGCAAGCCCAAGGCCGACCGCCAGCAGCTGGCCGGCCTGCGCCAGGCGGCGACCGTGCGCAGTGACAAGGCGCTGGTGATCGACGGCATGTCCGACCAGTTCGTCATCGACGTTGGCGCCGAAGACGAGCTGCTGTGGCGCCGCGATGGCGTGCAGGAAGGCCAGCTGCGCAAGCTGAAGCTGGGGCAGATCCCGTTCGAGGGCAGCCTCGACCTGCACGGCATGACCGTGGAAAAGGCCCGCGAAACCCTGTGGGACTTCATCGCCGAAGCCACCAGGCTGGAAGTGCGCTGCGTGCGGGTTACCCACGGCAAGGCCGCGCGCCTGGACGGCAAGCGTCCGATGATCAAGAGCCACGTCAACACCTGGCTGCGCCAGCACCCGCAGGTGCTCGGTTTTGCCTCGTGCAACGCCCGCCACGGCGGCACCGGCGCGGTCTATGTGATGCTCAAGCGAACCATGCTCGAAGGCCGCGACGAGTAACGCCGCGCTTGCAGCGCCGCCCTCACCGCCGTACCCTTCGTTTTTGCGATTTTTTCCCACAGGTAGATCCATGTCCCTGGAACAGAACTACACCGAGATCCTCAGCCAGATTGGCGAGGACGTCTCCCGTGAGGGCCTGCTCGACACGCCCAAGCGGGCTGCAAAGGCGATGAAGTACCTTTGCCGCGGTTATGAGCAAACACTGGAAGAAGTCACCAACAACGCGCTGTTCAGCTCTGACAACAGCGAAATGGTGCTGGTCCGGGACATCGAGCTGTATTCGATGTGCGAACACCACAT
This sequence comes from Pseudomonas sp. 43(2021), assembly GCF_017490805.1. NCBI lineage: Bacteria > Pseudomonadati > Pseudomonadota > Gammaproteobacteria > Pseudomonadales > Pseudomonadaceae > Pseudomonas > Pseudomonas sp. 43(2021). Next base: position 172,815 of record NZ_JAFGYJ010000010.1, read on the forward strand.
GCTGCCGTTCATCGGCAAGGCGCACGTGGCCTACCTGCCCAAGGGCAAGGTACTGGGCCTGTCGAAGGTGGCGCGCATCGTCGACATGTACGCCCGCCGCCTGCAGATCCAGGAAAACCTCAGCCGCCAGGTTGCCGAGGCCGTGCAGCAGGTAACCGGTGCCGCCGGTGTGGCCGTGGTCATCGAAGCCAAGCACATGTGCATGATGATGCGCGGTGTCGAGAAGCAGAACTCGACCATGATCACCTCGGTGATGCTGGGTGAGTTCCGCGAAAACGCCGCCACCCGCAGCGAGTTCCTCAGCCTGATCAAGTGATTGGCTGCTGACCCCAAGCCGACCCTCCCGGGTCGGCTTTTTCATTTCAGGAGTTGCCCATGATCGTCAAAGCCCTGCGGGTTGGCCTCGGCCAGCTCATCGTGTTCGGCGACTGGATCAGCCGCCCGGCCAAGCGCAAGCGCGACGCCGCCGCCCAGGCCCGCGTCGAGCAAGCGGCCAAGGGCCTGGCGCTGTACCAGTTCCACGCCTGCCCGTTCTGCGTCAAGACACGCCGCACCCTGCACCGTTTGAACGTGCCGGTGGCGCTGCGCGATGCCAAGAACGACCCTGCGCACCGCCAGGCCCTGCAGGAAGGTGGCGGCCGGGTGAAAGTGCCGTGTCTGCGCATTGAAGAAGCGGGCAAGGTGACCTGGATGTATGAGTCCAAGGCCATCATTGCCTACCTGGATGAGCGGTTCGCTTCGGCCTGACGGTTTGCGGGCAGCCTGCTCTGGCCCTTTCGCGGGCACGCCCGCTCCCACAGGCTCACCACAGGGCTGAATATTGTGGAATACCTGTGGGAGCGGGCATGCCCGCGAAGAGGCCGGCAAAGGCTAGAAACTACCCCACCATCGGCACATGCCTCGGGTGGCTGCTGACCCGCTCCAGCCAGGCCCTCACTGCCGGGTAATCGGCCAGGTCGAACCCACCCTGGTGCGCCACGTGGGTATAGGCATACAACGCCACGTCGGCAATCGAGTACTGGTCACCAACCAGGTACGGCGTCATCTGCAGCTGCCGCTCCATCACCTTCAGCGCCTTGTACCCACCCTTGTGCAGCTTGCGGTACTCGTCCAGGCGCTCGTCCGGCAACCCCAGGTAGAACTGGATGAAGCGCGCCACGGCAATGTATGGCTCATGGCTGTACTGCTCGAAGAACTGCCACTGCAACACCTGGGTACGCAGGCGCGGCTCGGTAGGCAGGAACTCGCTGCCATCGGCCAGGAAGTTGAGAATGGCATTGGACTCCCACAGGTAGCTGCCGTCCTCCAGCTCCAGCACCGGCACCTTGCCGTTGGGGTTCATCGCCAGGAACTCGGCTGTTTCGGTCTCGCCCTTGAGGATGTCCACCGGGTGCCATTCATACGGCCGGTCCAGCAGGTTCAACATCAGCTTGACCTTGTAGCAGTTGCCCGACTGGTAGTCGCCATAGACCTTGTACATCGCCCTTCCACTCCCAAGCAGTTCTGCATTTTCGCCCAATAGTTGGCGACTGTACGGCTAAAAGCAATGGCCGCTGTATGGCAAGGATCAACCTTGCTCGCTGTAGTCTGAAAAAACTGCTTACACCTTTACAAGGATTTTGTTCATGACCAATGCCACTTCCATACGCCTGCGGCCCCTGGCAGACAGCTCCCCATCGGCGGTGGTCGCCGGCTTTATCGCCATGCTCACCGGCTATACCAGCTCGCTGGTGCTGATGTTCCAGGCCGGCCAGGCAGCCGGGCTGACCAGCGCGCAGATTTCGTCATGGATCTGGGCGTTGTCGATCGGCATGGCGGTATGCAGCATCGGTCTGTCGCTACGTTACCGCACGCCGATCACCGTAGCCTGGTCCACCCCCGGTGCCGCCTTGCTGATCACCAGCCTGGGCGGGGTCAGCTATGGCGAGGCGATCGGCGCCTACATTACCTGCGCCGTGCTGGTGCTGATCTGTGGCCTGACCGGCAGCTTCGAGCGCCTGGTCAAGCGCATCCCGGCCTCGCTGGCCTCGGCGCTGCTGGCTGGCATCCTGTTCAAGATCGGCAGTGAAATCTTCGTCGCCGCCCAGCACCGCACCTTGCTGGTACTGGGCATGTTCTTCAGCTACCTGCTGGTCAAGCGCCTGTCGCCGCGTTACTGCGTGCTGGCCGCGCTGCTGGTGGGCACGGCGCTGTCCGGTGCCTTGGGCCTGCTGGACTTCAGCAGCTTCCGCCTGGAAGTGGCCACGCCAGTGTGGACCACGCCAAGCTTCTCGCTGGCAGCGACCATCAGCATTGGCATTCCGCTGTTCGTGGTGGCGATGACCTCGCAGAACATGCCGGGTGTGGCCGTGCTGCGCGCGGACGGCTACCAGGTGCCGGCCTCACCACTGATCTCGGCCACCGGCTTTGCCTCGCTGCTGCTGGCACCGTTTGGCTCGCACGGGGTCAACCTGGCAGCGATCAGCGCGGCGATCTGCACCGGGCCGCATGCCCATGAAGACCCGGCCAAGCGTTATACCGCGGCAGTGTGGTGCGGGATTTTCTACGGCATTGCCGGGGTGTTCGGCGCGACCTTGGCGGCGCTGTTTGCGGCATTGCCGAAAGAGCTGGTGCTGTCGATTGCGGCGCTGGCGCTGTTCGGCTCGATCATGAACGGGCTGACCGTGGCCATGAGCGAAGCGCGTGAGCGGGAGGCGGCGTTGATCACCTTCATGGTCACGGCGTCGGGGCTGACCTTGTTCTCGATCGGCTCGGCGTTCTGGGGGATTGTGGCGGGGGTGTTGACCTTGATGATCCTAAATCCGCGCAGGGCCTGAAGGTATTTGTTGCCTGTACCGGCCTCTTCGCGGGTAAACCCGCTCCCACAGGGATCACACAATATTCAGCCTTGTGGTATTCCTGTGGGAGCGGGTTTACCCGCGAAGAGGCCGGTACAGGCAACACAACGCCCAGGCCCAGATCACAACCTGAAATGCCCCACCATCCCCTTCAGGTCAGTCCCCAACTGCGCCAACTCGATACTCGACCGGGCATTGTCCTGCATCGCCAACGCCGCCTGATCGGCACTGCCGCGGATGTGCGTCACGCTGCGGCTGATCTCTTCCGCCACCGAGCTCTGCTGCTCGGCCGCCGCGGCAATCTGCTGGTTCATCTGCTGGATCAATGACACCGCCGCCGCAATGCTGCCCAGCGCGCTTTCGGTCTGCAGTGCATCGGCTACCGCCAGGCGCACCAGCTCGGTACTGCCGCGAATCTGCGCCACCGACTGCTGGGCATTACCGCGCAGGCTGGCCACCAAGGTCTCGATCTGCTCGGTAGACTGCCGGGTACGCCGCGCCAACGCGCGCACCTCATCAGCTACCACGGCAAAGCCACGCCCTTGCTCACCGGCCCGGGCCGCTTCGATAGCGGCATTCAGCGCCAGCAGGTTGGTCTGTTCGGCCACACTCTTGATCACTTCCAGCACGTCGCCAATGGTGTGGATCTCGGCACTGAGGCTGTCGATACCGGCGCTGGCCGTCTCCGCCGCAGCCGCCAGTTGCTCGATGCGCTGCATGCTCTGGCGCACCACCTGCTGCCCGGAATCCACCTTCTCATCCGCAGCCTGGGCCGCCAGCGCCGCCTCTTCGGCATTGCGCGCCACATCGTGCACGGTGGCGGTCATCTGTTGCATGGCGGTCGCCACCTGTTCGGTCTCTTCCTTCTGGCTGCCCACCTCGCGGTTGGTCTGCTCGGTCACCGCCGATAGCGCCTGTGCATTACCGGCCAGTTGCTCGATGCCCTGCTGCAAACCGCTGACAATGCCCGACAAGCCCGCCGCCATCTGCTGCATGGCCTGCATCAGCTGCCCTACTTCGTCACGGCGTGGCGCCTGGGCGTCAAAGCTCAGCTCGCCAGCGGCAATGCGCTGGGCGCGGGCAATCACATGCTTGAGCGGCCCGACCACGGCGCGGGTGATCAGCCAGGCGGCCAGCACGCCCACCAGCAGCGCCAATGTCGTGGCCAGGCCGATGGCCACGGCATTGCGTTTCAGTTCACCCTGCAGGGCCTGCTCCTGCCCCAGGTAAGCCTGGTCGACCCGCCCGGTGACTTGCTCGGCACTGGCCTGCAACTGCGCCTTCAGCCCCTGCTCGCGGGCCAGTTGGTCAGTGTATTCGTTAAGTTTTTCCGAGAAACTGCCAATGTGCCCCGCTACCTCGCCCAGCACACTCTGGTAGCCGGCATCGCTGACGGCGCCCTGCAACTGGCTGACCAGGCTGGCGGCCTCGATGGTCTGGGCAATGCGTTCCTGGCTGACGCCCTCTTCGCCCTTGCGGCTTTTTTCCAAGCGTACCCGCGCTTCATCCATGGCCTGCAACATCAGCCGCGACACCTGCGCCACCTGCGCGGCCTGCTCGAGAAACGCGCCGCCCTGCTGGCCCTGGGACTGCTTGAGGGTGTACACGCCATCATCGGCCAGGCCGGCCTGCAACACATCGAGGTTGTTGGCCACGCTGGAAACCGACCAGCTGGCCATGTCCAGCGCCAGCTCCTTGGCCTGCACCGCCTCGACAAAGGCCTCGAACGCCTGGCCATAGGCTGCCAGGTCGGCTTCCGCTGCCGCCAGCGCCGGCAGACCACGGGCGCGCTCGGCCAGACCCTGCAGGCCGCTGCGCAAGGCCTCGGCCTGCTGCATGTCGGAGCGCAGGGCAAAGGCCTGCTCGTGCTGGCGCAAGCGCAGCAGGTCGGTATTGAACTGGGCCAGCTGGCGCAGGCTGTCGAAGCGCTGGCCAACGCTGTGCAGCGCAGCAATGCCAATGGCCGCCACCGCCAGGGTCAGCACCAGCACCAGGGCAAAGCCCAGGCCGAGTTTGCGGGCCATGCCCAGGTTGGCCAGCACACCGTGCTTGCTCGCGCCCATGCCGATTCCCCTTCTGCGTGCGAGGTTATCCCGAAGGCCAAGGGTGGCAACGTTGCCAGCCGATGAACAAGGGCCTGACGTCAGAATAGTGTCAAATAGCTATGAGCGCGTCGTTATCAGCTTGGCAGAGGTCGCCCTGCGTGCTGAAGGAAGGCCTGGGCGCGGGAGTCCTGCCCGTAGGCGACATTGATACGCAGCCAGGCACTGGCCGCGCCCTGGTAATCGAAGGCGCTGCCGGGGGTGAGCAGCACCTCGTGCTGCAGGGCCAAGCACTCCAGGCTGGCGAAATCCCGGCCCGGCACGCGGGCCCAGACGAACATGCCACCGTAAGGCTCGCAGAACACCTGCCAGCCCGCCTGTTCCAGCTGGCCGAGCAGCTTGGCCATATGCTGCCCCAGGCGCACGCGCAGGCGCTGCACGCTCTTGCGGTAGCTGCCGTTGGCCAGCATCTGCCCCACCACCTGCTCGGCAAAGCGCGAGGTGCCAATGCCGCTGACCATCTTCAACTCGGCCAGGCGCGCCAGCAACGCCGGGTCGGCAACCAGGTAGCCGACCCGCAGCGAGCTGCTGAGGGTTTTCGAGAAGCTGCCCATGTAGATCACCCGCTGTTCACTGTCGAGAGTTGCCAGGCGGGTGCCCGGGCCCTCCTGGAAGTCGGCGTAGATATCGTCCTCGATGATGCGCAGGTCGTGCTCGCGGGCCAGCTCCAGCAGGCGGTAGGCCACCTTGGGCGTCAGGCTGGTGCCGGTGGGGTTGTGGTACAGGCTGTTGATGAACAGGTAGCGCGGCCTGTGCGCCGCCAGCAGGGCTTCGAGGGTGGCCAGGTCCGGGCCTTCGGCGGTACGCGGCACCGGCAGCATGTGCACCTGGTGTTGGCGCAGCAGGTTGTACAGGTTGTAGTAGCCGGGGTTTTCCACCAGCACCGTGTCGCCCGGGCGCAGCAGGGTGCGCACCAGCAGGTCGAGGCCGTGGCTGGCGCCGTGGGTGGTGAGGATTCGTTCGGGGCCGGCGGCGATGCCCAGCTGCGCCAGGCGCTTGTGCAGCTGCTGGCGCAGGCTGGCCAGGCCCAGGGGTGGGCAATAGTCGAACAGGTCCTGCGGGTTGCCGCGACTGACCTGGCGCACTGCCTGGGCCAGTTCGGTGGCGGCGCGCCAACTGCTGGGCAACCAGCCGCAGCCCAGCTTGAGCAATTCGTCGTGGCCCTCGCGAAACTGCCGCCAGCTGCCGTCGCCGGCCTCGCCCCAGGGTTGGGCGTCTTCCACGGCCAGGCCGGGTTTGCGCTCGGCGACGAAAAAGCCGGTGCCGTGGCGGGCCTCCAGCCAGCCGCTGGCGACCAGGCGGTCGTAGGCTTCGATCACACATGACGCACTGACCGCCTGGCTGCGGGCCAAAGCCCGGATCGACGGCAGGCGCGCGCCGGGGCGCAGGCGTTGCTGGTCGATCCAGGTTTGCAGGTGGTCGGTGAGTTGCTGCACCAGCGGGGTGGTGCTGGTGCGGTCGAGGGGCAAGTGCATGGGGTAAGTGTTCGCTTGTTTTGAGCGAACAGTTAAGCATAAAAGGGTTGGCGGTGTGTCTGGTGAGGGGAATGGGCTGACATCAGAGTTGGCAGGGCCGGCCCTTTCGCGGGCACGCCCGCTCCTACAGGTTTTGCGCAATCCCTGTGGGAGCGGGCGTGCCCGCGAAGAGGCCGGAACAGCCACCAGTAAACCAGGATCCCTACCCATGCCCTCCGACCCGGCCCGCCTGGCCTTCGCCCTCTGCCTGATCACCCTGGCCGTCAACCTGCAGGCCCCGCTGTACATCACCTACGCCGACCTCTCCGGCCAGGGCGCCGCTGCCACCGCAGTGGCCTTCTCCGGCTACGTGCTCGGCGTACTACCCGTGCTGCTGGCTCTGGGCGGGCTGGCCGACCGGGTTGGGCGCCGGCCATTGGTGCTGGCCGCACTGGCCTTGTCGATGGTTGCCACCGTACTGATGCTGCTGGCCCCCAGCCTGCAAACCCTCGGCCTGGCGCGCCTGTTCCTCGGCCTGGGTACCGGCCTGGCCTCGGCCACAGCCACCGCCTACATGGGTGAACTGATGGGCGGCGCGGACAACACCCGCGCCGCCAACTGGGTTACCGCCAGTACCTCCCTGGGCTTTGGCCTGGGCGCGGCACTGACCAGCCTGTTCCTGCTGCGCGGCGCCAGCCTGACCCCAGGCAGCTTCCACCTGCAACTGCTGCTGGCAGCGCTGGCCATGCTGGTGGTATGGCGCCTGCCCGACCCACGCCCGGCACAACGCCCCCCCATGCTGCGCCTGCCCTGCTACCCGCGTGGCAGTGTGGCCTATGGCATGGCCATTTTGCTGGCGTGGGCCTGCGTGGGGCTGGTGATCGCCCTGCTGCCCGGCATCCTGCGCCAGCATGGGCTTAGCACCTGGTCAGGGTTCTCGACCTTTTGCGTGATCAGCTGCGGCTTGTTGTTCCAGCCGATGGCGCGGCGCCTCAGCAGCCGTACGGCCACGCTGCTGGGGCTGGTAATACTGCCGTGCAGCTATGCCGTGCTGGCCTGGGGGGCGGACAGCGGCCAGCTGGGCGCGGTATTGCTGGGTGCCGTGGCGGCCAGCAGTGCGTGCTACGGGTTTATCTACCTGGGCGGGCTGGCGGCGGTGAGCCAGTTGGCTGGCAACGAGAAGACACGGGCCAGTGCCGGGTTCTTTTTGCTGGCGTACCTGGGGTTCAGCTTGCCGGTGATCTTTACCGGGTTGCTGAGTGACCGGCTGGGGTCGCGGTTGGCCTTGCTGGTGTTTGGTGGGGTGCTGGTGCTGGGGTGTGTGGTGGTTGGGCTGGCATTGTGGTGGTCTGCCAGGGCCCCTTCGCGGGTAAACCCGCTCCCACAGGGGTATCACCAGCCCTGAGGCCAGCGGGCTACCTGTGGGAGCGGGTTTACCCGCGAAGAAGGCCACACCGATATCGGCTCAGATCGCCGTAGCCCCACCATCCACCGTCAGGCAATGTCCGGTGGTAAACGCCGCACCGTCGCTGCACAGGTACAGCACGGCGCTGGCAATCTCCTCGACCTTGCCAATGCGCCCCACCGGGTGCATGGCGGCGGCAAACTCGGCCTTGCGCGGGTCAGCCTGGTAGGCGCGGCGGAACATGTCGGTGTCGATCACCGCCGGGCACACCGCATTCACACGAATGCCCTTCTTGGCGTACTCGATGGCCGCCGACTTGGTCAGGCCGATCACCGCGTGCTTGGAGGCGCTGTAGATGCTCATCTTCGGCGCCGCCCCCAAGCCCGCCACCGAAGCGGTATTGACGATGGCCCCTCCGCCCTGGGCCAGCAGCAACGGCAGCTGGTACTTCATGCACAGCCACACCCCCTTCACGTTAACGCCCATGATGGCATCGAACTCCGCCTCGCTACCCTCGGCCAGGCGGCCTTGCTCTATCTCGATACCCGCGTTGTTGTAGGCATAGTCCAACCGGCCATAGGCGGCAATCAGGCGCTCGTGCAGCTGGCGCACATCGGCGTCGCGGGTGACGTCACAGGCAATGAACAGCGCCTCGCCGCCTGCCGCATGGATCAAGGCCACAGTGGCCTCGCCACCGGTCGGGTCGAGGTCGGCCACCACCACCCTCAGGCCCTCCTGGGCGAAAGCCAGGGCGGTTGCCCGGCCGATGCCGGCGGCACCGCCGGTGACCAGGGCTACCTGGCCGGAAAAGGTCATGCTCATCGCGTGCTCCAAAGCGTGATTGGTGGGGTTCAGAGCATAGTCAGCCACCAAGCGGCCAGGCAGCATCATCACCCCACCGGTTGGGCTACCATGCTTGTCAGTGATGTTAAGGACCTGCCTACATCAACAGGGTAGATTTAACGCATCCCCCTCCACTGCCCACAAGGACCCGCCATGACCCACACCAACCGCCGCTTCCTGCTCGCCAAACGCCCGGTCGGCGCCGTACGCCGTGACGACTTCAGCTTCGAGACCGTGCCCGCCGAACAACCCGGCGAAGGCCAGGTGCTGGTGCGCAACCTGTACCTGTCGCTGGACCCGGCCATGCGCGGCTGGATGAACGAAGGCAAGTCCTACATCCCGCCCGTGGCCCTGGGCCAGGTGATGCGCGCGCTGGGCGTCGGCGAAGTGATTGCCTCCAACCACCCCTCCTACAAGCCGGGCGACCATGTTAGCGGCGCCCTTGGCGTGCAGGACTACTTCACGGGCGAAGCCCAGGGCCTGCACAAGATCGACCCCAGCCTGGCGCCCCTGCCCCGCTACCTGTCGGCGCTGGGCATGACTGGCATGACCGCCTACTTCGCCCTGCTGGACGTCGGCCAGCCCAAGGCCGGTGATACCGTGGTCATTTCCGGCGCGGCCGGCGCGGTGGGCAGCATTGTCGGGCAAATTGCCAAGATCAAAGGCTGCCGCGTGGTCGGTATCGCCGGCGGTGCCGAGAAGTGCCAGTACCTGAAGGACGAACTGGGCTTTGACGGGGTGATCGACTACAAGGCCGAAGACGTGCTGGCCGGCCTGAAGCGCGAATGCCCCAAAGGCGTGGACGTGTACTTCGACAACGTCGGCGGCGACATCCTCGATGCCGTGCTGACCCGCATCAACTTCAAGGCACGCATCGTGATTTGCGGCGCAATCAGCCAGTACAACAACAAGGAAGCGGTGAAAGGCCCGGCCAACTACCTCTCGCTGCTGGTGAACCGTGCACGCATGGAAGGCTTTGTGGTGATGGATTACGCCAAGGACTATGGCAAGGCCGCGCTGGAAATTGCCGGGTGGCTGGCCAGCGGGCAGGTGAAGAGCAAGGAGGATGTGGTGGAAGGGCTGGAGACCTTCCCTGAGTCCTTGCTGAAGCTGTTCAGGGGGGAGAATTTTGGCAAGTTGGTGTTGAAGGTCTAGAACGCAGCCCCTCTACAGGCCATGAAATCGCGTCGCAAACCCTTGTTGTGGCACTTTCGCCGCTTGCAGTTTTGCCCGCCGGACTTAAATTCAGGCATCCACAAGCACCCATTGCGCAAGGCAGCGAAAAGGTGGGCAACCGATGCAGCAACGTTTGAATGCCGGGCTGGACTTTTGCAGGATCGCCGCCTGCTTCATGGTGGTAGTTCTTCACATCGCGTCGGCAGGGGCGATACAACTGGATGACAACTGGATGTCGTCCAATATCTACAACTCGCTGGTCCGGTCTTGCGTGCCGCTATTCCTGATGTTGTCCGGCGCCCTGCTGTTGAATCGCTCGGAGGGTGCCATCAGGTTCTATCAGAAGCGATTCGTGCGCATACTGCCGCCGCTGCTGTTCTGGTCTGTGTTCTACGCGCTGTGGCGGGCCACAATGGGCGTCGGGCATGGCAGTGTGTGGCAAGCCGCACTGGCCATGCTCCAAGGCCCCGTCTACTACCACCTCTGGTACTTGTACGCGATCATCGGCGTCTACTTGATCATGCCGTTCATGGCCAAGGTCTACCAGCATTCCGGGCCACAGGAAAAGCGTGTTTTCCTGGGCATGTGGCTAGCAGTCAGTTGCCTGCTCCCCACCGTCGCGCAGTTCGCTCCAGCGTTGGCCAACCTGACCAATACCTATGAATTGTTTTCGTTCATGGGGTATGCGGGTTACGCATTTCTGGGGGCTTATGTATTCGAACACATTCGGCTGCATGGCCCTGGCAACGCCTGGGTAAACCTTGGCGGGTTCTTTATCAGCGGCGCCCTGACCGCCGCCGCCACCCACGCCATGTCGGTGCAGCAGGACGTGCCCAACCAGGTCTTCTATTCCTACGTGTCGCCGCTGGTGGTGCTGGCCGCCATCTGCGCGTTCCGCTTGCTGCTTGCGCTGGGCGGCCAGCTGGTACGGCACAGCAAGCTGCTAGCCGAGTTATCTGGCTGCACGCTGGGGCTGTACTGTTTGCACGTGTTCATCATGAACAGGGCCAGCATCGTCTATGGCCCGCTGATCGAAGGGCATTCACTGGCGTGGCTGATACCGCTGCTGGCGGTGGGGGTGTTCATGTTGACGCTGATACCGATTTACCTGATCAGGCTGATCAAGCCCGTGCGCGCCGTGATCTGACCAGCGAAGCCACGCTGTAGGTATTTTCCGAAGCTGAGCGATGGCTTCAGTTGCAGCTGAACACTTACAGGCCAACACAGTCCCTGTGGGAGCGGGCGTGCCCGCGAACACGGGCGAAGCCCGTGCCATCCACCGCAGCGTCTGCTTCGCGGGCGCGCCCGCTCCCACAGGTCCTGCGCTGGCCCATGAGGTTGGGCTCTTTTGTGGGAGCCGGCTTGCCGGCGATCACCGCCGAAGGCGGTGCCATTCGCGGAGCAGCCAAACAAAAAAGGCCAGCACTCTCATGCTGGCCTTTTCGATAACGCAGGCTACTTACCCACGAATTTCCGCCACCACCGCAGCCAGCGCCTGCGCCGGGTCGGCGGCCTGGCTGATCGGGCGGCCGATCACCAGGTAATCCGAACCCGCATCCAGTGCCTGGCGCGGGGTGAGGATACGGCGCTGGTCATCCTGCGCACTGCCCGCCGGGCGAATGCCCGGGGTCACCAGCTGCAGCGACGGGTGCGCCGCCTTCAGTGCCGGGGCCTCCAGCGCCGAGCACACCAAACCGTCCATGCCAGCCTTCTGAGCCAGCGCCGCCAGGCGCAACACCTGCTCTTGCGGGTCGACATCCAGGCCGATACCGGCCAGGTCTTCACGCTCCATGCTGGTCAGCACGGTCACACCAATCAGCAACGGCTGCGGGCCGCTGCGCTTGGCCAGCTCCTCGCGGCAAGCCGCCATCATGCGCAGGCCACCGGAGCAGTGCACGTTCACCATCCACACACCCATTTCGGCCGCAGCCCTCACCGCCATGGCAGTGGTGTTGGGGATGTCGTGGAACTTGAGGTCCAGGAACACTTCGAAGCCCTTGTCGCACAGGGTTTCGACAATGCCCGAAGCGCTGCTGGTGAACAGCTCCTTGCCAACCTTCACCCGGCACAGCGCAGGGTCAAGCTGGTCAGCCAGCTTCAGGGCGGCCTCACGGGTAGGGAAATCCAGGGCGACGATCAGGGGCGTCTGGCAGGCGGACATGGGCAGGGTCTCTTGGCAAGTCGAAAACGGCGCGCATTGTAAACGAAGTGGCGCAGGCTTTGGGGCCCGCGGGTCACGGAATTGGCCCAACAGTGACTGGCTCCTATAATTGAACCTACGGAACGGGCAATTGCTCAACACTTGTACAAGCGCTGCCCATCACCAGCAAAGGAGAACGAAAATGCCCTGGTATGCCTGGCTGATACTCATCATAGCCCTCGGCTCAATCGTTGGCGGGCTGATGCTGCTGCGCGACACGGCCAAAAAACTGCCACTGACCGAAGAACAGCTGCGCAAGGTGCATGAACGCAATGCCGAGGCAGATGCCAAGGATGCGCAAGACCGCTAAAAGGTCAAAGTAAAGGGTTTAAGAGCCACCTTTTAAGGCAATATTTTGACGCACCGCAAAGTAAAAAATAACTTATTGTTTTATCGGGTATTTATTGGGGTGCTTTGCGCCCCTTGTCGAAGGGCTGCAAAGCAGCCCCAGGTTCCAGAAGGCAACCCAAACCGACAGGCTCACCCTCCTCGCCCATTTACTCCACCATCACCTTGTCCCGGTTACGCTCCAGCAACGCATTGCCAATGCCCTTGATCTCCAGCAGTTCATCCACCGAAGCAAACGGCCCATTGGCCTCCCGGTAAGCCACGATGGCCTCGGCCTTGGCCTTCCCTATGCCGTTCAATTCCTTCTGCAACGTCAGAGCATCGGCGGTGTTCAGGTCCAGCCGCTGCGGCTGCTGGGCCTGCTGCTGGCTTACCACCGGCACCGGCTCGGGCACCGCCGTGGCGCTGGCCGGGGCGGCGCTTAGGGAAAAGGACAGGCTGGCGAACAGCGGCAGCAGCAGGTACGACAGAACGTTGTTACGCATGGTGAACACTCCTTGGGTTGGTCATTTTCCAGCAGCCGTTTTCCTTCGACTGCGCAATCAACCCTAGCGGTTCTGCCATTTTGCAAACAGGCACTTGGCCCAGTTAATCGTTACCGAATCCGACATTAAAAAAAGCAACTTCGCCCACCCAAAAATGATGGCGTTACGCCATATTTCAGGTTAACTTCATGAAACAAAGGAGATGGCAATTCGCCGCTAGGTAAATTCCCGTTTAATCTAGGTTTCATTCAGACCAATCGCTGTTGTTTTTCCCACAAGCCTTGCCGGACAAGGCCCCCACCCGTTCGTCGTATGCCTCGGTCGAATTGACTTTATTGGCATGATGCCTGAATAACATCAAACAATCGTTTTTTTTGATGCAACTTTCGAAAATCGGATCCAATCAGCCGATAGATATAGCCAAATTCGTACAACCAAGGGAAAAAAACGTGCCAGACGGGATGTCATATTGATGACGAAGTGATAAATTTGCGGCCATTGGACAACCGCTATGCTTGAAGGATCCGAGCCAAAATGAATTTTTCTTCACCCCCCTCCGCCCCCCCCGCTCGCTTTTGCGTGCGTAGCGCTACCCAAGCCAGCCC
>NZ_JAFGYJ010000108.1:0-719 GCF_017490805.1 Pseudomonas sp. 43(2021)
CTACTTCAGCGGTGCCGGGCGCTTGCCGGACTTGAAAGCTGCCGGATTCGAGCCGGTCAGCGGGCGCTTGCTCAGCACCGATGAAGGCGCGGCGGCGATGGTGATGTATGAGGATGGCAGCGGTCACAAAGTGAGCTTTTACCTGCGTCCACCGGGGCCGAAAAACACCCTGCTGCCGCGTGGCTCGCGCAGCGATGGCGATCTGCAGGCCGATTACTGGTCAGGGCCGGGCTACAACTATGCGGTGGTCAGCCCGACCGACTCGCCGGCGGCAGAGTTGCTCAAGCAATCGCCACCGTTCTGAAATCCACCTCTGGTAGGAGCTGACGAGTGCAACGAGGCTGCGATCTTTTTGCTGGAAAGGAAATAACCGAGCAATCCAAATACATTAAAAAAACATTGAATTTTTTTTCATCGGCGCAAGTCGGAACATGTAAGCCGGCTGGAATTTAGTTGCTCTCCAGCTGCCCACTGAGCATCAAGACTCTTCCAGACTCTGAACAAGGAAATCACCCATGGGCACAATTCTAATCATCATCCTGATCCTGTTGCTGATCGGTGGTCTGCCGGTCTTCCCGCACTCCAGAAGTTGGGGTTATGGCCCGTCGGGTATTATCGGCGTGGTGTTGGTCGTGCTGCTGGTGCTGTTGTTACTCGGCAAGATATGACGATTTGAAGCTGTAAAAAAAGAGGCCCTTTTGCAAGGGCCTCTTTTTTAT
>NZ_JAFGYJ010000109.1:0-718 GCF_017490805.1 Pseudomonas sp. 43(2021)
GCCTCCTGTGACGCTCCGCGTCACGCTTCGGGACGCAGAGCGTCCATGGCTGCATTCCCATGCGAAGCGTGGGAACGATCAACATCTTGCGGAATGGTGCTTGACCTTGCCCGCATGGCAAGGTTGATCCTGTAGACATCCACTACAGGGAGCGCGACCGATGTCCGAATCCACCACTTTCGATCTGCCGATTGCCGGCATGACCTGCGCCAGTTGCGCCGGGCGTGTCGAGCGGGCGCTGCGCAAGGTCAGCGGCGCCAGTGCCGTCAGCGTCAACCTCGCCACCGAAAAGGCCCGGGTACAGGCGCCCGGCGACAGCCTCCCGGCGCTGATGCAAGCCGTGGAGCGCGCCGGTTACAGCGTGCCCCGGCAAACCGTCGAATTGAGCATCGACGGCATGACCTGCGCGTCCTGCGTCGGTCGCGTCGAACGTGCCCTGAGCAAAGTCCCAAGCGTGAGCAGCGTCAGCGTCAATCTGGCCAACGAACGTGCGCACCTCGAATTGCTCGGCCAGGTCGATACGCAAACCCTGCTCGACGCGGTGAGCAAGGCCGGTTACTCGGCCAGCGTCTGGCAAGCTGAACGGCCACAGTCCGATGACCAGCAAAAACGCCTGCATCGCGAGCGCTGGGCATTGATCTGCGCGATCGCCCTCGCTCTGCCCCTGGTGTTACCGATGTTGCTGCAGCCGTTCGGCATTCACTGGATGCTCCCGGCC
>NZ_JAFGYJ010000110.1:0-717 GCF_017490805.1 Pseudomonas sp. 43(2021)
GGAAACTAGTCAATCGTCTTTGCGAAGTCCGAGCCAAGTTCTTCTAGTCTCGCTTTCACTTCTTCAAGTGATTTGCGTCCTAGATTTCGAACTTTCATCATATCTTCTTCCGTCTTGTTCGCAAGCTCTTGAACCGTGTTAATACCCGCACGCTTTAAGCAGTTGTAAGAACGAACAGAAAGATCCAATTCTTCAATTGTCATTTCAAGAACTTTCTCTTTTTGATCTTCTTCTTCTTCAACCATGATTTCAGCATGTTGAGCTTCGTCAGTTAAACCAGCGAATATATTAAGGTGTTCAGTTAAAATCTTTGAACCAAGCGCAATTGCTTCTTTCGGTCGTGCTTCCATCAGTCCAAACATCAAGTGTAAGTTTATCATAGTTTGCAACTTGGCCTACACGAGTGTCCTCTACCTGATAAGATACACGGGAAACTGGCGTATAGATAGAATCGATCGGAATCACGCCGATTGGCTGATCGCCTCTCTTGTTTGCGTCAGCAGGCGTATACCCACGTCCTCTTTGAGCAGTAAGGCGAACTCGGAAACTCGCATTCTCACCAAGAGTCGCGATATGAAGATCAGGATTTAAGATCTCTACATCACTATCGTGTGTAATATCAGCTGCCGTTACAGTTCCTTCACCCTGTACATCAATTTCTAGCGTCTTCTCTTCATCAGAGTAGATTTTCAATGCAAGCTTTTTAATGTGTAAGAT
>NZ_JAFGYJ010000111.1:0-713 GCF_017490805.1 Pseudomonas sp. 43(2021)
CTTTACTACCTCGAACATCACCCAGCCCTCGCCGGCCTCGACTCGGCGGAGGTCATGCTCGGCCATACTGCCGACTACGAAGCCCTGACCGGCGCCATTGCCGAACAGGCCGGTGAACATCCACGCTTCCAGTTCAGCGCCCGGCGCCTGGACCTGGAAAGCACCGCAGCGCTGTCCGAAGCAATTGCCGATAGCGATCTGTACATTTTCTTCTACGACTCTTCCACCCTGCTCAACCCACGCCCCGACGGCCCGGAGTTCGTTCGTGCGCTGCAAGCGGTCATGGCGGAAAACTGGAAGAAGTCGCTGCTGTTCAAGGATTACGGCGACTACTTCTACGACACTTTCAGCATCACCCCGCAGCGCATCGCCGGGCTCAACAGTCACCTGATCCAGCGCATGTCCCAAGCGACCACGCTGAGTTTCAAGGACGACCACGGCTCATGGTTCGAAACGCCGATGAGCAGCATCAAGAAGTGGACCGACATCAATGGCGTCGGCAACTTCGACCTCGCCCCCGGCGAAATTGCCACCCACAGCGAAGACATCAATGGCCATGTGAAATTCAAGGGCACCTTCCGCAGCACCATCCCCTTCGCGCGCAAGTACGGCGTGCTGGATTCGCCGCTGGAATTGTGGATCGAGAACTCGACCATCAGCCGCATCGCCACCGACGTGCCGGGGCTGGAACATGATTTCAACAAGTACCTGGA
>NZ_JAFGYJ010000112.1:0-711 GCF_017490805.1 Pseudomonas sp. 43(2021)
CTTATGGGATGCGGCGCGACTACGTGCAGACGGCGAACGCGCAGATCGCGACGATCGTGCAGATCGAATCGGCGCGCGGCGTCGACGAAGCCGAGCGGATCGCGGCGACGCCGGGCGTCGATTGCGTATTCGTCGGGCCCGCCGACCTGTCCGCGAGCCTCGGGCATCTCGGCGACACGAAGCATCCGGACGTCGCGGCCGCGCTCGAGCACGTGCTCGCGGCCGGGCGGCGCGCCGGCGTGCCGGTCGGCATCTTCGCCGCGGATACGGCCGGCGCGCGCCAGTCTCTCGAAGCCGGATTCCGCGTGGTCGCGTTGTCCGCGGACGTCGTGTGGCTGCTGCGCGCGACGCGACAGGCGCTGCAGGAGGTGCGGGGATGAGCGGGAAACGCCGCGGCGCGCCGCTCTCCACGCGCACGCCGCGTGTGCTGCTCGGCGCGGTAATCGGTTCGCTCGCCGCGGCGGCGCTCGGTGCGGCGGCGGGCGGCGCGCTTGCGCAGGCGCCGGGCGCGCCGAGCCGGCCCGACCCGCAGCGCGAGACCGAAGCGGCGGTGGCCGACTACAACGCGGGCAATCTGCGCGCGGCGCTCGTGCAGTTTCACGATGCGGCGGCGCGCGGCAACCGTCTCGCCGCGTTCGATTACGCGATGATGCTGATCAACGGTGAGGGCGTGACGGCGAACGTGCCGGAAGGATTGCGCTGGCTGCGGCG
>NZ_JAFGYJ010000113.1:0-710 GCF_017490805.1 Pseudomonas sp. 43(2021)
ATGCCTGGCTGAGCGTTCGCGGCTTGACCGGTTTGGCAAAGGTGCCGCTGGCGTCGTACAGCGCTGGCGGCTCACCGCCGGTGAGGATCTTCCGCTGGTTGGCCGTAGTCGCCTGCTGGATCTGGATCGACTGGCCGTTCTTGATGTTGGCCGCCTGGCATTGGGCGATCAGCGCGGTCAGGGCATCGCCCTGGGTCAGCAACTGGTCGCCAATGCTCGACTGGCTGGCCAGTTGCTCAAGACCTGTGCGATCGGTCGGCAGGTTGAGGCTGGCGAGGATTTCGCTGCGCTTGCGGCCATGCTGCTCGAGCAGAATGATCAACGCTTGCTTGGTCGCCAGAATTTCTTCCAGCAACGGCATGTCGCGACCATGCAAAGCGAGGGATTCGGTTTGCAATAACTCCAGCAATTGTTGCGCTGGAGCAAAGTCGTCGTTGATCAGTTGCAATAAGTTAGTGTCGTGCATGGCTGGCCTTGGGGTTTAAGCGTCCAAAAGCCTGGCGCCGGCAAAAGCCTAGCGCTGGGCTTCGAAGTTGAGCAGTTTGCTGGCTACACGGTTGCTGTCGACGTTATAGCTGCCATCGGCAATCGCGGCTTTCAACTCGGCCACTCGGGCTTTGTCGACAGCAGGCGGATCGCGCAGCTTGGCAGTGACCTTCTGCAACTGTTGAGCCTCATTGCTGAGGTGTACCGACTCCCCGCTTTTGGCG
>NZ_JAFGYJ010000114.1:0-707 GCF_017490805.1 Pseudomonas sp. 43(2021)
GTGAAGTCGGAATCGCTAGTAATCGCGAATCAGAATGTCGCGGTGAATACGTTCCCGGGCCTTGTACACACCGCCCGTCACACCATGGGAGTGGGTTGCACCAGAAGTAGCTAGTCTAACCTTCGGGGGGACGGTTACCACGGTGTGATTCATGACTGGGGTGAAGTCGTAACAAGGTAGCCGTAGGGGAACCTGCGGCTGGATCACCTCCTTAATCGACGACATCAGCCTGCTGATGAGCTCCCACACGAATTGCTTGATTCATTGTCGAAGACGATCAAGACCCTATATAGGTCTGTAGCTCAGTTGGTTAGAGCGCACCCCTGATAAGGGTGAGGTCGGCAGTTCAAATCTGCCCAGACCTACCAATATGCGGGGCCATAGCTCAGCTGGGAGAGCGCCTGCCTTGCACGCAGGAGGTCAGCGGTTCGATCCCGCTTGGCTCCACCACTTGCTTTACTTGATCAAACTCAGAAATGAGCATTCGCTTCGAATGTTGATTTCTGACTTTTGTCAGATCGTTCTTTAAAAATTCGGATATGTGATAGATATAGACTGATGACCAGTTTCACTGCTGGTTAATCAGGCTAAGGTAAAATTTGTGAGTTCTGCTCGAAAGAGCAACATGCGAATTTTCGGCGAATGTCGTCTTCACAGTATAACCAGATTGCTTGGGGTTATATGGTCAAGTGAAGAAGCGCATACGG
>NZ_JAFGYJ010000115.1:0-704 GCF_017490805.1 Pseudomonas sp. 43(2021)
GTTCAGCCCATCAACCTGCAGGCCCGGCTGCACGGCGATGCCGGGCAGGGCGCCGTCGACCGGGCGCGCAGCGTCGACTTCGACGATACGGATATTGCTGCGCCGCGCGATCGGGTACAGCGGATCATCGGCCCACAGCGAACGCAGACCGATTACCGCGTCCGCGTCGGTGGCCAGTTTGCTCAGCGCCGGAGCGCCACGGCCGGTGAAATACGCGGTCTGGCGGCTGCCGGGCAGGTTGGCCGGCGCCGCGCGTTCGAGGTTGACGTTTGTGCCCTTGAGCAATGCTTCGCCCAATCCATAGGTGATCGGTAACGAGGCCAGAACGCGCAACGGTTTCGCAGTTTCAGCCGCCATCAACGGAGTGCAGACCACGCCATACAGGGCCATGGCCAGAGTCAGGTTACGCAATGAAAAAGCCATTTATCCAAGGTTCCCTTTCAGGCTGGGGACGACGCCGCGCGCAATGGCGGCGAGGGCGAAAGCGATGCCGGCGACCAGAATGATCGCGGCGCCGGACGGGATCGGCAGATCGAATACGATCGGCGCAAGAATCCCGCACAGGGTGCTGACGGTAGCGATCAGCACCGAGCACCAGAAAAACCCTTTCAGCGCCTGACTGAGCACGCGCGCCGCTGCCGAAGGAATCACCAGCAAGGCACCGACCAGAACCGCGCCACTCACCTCAACTGCCGCGACGGTGA
>NZ_JAFGYJ010000116.1:0-701 GCF_017490805.1 Pseudomonas sp. 43(2021)
GTGGTGCCGGTGCAGGAAAGCTCCAACGAAAGCACGATCGATCTGCAGAAGCGTGATCCGGAAGAGGATCGTCTGCTGGCGCGCGAAGAACAGCGTCGTCAACAGGAACGTGACCGCCGACGCCGCGAGGCGGATGAAGATCCTGAAGAGCATCTGGCCGTGCCGGGTACCGAGTTGAACGCCGACAACACCGTGCCGGTGGTGCCGTTGATAGACGATCAGCCGCGTCAGGGCTTGTGGGTCGATATCGAGATTTGAGCAGTGACTGGTCATCGCCAGCGCCAAGCGGCATGATTGGCGCAATCCTGTCGGTGACGGCAGCTGTGATCTCTTCTGCGATGTGCCGGACGCCATGAGCCAAGACGACAAACTGATCGACCTCAGCACTGAACGCGCCAAGCGTGTGCATGACCTCAACGAAAAGCGCCTGAACGAAGTGCGCCAGGCTTTCGAGCAGGCGATGCCGTTGGGAAAAGCCAAGAAAAAGTCGAAGAACAAGCCGAAAAAGCGTTGATCTCCCGCTGCATTGGTTGATGCAGATCAGTTATTTCCCCTCCTTTATTTCCCTTCGTTGCGGATATTGATCCTGGTCAATATGTGCGCCTGTGTGTTTGTTAATTTGAATCCATCGCAGCAAAGCAAAGCAGGGCCGGGAGGTCAGTCATGTTTTTCGATAACGTGGTGTTTGCCGGGGTTCTCAC
>NZ_JAFGYJ010000117.1:0-701 GCF_017490805.1 Pseudomonas sp. 43(2021)
GCATGTCTATGGCACCGGCCTGGGCGATTTGCCCGGCGTGCTGCTCGATCGCGCAGACCTGGAAAAACTGTACGTGCACATCCTCAACGGCGCGCTGTTCGCGCTGGTACTGCAACTGCTCGATCAGCGCCAGTGGCTGCAGGATCCTCGGGTCGAACTGTTTTACGCCGGTGATCATCCTGACTTCTTCACGCCATTCTTTGCCTTGCCGGCCGAGATGCTGCTGGCCGATGACTTCAACGCGAAGATCCGCGACCGGCTGACCAATGAAGTGCACCTGACATTCAACAATCGCGATTTCGATCCGCAGTCGCCACAAATCCAGCAACGCTTGCAGGAATGTCTGCCGGTGCTGCTTGGCGATGCCGATGTCGCGCAGCTGTTCGGCAGTTGCGCTGGACGTGAAATCTACGTGATCGCCACCGGCCCGACGCTGGAGCAGCATTTCGAGCGGCTGGCGGCGATTCGTCAGCGTGCCGAGCGGCCGTTGTTCATCTGTGTTGATACCGCTTATCGACCGTTGCGCGAACACGGCATCGTGCCTGATCTGGTGGTGAGCATCGATCAGCGCATCGGCTTTCGGCATCTGCCCTTCGATACGTCTGACGGCATTACCCTGGTGTACCTGCCGATGAGCGACCCGCAGGTATTGAAGGCATGGAAGGGCAAGCGCTATGGCGGCTATTCGGCCAGCCCGATCT
>NZ_JAFGYJ010000011.1:0-163604 GCF_017490805.1 Pseudomonas sp. 43(2021)
CAGTTGATCAACCCCCGCCCGGCATCTGCCTCATCCTCGCCCACCAGCCGCACCACATGTTCCTGGTCCTGCGCATCGACAAACCGCACCCGGCTACCAATCTGCACCTTGCTGCGCGACGTCGCTGCCGGCACCACCTGGGCGCTCTGCACCCGCGCGCTGAAGTAACGCAGGTCCCGTTCGGTATCCGCCAGCCGTTGCTTGTCGCCACGTTCGCCCTGTGCCTGCAGTTCGCCGCGCAGGGCATTCAGCTCGGCCACGCGTGCCTGCAGCTGGCGCAGGCCACTGGCGGTGACGTAGTTGGGTTGTTCGCTGACCCGTCGCTCAACCGGCTGGTCAGCCTGGGCGGCGGCCTGGTCTTCGTTGACGAATGCTCGGCTCATGCGTGGCCTCCTTGTGCAGGAGACCATCATCGCAGGCCGCCAGTTTCAAGAGATGTCCGTTTACGACTCAGTTGTGACGATAGGCGCGTGCGGCGTCGCGGTCCTTTTCCTGCTCCCAGTCGCGCTCGCGCTGGTCCCAGAAGCGCTCGTGGTACTGGCGCTGTTCTTCGCTGTCCTGCATGGCGTGGCACTGGCGAAAGCCGTCGTCCCAGCCGCTTTCGTACTGACGCTCGTGCAGGTAGCGCGGCACGTCCTTGCGAAAGCCGCCAACCATCAGCCCGGCTGCCTGGCGGCCGCTGCTGCAGCCGTCCTGGAAGCCATCGGCGTAGGCAGGGGGATAACCCTGGTTGACCATTTGCTCGTGGGTGGTTTCGCAACCCGACAGCAACAACGCCATGCACACGCCGAACCAGTACCGCGACATAACCACAAAACCCTCCGGTTGATACTGGAAAGTCTAGGTGGCGATTTGTCGGGGAGCCGTCAAAACAGTGTCAAAGAGTTGGTTGGTTCACATTGCTCTGCTGACCTCACTGGCCCATTCGCGGGCGCGCCCGCTCCCACAGGATCACCACAGGATTCGAGGCCTGTGCAGTACCTGTGGGAGCGGGCATGCCCGCGAAAGGCCGCAAAGCGGCCTCAGTAGTGGTACCACTTCAACTCAAGCATCACCTCGTTCTGCGCCGTAGCCAGCTGGCTGAACTCCCGCGAAGCACTCAGCCGCACCCCCAGGTTCTGGCTGATCTCCCACTGCTGGTTCAAGCTCACACTGCGCCGCACTTCGCCATTGGTGAAATAATCGCCCTTGGCCTCCAGTGTCATGTTGCCCAGCCCGTTGCGCCACAGCAGCCCGCCATTGAAGCCTGCCGCCGGGGCAATGAACTGGGCAAAATCATTGTGGTGCTCGACCCGCACCGTGCCCAGGGCAAAGCCCAGCAACCCGTCGGCCAGTTGCCAGGTGCCGCCGGCCCCGCCGTTCACATGGCTCACCAGCACCTCGTCATCATGCTTGCCCGGCACCCGCTCCAACCCGCCGGCCACCTGCCACGACCAGGGTTTGAGCAGCTCGTTGCGCGGCGTCAGCGAGCGGATGGTGGCCAGGTCCAGGCGTTGTACCTGCCAGTCGTTACCCTCGTACTGGCGCAGCTTCAGCTGCAGGATCTCGATCTGCGCCCCCAGCGGGAAGCCATAGGCGTTGTCATTCAGGTCGTGATAGGCCATGCGCAGGCCGTACTCGGCGTAGGCGCGGTCTTCGCGGGTGCCCACGCCCAGTTGCCAGGTGCGCGAGTCGTGGCCGTCCTCGGGCAGGCCCGGGCGCTCGATCTGCAGGGGTGGTGGCGGGTTGCTGTTGATCGCTCGCAGCAGTTCGAAGCTGCGCTTGGCCTGCCCAGGGTCGCGCGCCTGGCCATTGGCGCGGTAACGCTCCAGGCGGTACGCGGCATCCTGCACCAGCGCCTGGCGCTCGCGGGGGAGGGCCTTGAATTCAGGGCTCTGCAGTTGTGCGGTGTCGGCGCTTACCGCCAGCACCTGGCGCTTTTCGCCGTGATCGAGCGGCTCGGCCCGGGCCAGCAGTTCACGTTCGCGCGAGGGGCGGTATGTCTCGCTGGCGACCATGCCGGACTGTTTCACGGCCTTCACCGTGTCGGTCGGGATGGCGGTCAGCGGGAACTGCGAGGTCAGGTCCAGGCTCGGCCGGGCCACCTGCAGCAGCTCCAGCAGGCGATACGAGCAGTTTTCGTCGAAGAAGAAGTAGTCGAACTGGATCTGCTTCAACTCCCACACATGCTCGACCATGCGCCCGGTTTCTTCCGGGGTCAGGTCCAGCTGGTACTCCCACAGGTCGCGGTTTTCCAGGCTGCGGTATTCGGACAGTTTTTCCTGGTAGGGCATCAGCGCGAACAGGCCCGGGTAGCCACCCATCAGGCCCTTCCAGGCGTACAGGATGCTGTTGTCGCTGCCTTCGATATAGGCGCCGAAGTTGATCGCGTAGCTCAGCAACGTGGTGTCGTCGCTGCGGGTATTGGACTGGTCGATGCGCAGCAGGGTGTGGCCGAACATCGATGACGGGCTGTTCAGGTAGGCCGCCGGGAAGATCAGCGCCGCACTGTGCGGGTCGATCGACTGGTACCAGGTGGCGAACTCCTGGCAGTCCGGTTGCGGCAAATCGCGCAGGTCGAGCTGTTCGCGCAGCCAGCGGGTGCGCGCCGGGAACACGCACTGGGCGTGCTTGTCGCCGAGGTTGGCCGGGGCGTACAGCGCTTCGACCGTGGCTTGCAGCTCCTGGTCGGGGTGGTGCGCGCCGTCCTTGGCGAGGAAGAACGCATCATCGTCCACATAGCTGCGCCAGCCGCCCAGCTTGGCGGTTTCGTAATGGCCCAGGGCAATCCAGTAAGGGGTGTTGGCCAGTTGCTGGACACGGCCTTGGTCCAGCGCGGGCGCGGCATGAACAGGGGCGCAGGCACACAGCGCCAGGGATATGAAGCGTTTGAGCATATCGGGCAACTACTTCTTGACGATGCCGAAAAAAAGGCGAAACCCGCCCCGGAGCCGGGGCGGGAGCAACCGCACTTAGGCCTCGGTAGCGTATTTGGCCAGGCGTGGGTCGTTCTTCAGAACGGCCAGGGTGTTGCTGTGGACCGTTTCGGCAGTGACGTCGGCACTGCTGAAGATCTGGTTGAAGTGCTGGTGGGTGACCGATGCGAAGTAGCCGCGGTCTTCCGGGGCCACGCCGAGAACCACGGCATAGGTGGTCAGTGCTTCGCCCTGGCCCATGGCCATGTCTTCGGACAGTTCATTCATCATGCCGTTCATGGCGAACCAGGACTTGCCGCCATAGGTCAGCGACGCCTTGGTCGAGCAGCCGTTGGTGCCCGAAGTCATGCCGAAGGTGGCGTTACCGGAGGTGCCGTTGGTGGTGGAAGCCAGGAAGTGTGCCG
This sequence comes from Pseudomonas sp. 43(2021), assembly GCF_017490805.1. Taxonomy (NCBI): domain Bacteria; kingdom Pseudomonadati; phylum Pseudomonadota; class Gammaproteobacteria; order Pseudomonadales; family Pseudomonadaceae; genus Pseudomonas; species Pseudomonas sp. 43(2021). The sequence continues at coordinate 3,320 of NZ_JAFGYJ010000011.1, forward strand.
GCGTGCCGCGCTGGCCTTCGAACAGCATGTTGCCCCAGCCGCAGTTCGGGCCGCCTGGCGCTTCGGCCATTGCATTGAGTGAGGCCACGGTGAACAGAGTACCCAGAAGAATCCGTTTCATAGCATTTGTTCTCTATTTGACTTAACCAAGGGTCAGGGTTTCTGGCAACTCGGTTGCCAGGTCGGGAAAGCGTTTCACCCACCCGCGCAGCTTGGAGTTTAGGCACGATCTAAGAGTTGCGTTGTTGATTGCGAAAAATTTGCTGTTACATGTCCCGCTCAGGCTGCGACATAAAGTCTTGTGGAGCCTTGCAAGGCGCGCGCGGGCAGCGCCAGAATGCTGCGTATCTGCCCCGCCGAAGTAAGGAAACCCAATGCCCGATCCTGTCGCTGCGCGCCTGCGTCTCGCGCCTGAAGCCCTGACCCGGCGTTTCTCCCCCGAGCAGTTTGCTTTTACCCATACCGACGATCTGGAGCCGTTTCGCGGAGTCCTGGGCCAGGAGCGTGCTGTCGAGGCCCTGCAGTTTGGCGTGGCCATGCCGCGCCCCGGTTACAACGTGTACGTGATGGGCGAGCCTGGCACCGGCCGCTTCTCGTTCGTCAAGCGCTACCTCAAGGCCGAGGGCAAGCGCCAGCAGACCCCGGCCGACTGGCTCTACGTCAACCACTTCGATGACACCCGCGAGCCCCGCGCGCTGGAATTGCCGTCCGGCAGCGCCGGGGCGTTCATCGCCGACATGAACGGGCTGATCGACAACCTGTTGTCGACCTTCCCGGCGGTGTTCGAGCACCCGTCGTACCAGCAGAAAAAGGGCGCTATCGACCGCGCCTTCAACCAGCGTTACGACCGCGCCCTGGATGTGATCGAGCGCGCCTCGCTGGAAAAGGACGTGGCCCTGTACCGCGACGCCAGCAACGTCGCCTTCACCCCGATGGCCGACGGCAAGGCGCTGGATGAAGCCGAATTCGCCCAGTTGCCGGAAGAGGTGCGCGAGCAGTTCCACGAGGATATCGCCCTGCTCGAGGAGCGCCTGAACGAAGAGCTGGCCAGCCTGCCGCAATGGAAACGCGAGTCGAACAACCAGCTGCGCCAACTCAACGAAGAAACCATCACCCTGGCCCTGCAGCCTTTGCTGGCGCCATTGTCGGAAAAGTACGCCGAGAACGCTGCGGTCTGTGCCTACCTGCAGTCGGTGCAACTGAACCTGCTGCGTACCGTGGTCGAGCAACTGGTCGACGACAGCAAGACCGACGCCGCCGCGCGCAAGCTGCTGGAAGAGCAGTACGCCCCAAGCCTTGTGGTCGGCCACCACGCCGACGGCGGTGCGCCGGTGGTGTTCGAGCCGCACCCGACCTACGACAACCTGTTTGGCCGTATCGAATACAGCACCGACCAGGGTGCGCTGTACACCTCGTACCGCCAGCTGCGCCCGGGTGCGCTGCACCGGGCCAACGGCGGCTTCCTGATTCTGGAAGCCGAGAAGATGCTGGGCGAACCGTTCGTATGGGACGCGCTCAAGCGTGCGCTGCAGTCGCGCAAGTTGAAGATGGAATCGCCACTGGGCGAGCTGGGCCGGGTGGCCACCGTCAGCCTGACGCCGCAGATGATCCCGCTGAACATCAAGCTGGTCATCATCGGTTCGCGCCAGCTGTACTACGCGCTGCAGGACCACGACCCGGACTTCCAGGAGATGTTCCGGGTACTGGTGGACTTCGACGAAGACATGCCCATGGTCGACGAGAACCTGGAGCAGTTTGCCCAGCTGTTGCGCACCCGTACCAACGAAGAGGGCATGGCGCCACTGACCAGTGACGCGGTGGCGCGCCTGGCCACCTACAGCGCCCGTCTGGCAGAAAACCAGTCGCGTCTGTCGGCCCGTATCGGCGACCTGTTCCAACTGGTCAGCGAAGCCGATTTCATCCGCCAGCTGGCCAGTGACGAAATGACCGACGCCGGGCACATCGAGCGTGCGCTCAAGGCCAAGGCCACCCGCACCGGGCGTGTTTCGCAGCGGGTGCTGGACGACATGCTCGCCGGCATCATCCTGATCGACACCGAAGGCGCGGCCATCGGCAAGTGCAACGGCCTGACCGTGCTGGAAGTGGGGGATTCGGCGTTCGGCATGCCGGCGCGTATCTCCGCCACCGTGTACCCGGGCGGCAGCGGTATCGTCGACATCGAGCGTGAGGTCAACCTCGGCCAGCCGATCCACTCCAAGGGCGTGATGATCCTCACCGGTTACCTGGGCAGCCGCTATGCCCAGGAGTTCCCGCTGGCGATCTCGGCGAGCATCGCTCTGGAGCAATCCTACGGCTATGTGGACGGTGACAGCGCCTCGCTGGGCGAGGCCTGCACGCTGATCTCGGCCTTGTCGCGCACGCCGCTCAAGCAGTGCTTCGCCATTACCGGCTCGATCAACCAGTTTGGTGAAGTGCAGGCAGTGGGCGGGGTCAACGAGAAGATCGAGGGCTTCTTCCGTCTGTGCGAGGCGCGTGGCCTGACCGGTGAGCAGGGGGTGATCATCCCGCGTGCCAACGTTGCCACGCTGATGCTCGACGAGCGCGTGCTGCAGGCGGTGGAGAACGGCATGTTCCACGTGTATGCGGTCAGCCAGGCCGACGAGGCGTTGAGCCTGCTGGTGGGCGAGGAGGCCGGGGTGCTGGATGACAAGGGCCAGTTCACTGAAGGCAGCGTCAACGCTCGGGTGGTGGAGCGCCTGCGTGAGATCGCCGAGATGATCAGTGAGGAAGAAGTCGAGAAGGCGGAGAAGGAACGCCTGGAAGAGGTGATTGCCCAGGCCAAGCCGGCCTGAGTCAAGAAACCGGCGCTGGCGGCGATGTGCTACCGTTCAGCGCCGGTTTTCCATCTTTCGGTACTGTTCTTCTATGCTGGAACTTAAGGACGGTATTAGCGTTCAGGATGGAAACAGCCTGAGGTCCAGGCTGAACAAGGCTTATTGGAGGGGGCGCGGCCATGCGCAATCTCAGCCTCACACGCCAGTGCCTGGGCCTGGTGACCCGCATCGAATGCAGCATCCGTCCGCTGGCCGGGGACAACGGCATGTGGACGCTGCTGTTCGCCGCCGGCATGGCCGGTGAACAACCCTCCGCCATCAAGGCCCAAGGGCCGTTCCATGGGCCGCTGGTGGCCGAATCGGTGCTCAATGCCATTGTCGACAGCCTGACCTTGCATGGGTATCAGGTGGCCGAGGATCCGCAGATCTGGTGTTTGCATCTGCAGGCGCAGTTGCGGCGGATCAATGGCGAGCGGTGCCGGAACCTGGGGGATTACCAGTTTCATCCTGAGACTTGATTGAGGCCGGGGGCCGCTTTGCGGCCCATCGCGACACAAGGCCGCTCCCACAGGCACAGCATCGCCCTTGAGGACTGCGCTGTACTGGTGGGAGCGGCCTAGTGTCGCGATGGGCTGCATGGCAGCCCCCGGGCTTTTGCTGTAACAGGTGGCTGGCTATACTCGCCGTCGCTTTTTTAGTCACCTGATGAGTCCCAATCCTCCATGGAACGTATCCTCGAAAACGCGATGTATGCCTCTCGCTGGCTGCTCGCCCCCATCTACTTCGGCCTGTCCCTCGGCCTGCTGGCCCTGGCGCTCAAGTTCTTCCAGGAAGTGGTCCACGTCCTGCCCAACGTCTTCGCCCTGAGCGAAGCCGACCTGATCCTGGTGATCCTGTCGCTGATCGACATGTCGCTGGTGGGTGGCCTGCTGGTGATGGTGATGATCTCGGGCTACGAGAACTTCGTCTCGCAACTGGACATCGACGAAAGCAAGGAAAAGCTCAACTGGCTGGGCAAGATGGATTCTTCGTCGCTGAAGATGAAGGTTGCCGCGTCGATCGTGGCCATTTCGTCCATCCACCTGCTGCGGGTGTTCATGGACGCGCAGAACATCTCCACCGATTACCTGATGTGGTACGTGATCATCCACATGACCTTCGTGGTCTCGGCATTCTGCATGGGTTACCTGGACAAGCTGACCAAGCACTGAGCCTGACTGGCCTCTTCGCAATCCCTGTGGGAGCGGGCAAGCCCGCGAAGAGGCCAGCACGTTCCAACTGACGAGCGGCGTCAGTCATGCCTTGTGCATTCTCCCTTTCTGTAGAAAAAATGAGCTCTCATGCGTGGTTCCCATCGCGAGGTGCTCTCATGAACCTGCATCAGCTCAATACCGAGGCCAGGGCTGGCCATGTCGACGAACTGAACCTGATCGCCATCGAAGGCGGTGACTACCTGCTCGAGGCCCGGATCAAAGGCCACCCCCATCCCCTGTCAGACACCCGTGGTGAACGCTTGCGCGTGCATTCGGTGGAGGATGCGCGCAAGTTGCTGCAAACCATCCCCATGGTCTCGATGAACCTGGTGCATTGGTCGGTGCAGGACGAAATGTGCGGTATGGGCACGCACCCGGAAGAAGACTTGAAGGTGCCGATTTCCCAGCGCTCGGCCTGGTAGCTGCTCGCAGCGCCCCAGTGTGCTAGGCTGCTCGCCCTTTTCATCAAGGGCGCGGCTTCACTGCGCCCTGCAGTGGAGCACGACAATGTCCGAACTCAACCTGTCCACCGACGAAACTCGCGTCAGCTACGGCATCGGCCGTCAGCTGGGCGGCCAGCTGCGCGACAACCCGCCACCAGGCGTCAGCCTGGAAGCCATCCTGGCCGGCCTGACCGACGCCTTCAACGGCGCCGACAGCCGCGTCAGCGAAGCCGACCTGTCGGCCAGCTTCAAGGTCATCCGCGACGTGATGCAAGCCGAAGCGGCTGCCAAGGCTGAAGCAGCAGCTGCTGCTGGCAAGGCATTCCTGGTCGAGAACGCCAAGCGTGACGGCATCACCACCCTGGCCTCGGGCCTGCAGTTCGAAGTGCTGACCGCCGGCGAAGGCGCCAAGCCGACCCGCGAAGACAACGTGCGCACGCACTACCACGGCACCCTGATCGATGGCACGGTGTTCGACAGCTCCTACGACCGTGGTCAGCCTGCTGAATTCCCGGTGGGTGGTGTGATCGCTGGCTGGACCGAAGCCCTGCAGCTGATGAACGCTGGCAGCAAGTGGCGCCTGTACGTGCCGAGCGAGCTGGCCTACGGCGCCCAAGGCGTTGGCAGCATCCCGCCGCACAGCGTGCTGGTATTCGACGTCGAGCTGCTCGACGTTCTGTAATACCCTCGGGGCCGCTTTGCGGCCCATTCGCGGGTGAACCCGCTCCCACAGGGACCTCACAATGCTTCAGAGCTGTGGGGCCCCTGTGGGAGCGGGTTCACTCGCGCAGAGGCCGGCCCTGCCAGCCTCAGTTCCAGTCCGTTCCCCCGGGGCGCAAGGCCCGCGCATAGCAGAACAGAAACAGATTGCGCACCAGCTCCTTGAGCACCCCCGGCTCACTCGAATTCAGCCCGCTCATGTCCAGGTCGCCCTGGTCACGCAGCTCGTCGAGCGCGTCTTCTTCAAGCACCGCGCACACTTCGCCGGTTTCCCGATGAAGAATGCGCAGATAGGGGTGGGGGCGGTCCAGCCAGGCGTCGATCAGATAAGTCATGGCTATTCTCCTTGGATAGCGGTTCCAATGAGAATAATTCTTATTATCTAAATAGCAAGCGCCAATTGGCGGTATTCGCGTTATCAGACTTTACGCACGAACTCGGACTTCAGCTTCATGGCGCCGATGCCGTCGATCTTGCAGTCGATGTCGTGGTCGCCATCGCACAGGCGGATGTTCTTGACCTTGGTGCCGACCTTGACCACCAGGGAGGAGCCCTTGACCTTGAGGTCCTTGATCACGGTGACGGTGTCGCCGTCCTGCAGGATGTTGCCGACCGAGTCCTTCTTCACCACCTCGTCGCTGGCCGCTTCGGCGTCGCCGCTGGCCGACCACTCGTGGGCGCATTCAGGGCAGATCAGCTGAGTGCCATCCTCATAGGTGTATTCGGAGTTGCATTTTGGGCAGGGTGGCAGAGTGCTCACTTCGGTTCCTCAAACAAACAGACGGTTGAAAGCCCACATTGTAAGAGGTATTTCTGATGAAGTGATTATGTCCGGACAAATGTTTCGCGGGTAAACCCGCTCCCCCAGGTACAACATAGGCCCGGAGGCCTGTGATATCCCTGTGGGAGCGGGTTTACCCGCGAATGAAGGCGACTCGATCTGTCAGTGAGTACGCGCCACAGCAAACTCGCTCAGCTCGACCAGCGCATCACGATATTCGCTGGCCGGCAGCACTTCCAGGCACTGGATGGCACGCTTCACATAGTCACGCGCCAGCTCCGCCGTGTAGTTCAGCGCACCCGACTCTTCGACCGCCACGCGAATCTGCTCCAGGTCCTCCAGGCCACCCTTCTGGATCGCCTGGCGTACCAGTGCAGCCTGTTCGGCGGTGCCTTCGCGCATGGTGTAGATCAGCGGCAGGGTGGGTTTGCCTTCGGCCAGGTCGTCACCGACGTTCTTGCCCAGGGTCTGCGAGTCGCCCTTGTAGTCCAGCAGGTCGTCGACCAGCTGGAACGCCACGCCCAGGTGATCACCGAAGGTACGCAGGGCCTCGCGCTGTTCGTCGCTGGCTTCGGCCAGCGCGGCGGCGCTGTGGGTCGAGGCTTCGAACAGCATCGCGGTCTTGCCGCGAATGACCTCCATATAGACTTCCTCGGTGGTGCTGGCGTCGCGTACCCGCGACAGCTGCAGCACTTCACCTTCGGCAATCACACGGGTGGCCTTGGACAGGATCTGCATGACCGGCATCGAGCCCAGTTCGACCATCATCTCGAACGAGCGCGAATAGAGGAAGTCGCCCACCAGCACGCTCGGCGCGTTGCCCCACAGGGCATTGGCGGTGGAGCGGCCGCGGCGCATGCCGGACATGTCGACCACGTCGTCGTGCAGCAGGGTGGCGGTGTGCAGGAATTCGATGGTGGCAGCCAGCAGGCGCAGGTCGTCGCCCTCGCGGCCCAGGGCCTTGCCACACAGCAGCACCAGCAGGGGGCGCAGGCGTTTGCCACCGGCGGACGTGATATAGTCGCCGATCTTCGATACCAGCGGCACGCGCGAGGTCAGCTGCTTCTTGATGATCTCGTCGACGGCGCTGAAATCATCAGCCACCGCACGGTAGAAGGTTTGGGGTTGCATCGGCTGCTCCAGTGAGGTTGCGCGGCATGCTAGGTCGCGGGTCCCGGTGTGTCAAGGCGCGGTACCCGTGCGCCGGGGGCGGTACTTGCAAGCAAAACCGCGGTTGCGTACAATCGCGCACCCTAACTTCCTGGGCAGCACCTGCCTTACGCAATTGCGCCGGGCCGTTCCAGCCCTGTGCAGCCATGCCAGCCAATACTCATCATATAAAGCGCTGGGTGAGCAGGATTATCGGAGAAATACCATGTCTTACGCAGTAATCGTTACCGGCGGCAAGCAGTACAAAGTCGCTGAAGGTGAATTCCTCAAGATCGAAAAACTGGAAGTCGCCACTGGCGAATCCGTGACCTTCGATCGCGTCCTGCTGGTCGCCAACGGTGAAGAAGTCACCATCGGTGCTCCAGTTGTTGCTGGCGCTAAAGTAGTGGCCGAAGTCGTTTCGCAAGGCCGCCACGACAAGGTTCGCATCATCAAGTTCCGTCGTCGTAAGCACCACATGAAGCGTATGGGCCACCGCCAGTGGTTCACCGAGATCAAAATCACCGGTATCCAGGCTTAATCCCCTAGATCCCCTGAATTTATTTGGAGAATTGAACCATGGCTCACAAGAAGGCTGGTGGTAGTACTCGTAACGGTCGCGACTCAGAATCGAAACGCCTTGGCGTGAAGATGTATGGCGGCCAGGCTATCAAGCCAGGCAACATCATCGTCCGTCAGCGCGGCACCGAATTCCACGCTGGCTACGGTGTTGGCATGGGCAAGGATCACACCTTGTTCGCCAAGATCGAAGGCGTGATCAAGTTCGAGAAAAAAGGCGAGTTCATGCGCCGTTACGTGAGCATCGTCGCCGCTTAATCGCGACGTCGCTCCAGAAGCCCCGTCATGCGACGGGGCTTTTTCGTTTGTGGTGAGCCTCTTGCAAAGCTGTTTGTATGGGCTGCCGGCGTGGGTTTCTACGGTCGTACGGGGCCGCCGCGCTCAGTTTTGCAAGAGCCTCAGGTTTTTCAGGTATTCAACTCGCCAGCAGGCGAGAGGCGGTTTTGAATGAAGTTTGTTGACGAAGTATCCATTCGGGTCAAGGCCGGTGATGGTGGCAACGGTTGCATGAGCTTCCGTCGCGAGAAGTTCATCGAGAACGGTGGCCCTAACGGTGGTGACGGTGGCGATGGTGGCTCGGTGTACATGGTCGCCGACGAAAACCTCAACACCCTGGTCGACTATCGCTACACCCGTCACCACGAGGCCCAGCGTGGCGCCAACGGTGGCAGCACCGACTGCACTGGCAAGAAAGGCGACGACCTGTTCCTGCGCGTGCCGGTCGGCACCACCGTGATCGACGCTTCCACCCAGGAAGTGATCGGTGACCTGGTCACCCCTGGCCAGAAGCTGATGGTCGCCCAGGGCGGCTGGCACGGCCTGGGCAACACCCGTTTCAAGTCCAGCACCAACCGTGCGCCGCGCCAGACCACCCCTGGCAAGCCGGGTGAGCAGCGCGACCTGAAGATGGAAATGAAAGTGCTGGCCGACGTCGGCCTGCTGGGCCTGCCGAATGCCGGCAAGAGCACCTTCATCCGCTCGGTTTCGGCCGCCAAGCCGAAAGTGGCCGACTACCCGTTCACCACCCTGGTGCCTAACCTGGGCGTGGTCAGCGTCGACCGCTGGAAGAGCTTCGTCATCGCCGACATCCCTGGCCTGATCGAAGGTGCTTCCGAAGGTGCCGGCCTGGGTATCCGCTTCCTCAAGCACCTGGCGCGCACCCGTGTGCTGCTGCATCTGGTGGACATGGCGCCGCTGGACGAAAGCAGCCCGGCCGATGCCGCCGAAGTCATCGTCAATGAGCTGACCCGCTTCAGCCCGTCGCTGGCCGAGCGTGAGCGCTGGCTGGTGCTGAACAAGGCCGACATGGTCATGGAAGACGAGCGCGACGAGCGGGTCAAGGAAGTGGTCGAGCGCCTGCAGTGGGAGGGCCCGGTGTACGTGATCTCGGCCATCTCCAAACAGGGTACCGAAAAGCTCAGCCACGACCTGATGCGCTACCTCGAAGACCGCGCCGACCGCCTGGCCAACGACCCGGCCTATGCCGAAGAGCTGGCTGACCTCGACCAGCGCATCGAAGACGAAGCCCGTGCCCAGCTGCAGGCCCTGGACGACGCCCGTACCCTGCGTCGCACCGGCGTCAAGAGCGTGCACGACATCGGCGATGATGACGGTTGGGACGATGATTTCGAGGACGACGAAGACGGCCCGGAAATCATTTACGTGCGCGACTGACCGGTTGCAGTACACTAAACGCCGCTCCTTGGAGCGGCGTTTTTGTATCCACGGTATCTACAGATTCGACATAGGTTGGAAGAAGATGCGAAGCAAGGTGACGGGCGCCAAGCGCTGGGTCGTGAAGATTGGCAGTGCTCTGCTGACCGCCGATGGCAAAGGCCTCGACCGCGGTGCCATGGCCGTTTGGGTCGAGCAGATGGTCGCGCTGCGTGAGGCAGGCGTGGAGTTGGTACTGGTCTCCTCCGGGGCCGTGGCTGCCGGCATGAGCCAGCTTGGCTGGACCTCGCGACCGAGTGCGATGAACGAGCTGCAGGCCGCTGCCTCGATCGGCCAGATGCGCCTGGTGCAGGCCTGGGAGTCGAGCTTCGGCGAGCACGGCAAGCACACCGCGCAGATCCTGCTGACCCATGACGACCTGTCCGACCGCAAGCGTTACCTGAACGCACGCAGCACCCTGCGCACGCTGGTCGACCTGGGCGTGGTGCCGGTAATCAACGAGAACGATACCGTGGTCACCGACGAGATCCGCTTCGGCGACAACGACACCCTGGCGGCGCTGGTGGCCAACCTGGTCGAGGCTGACCTGTTGGTGATCCTCACCGACCGCGATGGCATGTTCGATGCCGACCCGCGCAACAACCCCGACGCCCAGCTGATCTACGAGGCCCGCGCCGACGACCCGGCACTGGACGCCGTGGCCGGCGGTACCGGTGGCGCCCTGGGTCGTGGCGGCATGCAGACCAAGCTGCGCGCCGCGCGCCTGGCCGCCCGTTCCGGTGCCCACACCATCATCATCGGTGGCCGCATCGAGCGCGTGCTGGATCGCCTCAAGGCCGGCGAACGCCTGGGGACCTTGTTGTCGCCCGAGCGCGGCATGCTTGCCGCGCGCAAGCAGTGGCTGGCTGGCCACCTGCAGACCCGTGGCACCCTGGTGCTGGATGCCGGTGCCGTGCAGGCGCTGCGCCAGGCCAACAAGAGCCTGTTGCCGGTTGGCGTGAAGACCGTACAGGGCAGCTTCCGTCGTGGCGAGATGGTGGTGTGCGTCGGCCCGGACGGTGTTGAAGTGGCCCGCGGCCTGGCCAACTACAGCGCGCTGGAAGCGCAAAAGATCATCGGCCAACCATCCGATGTCATCGAAAGCGTGCTGGGCTATATCGCCGAGCCGGAGCTGGTGCACCGCGACAATCTGGTGTTGGTATGAGCCTGTTCAAGCGCGTGATCGGTGTGGCAGCGCTGGTGCTGCCAATGCTGGCCGGGGCTGAGGAAATCGGCCAGGTGTCCACCGTGTTCAAGTTCCTCGGGCCGAACGACCGTATTGTGGTCGAGGCGTTCGACGACCCCAAGGTCGAGGGCGTGACCTGCTACCTGTCGCGGGCCAAGACCGGCGGCGTGAAGGGTGGGTTGGGGCTGGCGGAGGACCGGGCGGAGGCATCGATTGCCTGTCGTCAGGTCGGGCCGATCAACTTCAAGGGTGAGCTGAAGGATGGCGAGGAAGTGTTCAAGGAACGCACCTCGCTGGTGTTCAAGACCATGCAGGTGGTGCGCTTCCTGGACAAGAAGCGCAATACGCTGGTGTACCTGGTGTACAGCGACCGCATGATCGAAGGCAGCCCGCAGAATGCGGTGACCGCGATTCCGATTCTGCCTTGGGCTCATTGATAGCCTGACAGATCCTGGGAGGCCTTCGGCCTCCTATCGCGACACAAGGCCGCTCCCACATTGATCGGCGTACACCGGACCTTTGTGGGAGCGGCCCCAATTACCTCAGGCCAATTCCTCGGCCTGATGATCCTCACGCACAACCGCCTTCACCTCATCCCGACGGCTGATGAACTTCCAGTCCGCCTCGTCGATGTAGATGCCATTCGGCCCGCTACCACCTTCCAGGTCGATCGCCACCCGCGCCGACACCTGCGGCTTCACGCTCGCCAGGATCGGCACGAAGCCCAGCTGCAGGCTGGTTTCCAGCAGCGCAGCCTGGTTGCGTTCGTCGATGTCCGCCGCTTCGTCCAGGTAGTACGGCAGGCGGATGCGCCCGGCCAGGTCGCGGTCCATCAGGTGCAGCAACAGGTACATGTTGGTCAGCGCCTTGATGGTCATGGTGGTGCCGTTGGATGCCGCGCCGTCGATGTCGGCATGGATCACCGGCTGGCCGTTGACCTTGGTGATCTCGAACGCCAGCTCGAACAGGTCCTTCAGGCCCAGCTGGTTGTGGTTGGCCGCCACCAGCCGTGCCAGGTATTCCTTGGCCTCTTCGTTCTTGTTGTCCTGCTCGGCGCTCTGGGTCAGGTCGAATACCGACAGGGTTTCGCCTTCTTCGTACTGGCCGGCGCTGTGGATGATCTGGTCGATATGCTTGAGCGCTTCCTTGTTCGGCGCCAGCACCACGCGGAAGCTCTCCAGGTTGGATACCTGGCGCCTGTTGATCTCGCGGTTGAACAGGGCCAGCTGGTGCTCGAGGCTGTCGTAGTCGCTGCGGATGTTGCGCAGGGTCCGGGCGATGTCGGTGACCGCGGCGCGGCGGGCCTTGGCCAAGGTCAGGGCTTCGTCGGTGCGGTGCGCATAGGCGTTCACCAGCAGCTGCAGGCGGCGTTCCATGTCGTCTTCGCTGTCGAACTTGGCCACGCCTTTCAGGCGCACCTGGGCGTACAGCGCCTCGATCTGGTTGTCCACCCGCTGCAGGCTCTGCCAGCTGTCCTGGTAGTCGTTGAGCAGTGGCAGCAGGTTGTCCATCGAGTCGTCGATGGCTTCCATGTACGGTGTGCCGTAGGGCAGGTCGGCCGGCAGCAGCTGGCGACGGCGCAGGGCGTCTTCCAGGGTGCGCTGCTTGGCCTCGAGGTCGCCGATCTGCCGGCCGACCAGCTGCAGCTTGGCCGACAGTTGCTGGACACGTTCGGTGAAGGCGTCGCTGGAGCGCTTGAGTTCGTCCTGGGCGGCTTCCAGCTGCGACAGCTGCTCCAGCTTCTCGGGCTCTTCGGCGGCCAGGGTTTCGCTGCGGCGGAAGTCTTCCAGCGCTTTCTGCGCGTCCAGAACTTCCTGGTACAGGGCTTCGGTCTGCGCCTTGGAGGCGGAGCGGTCGGCGGCCACGGCTTGCTGGGTCTTGAGCTGCTTCAGCTCTTTTTCCAGGCGCTCCTTCTGGTCGCGCAGGGCGGCACGGTCGGCCAACGCCTGCAGCGCCGGTGGGTCGATGTGCGACAGGTCGATGGACAGGCCTGGGGCTTCGAAACGTTCGCCCTTGAAGCCGTCGAGCACCGCTTCCAGCGATTTTACCCACAGGTCGCTGTCGTCCAGTTCGATGCCACGGTCGCCCAGCGGCAGGCTGAACAGCGCGCCGTTGAACAGGCGCATCAGGCGGTCGACGTCCTGCTGCGAAAACTCTTCGCGCAGGCGGGCATAGCTGTTGTTGTCGGCGTGGTCGAGCTGCTGCTTGACCTGCTTCAGGCGCTTTTCCAGGTCGCGCACGCGTTCGTCCAGGTCTTCGGCGCTGAACTGCCGCGACTGGGCCAGGGCACCGGCCAGTTCGTCGTGTGCGTCCTTGGCCGCCAGCAGTTGCTGCTCCAGCACCTTGACGTCATCGACCAGGGCAAAGCGGTGCTTGAGCACCGACAGCTCGCCCAGCCAGCGCTGGATACCGGTGATTTCACGCTCCAGGCGCATCAGCTCCTGGGTGCCGCCGCGCTGGTCGTTCTGCAGGCGGTCCTGCTCGCCACGGTAGTGCTCGGCCTGGATCACCAGCTCTTCCTTGCGCGCCATGGCGTATTCCTGCCAGGTGCCCAGCAGGGTGTCGAGCACTGGCGAAATGCGGTGCAGCTTGCCGCGCAGGATGTCGCGCTGGGCCACGCCACCGGCCAGGGCCTCGACCAGCGGGCCGGCGGCGACCAGGGCGTTGTAGTCCTGCTCCATGCGGCGCACGTCACGGAAGGCTTCCTCGCAGGCGGCGATGTAGTCGACGCTGCCGGAGCGCAGGCTGTGCTCGAAGGCATCGAGGAACAGTTGCTTGAGCTTGGCGGCGGTGATTTCGCGCATGTGCAGCAGGTTGATGAACAGCGCGCGGAAGGTTTTCAGGCTTTGCTCGCTGGTCGAGCGCAGCGGGATCATGGTCAGGTCCAGCGGCACCGAGGTGTGGCCGCCGACCAGCAGACGACGCAGTTCATCCGGCTTCAGCTCGTAGGCCTTGATGCCGAGGCGCTCAAGGTTGGTGAACAGCTCTTTCTGGCGCAGGCAGGTGTCGTTCTTCTGGTAGTGGGCCAGGTTCAGTTCGCCCTTGTAGGCAAAGAACTGGTGGCCGAAACCGCCGCCCGGGCCGCGGCCAACCACGCCGATCACGTGCGGGCCGTGGGGCAGGCTCAGCTCGCAGAGAATGTACGAGGTGTCGCTGGCGAAGTAGAAGCGGCGCGACTGCTCGAGGCTGTACTTGCCGAAGCTCATGTCCGACATGCGCGCCAGGATAGGGAATTGCAGGGCGTTGATCGACGCCGATTTACCCAGGTTGTTGGCACCGTAGACCGACAGCGGGTGTTCCAGCGGGAACAGGCCAAGGCTGTAGCCGGCGGTGTTGAGCAGTGCGAAGCGGCGGATGCCGTAGCGTTCCTGGCTCATGCGTCAATCTCCTGTTGCTCTTCGCGGATGGCCCGGGCCAGGGCTTGCTCTTCGCTTTCCTCGCCCTCGAACGGGCTGAGGTCGAGCGGGTCGTCGGTGCGGTTGAGTTCTTCGGGGCTTTCTTCCTCGACCAGTACCGGGGTCGGCAGCGGCAGGTCGCTGTGCAGGGTGGCCGCCAGGTCGCGGTCCTGCTGCACGGCCAGGCACACGTCGAGGAAGCGGTGCATCGGTGGCAGGAAGCGGTAGATGCCGCCTTCCTCGAAGGCGAAGCCGAGTTGGGTCATGCGGCGCAGGATTTTTTCTTCCAGCTCGTCCACGGTCTGCACTTCGGCCTGCAGGAACAGGTCGCGGTACTTGTCCAGCAGCGAGGGCAGTTCGTCACGGCCGATGCTGCCGCCATCGAGCACGGCCATCGGGTCGCGGCCCTGGTCGGCCAGGTGTTCGACCAGGATGAAGGTGAACAGCGACAGGCGCTGCGCGGTCTTGTTGACCTGCGCGGCGGTCATGTCCGGCACGAAGTAGTAGAAGCCACGGGTGTCGCACACCAGTTCGAAGCCCAAGGCCTTGAACAGGGTGCGGTACTGGTCCTGGAAGTTCGACAGCTGGGCGTACAGCTCGGGGTCGCGGCGGCTGACGTGGAAGCCTTTGAACAGCTCGCGGAAGATCGGCGCGAGCTGGGACAGTTCGGAAAGATCAAGATGCATGGGCTGGGCTCGCGTTGGATTCGGTAGGCGCGCTGGCGGCGTCTTCGCGGCTGGAGGTCAGGGCGAACGAGCGCAGGCTGACCAGGTGTTCCTGGGTGATGTACTCGCGGCGGTCGAGGCGTTCGCGCTTGAAGCGCTTTTCCCGCGACAGGCGCGAGAACCAGTACAGCAGCTCGTCGGTGGCGCCTTCGGGTTCCTGCTCCAGCAACCAGACCATCAGGTCGGGCAGCGGCAGGGCCTGTTCGCAGCGTTCGGCCATTTCCTTGACCGTGCGCGGTGCACGGGGCAGGGCGCCGGACTGGGTCTTGTGGGCCTTGGGGAAGCGCGCCGGCTTGGGCTCGAAGCGGGCCAGGGCGTAGACATAGGCCTCGACCTGGCTGGCGCTGCCGAGGAAGGTGCTTTGCGGGCGGGTGAACATCGGCATGGCCGCTTGCGGCACGGCGTCGATGCCCTTGCGCCGGATCACCGACAGGGCCAGTGCGGCGCCACGGGTCACGGCGTTGTGCCGGCGGGCCTCTTCGCGCAGCGGCAGCAGCAGTTCGCGGGCGTGGCGCAGGGTCAGCTGGGCGCTGGTCTGCATTTCCAGGATGCGCGCGTGGGTGCGCAGCAGCATGTCGTCGTCGACCAGGTGGCCCAGGCGCGCCTGTTCACCCAGCAGCTTCAGCAGTACGGTCTCGACCTTGCGTACACCCTGTTCGAAGGCGCCGTCGGCGTTGACCAGCTGGATCATCGGCTCGACGTACTCGTCCCAGGTCGCCAGTACTTCGGCATAGCGCTGGCGCAGCGGGATCTGGCGGTTGCTGGTCTTGGCCCGCTCGGCCACGGCCACCAGTGCCTGCTCGTCGTTGTCGAGCTTCTTCAGTACATCGCGCACGCGCATGTCGAGCAGGCGCAGCTGGCGCGCCAGGTCGTCGCTGTCGCGGTTGTCGAAGGCGTCCTGGATATGCCCGGCCAGGCGTTCCAGGTGGCGCAGGTAGGCTTCGATCTCCAGGCACAGGCCCAGCCGGTGTTCGCGGCGCAGGTAGGCGAGGAAGTCGTGGATCTGCGCGTTGAGCTCGAAACGGTTCGGACTCTTGGCCACCGGGACCAGGATATCCAGACGGATCCACACGTCGAGCAGCTGGGTGATGTCCTGCGGGGTGCTCTCGACCTGCTGGCGGGCCACATGCTGACGCAATTCGACCAGGCTCAGGGTGCCCTGGTCGAATCGCTCGCACAGCGGCTCGATCAGGGCCCAGTGTTCGGCTAGGGCGCGCAGGACGCGCTTGGGTTCGATCATTGGCTTCGACTCGTTGCCAAGAAAAAGGGGGCGATTGTACTGCATCCGGGGGGGAGGTTTTCACCCCTTGGTCTGTAATGAGAGATATCCATCATCCTTGTAGGGGATTCACTGGCCCTTTCGCGGGTGAACCCGCTCCCACAGGTACTGCACAAGGCCCTGTGGGAGCGGGTTCACCCGCGAAAGGGCCAGTACAGGCAACAAAAATCCGCCGACCAGTTGCGGCACTCGAATGCCAACGGCGTTAGAATGGTCAATTGTCTCCACCCCTCGGAAACCCGCCCCTTGCTCACCGAACCCCGTCGCCGCGCCTACCTTTCCGCCATGCAAGTGGTGCACTGGCTGCCGCGCGCCGAACTGCCGTTCGCTGCACCGTCGCGCCCCGAGCTGCTGCTGCCGGTGGCGCCGGTCGAGGCCCCCGATTTCGACGTCAGGCCGGTACCGGCTGCCAACGAGGCGCCCGCCGCCCCCCAGGCCCGTTCCGGCGAGCGGCCGAAAATCGAGATTCCGCGCCCGGGCAGTGCGCCCAAGCCTGCCGCAAAGCCCGCCGAGACCGAGGAGCAGGCCGCACCACCGCGCCCGGCCCCGGTGCCGCCCCCGCGCTTCTCGCTGCAGTTGCTGCGCGCTGGCAGTTGTTTGCTGCTGGTTGAACTGGCCACCGGCCAGCCGTTCCAGAGCCGCGATCCGTCCTATCTGCTGCTCAAGGACATGCTGCGCGCCGCCGGCCTGCCCGATGCCCCGCAGATCATCGGCGAGCCGGTGCGCTGGCCGCTGCTGGTGCGCGGCAACATGGACCAGGGCCCGGAGGCTGCGCGCGATTTCGTCCAGGGCTTTGTCCAGGCGCGCCTGGAGGACGCCCCGTGCACCTGCCTGTGGCTGATCGGCCTGCCGGCGCTGCGCTTTGCCGCCAATGCCGATGGCGATGCCTATTACCAAACCCTGAAGCTCGAGGGCCTGGGCGAAGCCTGGGCCTTGCCGGGCCTTGAACTGTTGATGGACGAGCCGCAGCGCAAGGCGGACGTCTGGAAAGCCATGCGCCAGCTGATGGCGCGCTGGAAGAGCGTTGAATGAGTGACTCGATCAGTTTCCGCCCGATGACCGAGGCGGATCTGGATGCCGTACTTAAGATCGAATATGCCGCGTTCAGTCATCCCTGGACCCGAGGGATCTTTCAGGATGCGCTCAAATCGTACGAAGTCTGGCTGATGTTCGACGGTCAGCAGCAAGTGGGCCATGGCGTGATCAACGTGATCATCGACGAGGCACATCTGCTCAACATTACCGTCAAGCCGGAAAACCAGGGCCGCGGGCTGGGCCTGCGTCTGCTCGAACACCTGATGGCCCGGGCCTACCAGCTCAATGGCCGCGAATGCTTCCTGGAAGTGCGCGCTAGCAACCAGTCGGCCTACCGCTTGTACGAGCGTTACGGCTTCAACGAAATCGGCCGCCGCCGCGACTATTACCCGGTTGCCGGCGGCCGCGAGGATGCGCTGGTGATGGCCTGTACCCTGCTCGAAGACTGAGCAGGCCTGCACGGGCCCCTTCGCGGGCGTACCCGCGAAGAGACGGTATGCCGGTCACAGGTCCTGCGGCTGAGCCTCTATCGGCTTGGCCAGGTCGCGCAGGCTTCGGGTCACGCTGCCGGTATTGCATTTGGCTGCCGCCTGCTCTGGCGTGTACTTGCGCACGGTGCGGAAGAACAGCTCGCAGGTCTGTTTCTTCTGCGTCACCTGCCACTTGGTCGAGCAGGCGTCCAGCGTCAGCTTGGCATCGGCCCGTTGATTGCGCCCCATCCCCGCCTGCCAGCATGCCGCGGTCAGGTCCTGCCCCATCATTTTCAAGCCGGCGGCATTGGCTGCATCCTCGTTGCCACCGTGGCTGTCCTTGTTCGCCGCATACCAGATGGCGCTGGGGTGGTTGGCGCCCAGCACCGGCACCTTGGCCCCTGGCTGCGGGCTGATGCTGACCAGGCCCAGCACATCCACCTGCGGCCCGTACTGTTGCTGGATCCAGCTGCGTACCGGCGCGCCGAAGGCCACCATCGGCAGGGGCCTGGCGGGGTTCTGCAGGGTCATCTCGCTGACCATGCGCAGCTGGTAGTCCTTGAAGTAGCTGTAGGTGTCCTTCAGCGCTTCGCCCGCGCTGGCCGGTGCGGCGATGGGGGCGATATCGATGATGGTCTGGTAGGCCGGGGTCTGGCTGGCGTCGACGCCGTTGAATGTCAGCAGCTCGGCCCAGCGGTCGGTGGTGTTGGAGCGCAGGTAGTCCTGGGCCTGGGTCAGTGAGTAGTCCGGCGGGAAGTGCAGCAGTTCGATACTGCGGCGGTTCTGCAGGGCCATGCCCAGTGGCAGGAACAGGTACCAGTCGTAGGACCATTTGCCGTCCTTGTTCAGCCGGGTGGCCCCCTGATAGGCCAGTTCACCGCTGTCGAGCAGCTTGCGCAGCGGCTTGGCATAGCTGGCGGGTACACCACTGATGGTTGCGTGCAGGCGGTCATTGTCGCGGCTTACATGCACCTGGGCGGCGGCATGGCCGTCGCGGCGTACGCTCTGGGTCAGGTAGTGTTCGACGGTTTGCTCCAGGGTCCAGTCGCGATAACAGATCACGTGGCAGTTGTTGGGGAAGGCGAAGAGGCGGGTAACGCGCTGGGCGTCGCCCAGGTCGATGCGCGCGTCGGCGGCGGCAAGGCCGCTGAAGGCCAGGGCGGCGAGGCTCGGTAAGGCAATCTTGTGCATGCTTAACTCCTTGTTGGGCGCTGCCGTGTTCGGCAGTGTTGCACATACTGTGGCAGGGAGAGCAGGGATGAAAAGGGCTGGATGGTTGGCGCTGGCACTGGGCATGCTGTGTGCTGCAGCGCAGGCCGATGAGCGTGATCTGTGGTTGTTCGCGCAATGGGCCGGGGACCATCAGACCCGGCCGTTTCGCGAGATGCTGGTGGATGCGCGCCTGTATGGCGTGGTACCGATCCATCAGTTGCTGCGTTCGGCCTCGGACTGGAAGCTGTGCCACGCGTCACCCTTCGCCGTGCCACCTGCCAGCAACTGGCCTGCAGTGCGCTCGACGCTCTCGCTGATCAAGACGCTCGACGACCAGGGCATCCTGCGCCAGTTCGAGGTGGTTTCGGCCTACCGCGACCCACGCCTGAACGTCTGCGCCGGCGGGGCAGCCAACAGCGCCCACACCCGTGCCTTCGCCGTCGATATCCTGCTACCCGCCTGGGCGGACCCCAACCCGCTGTGCCGTTTCTGGCAGCAGTATGGCCAGGCCTGGAACATGGGCCTGGGGCGCTATCCGTCCGGGCGTATTCATGTAGATACCGCGGGTTACCGCACCTGGGGTGGTGATGGCCGTTCGGGTTCGTCGTTCTGTATCAAGCCCAGCTGAGCCAGGCAGCCCCGGCATTCGCCCATCACCCATGCGGCGAAGCGCTGACGCTTGCCGCCGTCTTCCAAGGGCTGCGGGCTGAGCAGGTGGTAGGCCGAGCCGTCGCGTACAAAGCCGAATGGCGCTTGCAACTGCCCGCTGTCGAGTTCGTCACGCACCATCAGGGCTGAGGCCATGGCCAGGCCCAGGCCGGCGCTGGCAGCCTGAATCGACAGGTAGAAATGCTCGAAGTCGCTGCGCTCGGTGTGCCGAGCCTGCTGGCCGCTCAGGCGCAGCCAGGTGGGCCAGGCCCCGGGGCGGGTGGCGCTGTGCAGCAGGCGTTGGCCTTCAAGCTGGATGGGGGAGGTGGGGTGACACACCGGGCCGATCCATTCGTCGCAGATTTTCTGGTTGTACAGCTGCTTGTCCCAGTGGAAGTCGTCGCGGCGAATTGCCAGGTCGACACCGCTGCGGGCGAAGTCCAGGGGCCCGCCTGCGGCCACCAGGTGCAACTGCAGGTCGGGGTGGGCGGCATGGAAGCGGGACAGGCGCGGAATCAGCCAGCGCATGGCAATGGTCGGTTCGCACGACAGCACCAGCACGTTGTCGCGGGCCTGTTGCTGCAAACGCTGCACGGCGCCTTCGAGCTGCTCGAAGATCGCCTGGGTGGTGCCCTGCAAGGCGCGACCGGCAGGGGTGAGGAAAATGGCCCGGTTGCGGCGCTCGAACAGCTCCACGCCAAGGCTTTCTTCAAGCAGGCGCACCTGGCGGCTGACCGCGCCGTGGGTGACGTGCAGGTGCTCGGCGGCGCGCACGAAACTCTCGGTTTTGGCGGCGATGTCGAAGTAGCGGAAGGCGTTGACTGGGGGCAGTTTCATGGCATCCCTGGTTACCTGTACCGGCCTCTTCGCGGGTAAACCCGCTCCCACAGGAACTTCTCCGAACCTGAGGGCGGCGCATCACCTGTGGGAGCGGGTTTACCCGCGAAGAGGCCGGCACAGGTTCTATATAACTGTGAGGAAAGCTATCAGATTTGCTTCACTATAAATCGATTTTTCCCGGGCTATAAGCTCTCGATAATTGCGTGGTCTGTGCATTTCCATCGCCTATCGAGAGCCACCAGCATGACCGAACTCATCGCCGTCGCCCTGTTCACCCTGCTCGCCGTCATCAGCCCTGGTGCCGACTTCGCCATGGTCACCCGCAGTAGTTATGCACAAGGCCGCAAGGCCGGGCTGGCTGCCGCCGTGGGCATTGCATTGGGGGTGCAGGTGCATGTCCTGTACACGGTGCTGGGCATCGCGGTGATCATCAGCCAGAGCCCGGCCTTGTTCCTGGGCATGAAAGTGCTAGGCGCGGGTTACCTGGTTTATCTGGGCTACCAGTCGCTCACCAACACCCGGCGCATCAGCCTCGACGGGGGCGCTGCATCCGCCGCCAGCGTGACTCAGGCCCTGCGCACGGGCTTTCTGACCAACGCCTTCAACCCCAAGACCATGCTGTTCGTCATCAGCGCCTTCACCCAGGTGGTGAAGCCCGGTAGCCCGCTGGTGCTGGATTTTGCCTACGGCGCTTTCATGTCCGTTGCTCACTGGCTGTGGTTCAGCCTGGTGGCGGTGTTCTTTTCCAGCACGGCATTGCGCAAGGCGATGATCGAGCGGCAGATGCTGGTGGACCGGGTGATCGGTGTGGCGCTGATAGGGCTTGGCCTGGCCGTGGCTGTTACCGGCATGCGTTGAGGCAGGAGAAGGAGGGCAGGCCTGTGGTATTTTTCGCAGGCAAAGAAAAAGGGCCTACCTTGCGGTAAGCCCTTTGTCTTGTTTGGTGGCTACACAGGGACTTGAACCCCGGACCCCAGCATTATGAATGCTATGCTCTAACCAACTGAGCTATGTAGCCGATGGCGCGCATTATTCTCTTGAACGGCCCCCCTGTCAACACTCATTTCAAAAAAAATTTGCACGCTTTCAAAAACTTAGCGGCCAGGCCCGCTTTCTGCGTGGCCCAACGGCATGTCGCTGGCTTTCAGGTGCCCGTTGCGCCAGCTGCCGACGGCCTTGAGGTCGGCTTTGCGCACCGGGCCGATACGCGAGCCATCGAAGGTTACCCGCTCGCCCGCCGACACCAAGCGCTGTTCGCCGCCCTGGATAACCATTGCCTGGCCACTGAGCACCACCAGTTCGTCATGGCCTGCATGGCGGGCGACCTGCAGGCGGGTACCGAACACCTGAATGCGCGCATCGCCCACTGTCACCTCCATGGCCCGGCCGTCGAGCATCACTTCCAGGTACACCTGGCCCTGCACCAGTTGTAGTTCGCGTGTACTGCCGCGCAGGTCGGCGTTCATCGCGCTGGCGCTATCCAGGTGCAGAGTGGTGCCATCGGCCAGGCGCAGGCTGCGAAGTTCACCTGCATCGGTATGCAATTGGCTGCCCAGGCGCTGCATCAGCGGCCAGTACAGGTATGCGGCAGCGCCCAGCCCCAGCAGGAACAGCAGCGCCAGCCATTTGCCCAAGTGGCTGCGGCGCGCATTGATCTGGCGCGGGCGGGGGCGAGTGGTCGGCGGCTGCAATTGCCTGGCGGGCATCGGGCTCATGAATTCGGTCTGCTCGCGATAGGGGCCGTTTCGCCCAACGATGACAGGGGAATGGGCCGATGATGCTAATTATATTGAGAAGCATTTAC
The DNA here is from genome assembly GCF_017490805.1 of Pseudomonas sp. 43(2021). NCBI lineage: Bacteria > Pseudomonadati > Pseudomonadota > Gammaproteobacteria > Pseudomonadales > Pseudomonadaceae > Pseudomonas > Pseudomonas sp. 43(2021). Next base: position 25,347 of record NZ_JAFGYJ010000011.1, read on the forward strand.
AAGTGCGCTGCGACAGATGAATAAAAAAGGTAGCTAAGTATCTATTCGTTTCCCGATAATCGGATCCCAAACTACGGATGGAGAGTCGGCACATGGCTATCAGTAGCGCCTCCACGGCGCCCACCAGTGCGGCGTCGAGACAAGCCACGCCGCTGGTGATGCGCATCATCGGTTTCTGCGCCCTGGCGCACCTGATCAATGACCTGATCCAGTCGGTGCTGCCGGCGATCTACCCGATGCTCAAGGCCAACTACGACCTGAGTTTCGCCCAGATCGGCATGATCACCCTGACGTTCCAGATCACCGCCTCGCTACTGCAGCCTTGGGTCGGCTTCTTCACTGATCGCCGCCCGGCACCGAACCTGTTGCCGCTGGGCACCCTGTGCACCCTGGTGGGTATCGTGATGCTGGCCTTCGTCGGCAGCTTCCCGATGATTCTGCTGGCCTCGGCGCTGGTGGGTATCGGCTCGTCGACCTTCCACCCGGAGACCTCGCGTATCGCGCGCCTGGCCTCGGGTGGGCGCTTCGGCCTGGCCCAGTCGACCTTCCAGGTCGGCGGCAACACCGGCTCGGCCCTGGGCCCGTTGCTGGCGGCGGCCATTGTCATTCCGTTCGGCCAGAGCCACGTGGCCTGGTTCGGCCTGGCTGCGCTGTTCTTCCTCGGCGTCACCCTGATGCTGCGTGGCTGGTACAAGGAGCACCTCAACCAGGCCAAGGCGCGCAAGGCAGTGCAGGCGACCCACGGCATTTCCCGCGGGCGGGTGATCGCGGCGCTGATCGTGCTGGGCCTGCTGGTGTTCTCCAAGTACTTCTACATGGCCAGCTTCACCAGCTACTTCACTTTTTACCTGATCGAGAAGTTCGATGTGTCGGTGGCCAGTTCGCAGCTGCACCTGTTCCTGTTCCTCGGTGCGGTGGCGGCGGGTACCTTCTTTGGCGGACCGATCGGTGACCGGATCGGGCGCAAGGCGGTGATCTGGTTCTCGATCCTTGGCGTGGCGCCGTTCACCCTGGTGCTGCCGTATGCCGACCTGTTCTGGACCACGGTGTTGAGCGTGGTGATCGGCTTCATCCTGGCCTCGGCGTTTTCCGCGATCGTGGTGTATGCGCAGGAGCTGGTGCCGGGCAGTGTGGGCATGATTGCCGGGATCTTCTTCGGGCTGATGTTCGGCTTTGGTGGCATTGGTGCGGCACTGCTGGGGTATGTGGCAGACCTGCGTGGCATCGAGTATGTGTACGAGGTGTGTTCGTTCCTGCCGTTGTTCGGGTTGTTGGCGGTGTTCTTGCCAAGTACCGGCAAGCACTGATGTTGCCGGGGCTGCAAAGCAGCCCCCGACGATTGACGGCCTGACACCCTTGGCCTAGAGTGCCGCCTCTTTTCCTGACCACCTGCGTAGTAGCCAAAGCAATGTGCCGTACCCAGTCCTTGCCAAACACCCGCCAGCCTGCCCTCCAGGCCCTGCGTCGTGCGTGGCCGAGCGACACGGTGCTCAAGCGTCGCCGCAGCGTGCTGTTTGCCTTCACCTTCTCGCCACACCTCGCCTGAACTGATCTGCGCTTACGCGTCGCTCGCCGCCCTGGCGTGCGCGCCTGTGTCTGCACGTCTTTTCGGTTTGCAAGGAGTGGTACATGAACATGCGTTTGCTGGCGGGCTTGTTGTTCGCCGTTTCGGTCGTGGGTTTCAGTTTGGGGGCCAGCCTGCCGCTGGTGTCGTTGCGCCTGCATGAGGCCGGTGCAAGTACCCTGGAAATCGGCATCATCTCGGCCATACCCGCCGCGGGCATGATGCTCTCGGCGTTCCTGGTCGACGCCTGCTGTCGCCACCTCACCCGGCGCACCATCTACCTGCTGTGCTTCAGCCTGTGCACGCTCAGCATTGCCTTGCTCGAGTCGGCGTTCGGCTCGCTGTGGCTGCTGGCGCTGTTGCGCCTGGGCCTGGGGCTGGGCATGGGGATCGCCATCATCCTCGGCGAGTCGTGGGTCAACGAGCTGTGCCCGGAGCACAACCGCGGCAAGATCATGGCCCTGTACGCCACCAGCTTTACCGGTTTCCAGGTGCTCGGCCCGGCCATGCTGGCGGTGCTGGGCGCCGACAGCCCATGGATCACCGCTGTGGTCACCGCCTGCTATGGCCTGGCGCTGCTGTGCATCGTGCTGACCGTGCCCAACGACCATGTGGAACATGAAGAGGGTGAAAAGAGCTTCGGCCTGGCCGGTTTCTTCCGCGTGGCGCCGGCGTTGTGCGTGGCGGTGCTGTTCTTCTCGTTCTTCGATGCCGTGGTGCTGTCGCTGCTGCCGGTGTATGCCACCAGCCATGGCTTTGCCGTGGGTGTGGCGGCGCTGATGGTGACCGTGGTGTTTGCCGGCGACATGGTGTTCCAGTTGCCGCTCGGCTGGTTGGCCGACCGGGTGGAGCGCACCGGGTTGCACCTGGTATGCGGGCTGCTGGCGATGGCGATCGGTATCGGCCTGCCCTGGCTGCTGAACATGACCTGGCTGCTGTGGCCGCTGCTGGTGCTGCTGGGCGCAGTGGCAGGGGGTATCTACACCCTGGCGCTGGTGCTGATCGGGCAGCGCTTCAAGGGCCAGGACCTGGTCACCGCCAATGCCAGCGTGGGGCTGCTGTGGGGCGTGGGTAGCCTGGTCGGGCCGCTGGTGAGCGGTGCGGCGATGGATGTGGCGCCGCATGGTCTGCCCATCGCACTGGCGCTGATGGCCGGGTTGTTCGTGTGCTTTGCCCGGCAGTCCTACCGGCGCGCGGGGCGGTTGCGGATGATTGCCGACTGACGGTCAGGAATTGGTTGCGCAAGAACCGGCGTTTGCCCGATGAGCGGCTGCGCTAAGCTGGACCTGCAATCGACTTGATGGAGGTTCCATGATCCTGGCCGACCTTTCGCCTGACGCCTACCGCGAGGCCACCGAATACCTGGCGGCGCTGGACCCGGACTGGGCACGGCATATCGCAGCGACCGGGCCTTGCCTGCACCAGGCCACGCCGGGGCGGGAGCCTTATGAGGTGTTGGTGCGGGCGATCGCCTACCAGCAACTGCATGCCCGTGCTGCCGAGGCAATTCTTGGGCGCTTGCTGGCGCTGTTCCCGGAGGCTGCGTTCCCAGGGCCCGAGCAATTGTTGGCGGTTACACCGGAAACCATGCGCGCCTGTGGTTTTTCCGCGAGCAAGCTGGCGACGATCCAGGGCATTGCCCAGGGCCGTCTGGAGGGTGTGGTGCCGACCCGGGAGGAGGCACTGGCCATGTCTGACGAGGCGTTGATCGAACGGCTGGTGACATTGCGCGGGGTAGGGCGGTGGACGGTGGAGATGTTGCTGATCTATAGCCTGGCGCGTTCGGACGTGCTGCCGGTGGACGATTTTGGCGTGCGCGAGGGGTATCGGCGGATGAAGGGGCTGGACACGGCGCCGACGCCGGCGCAGATGCGTTCGCTGGGCGGCGGTTGGCGGCCGTACCGCACCGTGGCGGCCTGGTACCTGTGGCGGGCCTGAGGTTTTGCACTGCCTGGGCCGGTCTCTTCGCGGGTAAACCCGCTCCCACAGGGATTTCCACAGCCTGGAATGTCTATGCAGTACCTGTGGGAGCGGGTTCACCCGCGAAAGGGCCGGCACAGGCGACAACCAATCTGGACATTTACTAATGAACCCCTACACCACCCCCGACCAACGCTGGCAAGCCGTAGAATCCCGCGAAACCGCCGCCACCGGCCACTTCGTCTACGCCGTGCGCACCACCGGGATCTACTGCCAGCCCGGCTGCAAATCACGCCTTGCCAAGCGAACCAACGTCGAGTTCTACGACACCCCAGCCGCCGCCGAAGCCGCCGGCTACCGCGCCTGCAAACGTTGCACCGCCACCAGCAACCCCAGCGCCACCCGCCACAGCCAGTTAATCACCCGCGCCTGCCGCCTGATCGAAGCCAGCGACCCCGCCCCCGGCCTCGACCAACTCAGCGCCCAACTGGCTGTCAGCCCTTTCCACCTGCACCGCCTGTTCAAGGCCGAAACCGGGCTTACCCCCAAGGCCTACGCCACCGCCTTCCGCGCCCGGCGCCTGCGCGCGCACCTGGAAGATGGCCAGCGCTCGGTCACCGATGCCATCTACGATGCCGGCTACAACTCCAACAGCCGCTTCTACGAAAGCGCCGACCAGCGCCTGGGCATGCGTCCGCGGCAATACCGCGCCGGCGGCGCCGGGGCAACCATCCACTTCGCTCTCGGCCAGTGCTCTCTGGGTGCGATCCTGGTCGCCCAGAGCGAGAAGGGCATTTGCGCGATTCTGCTGGGCGACGACCCCGAGGCCCTGCTGCACGACCTGCAGGACCAGTTCCCCAAGGCCCGGCTGATCGGCGGCGACAGCGCCTACGAACGGCTGGTTGCCGAAGTGGTGGGCTTCGTCGAAGCGCCGGCACTGGGCCTGGCCCTGCCACTGGATGTGCAAGGCACGGCCTTCCAGGAACGGGTGTGGCAGGCCCTGCGCGAGGTGCCGGCCGGCAGCCGGGTCAGCTACACCGACATCGCCGAGCGCATCGGTGCACCCAAGGCGGTGCGCGCGGTGGCCATGGCCTGCGCGGCCAACCACATCGCCGTGGCCATCCCCTGTCATCGGGTAGTGCGTCGGGACGGCGACATCAGCGGCTACCGCTGGGGCGTCGAGCGCAAACAGCAACTGCTCAAGCGAGAAACGGCACTCTCCTGATCGCGTGAAGCCGAGTAGAATCCGCCGCCAAATCGAATTGTAAAGAGGAATATTCGATGAGGCGTGTCAGCCTTGCCCGTTATTGTCCAGGCCTTATGGTCCTGATGGCCCTGATGCTGGCGCTCGCCAGCCCGGCCTGGTCGGCCCCGGCCACACCCTTGTCCAACCTGGCGGTTGCCGAAGCGCCCGTGCTGGATGAGAACGCCAGCTTCGAGCAACTGAGCGAGCGGCTGGACCAGATCCGTCAGGGGGTCACCAACGAGGCCAACGACGATCTGCTGTCGCAACTGCGCCTGGGCGCCATGCAGGTTCAGCGCCAGGCCGATGCGTTGACTGCCCTGCGCACCACGGATGTGGAAAAAGTCGACGACCAGCTCAAGGTCATCGGCCCGGTCCAGCCGGACGAGGCCGCCACCCTGACCCAGCAGCGTAAAGCGTTGGAAGCCGAGAAGAAGGCCTTGGTAGCCCAGCAGGACCAGGCTGCCAAGCTGACCCAATCGGCCCGCGACCTGTCCACGCAAATCGTCAACCTGCGGCGCAGCCAGTTCAACTCGCAGATCACCAGCCGCGCGGCCTCACCGCTGAGCCCGGCATTCTGGCAGAGCATCATTCGTCCCACCCAGGACGATGTGGGGCGCCTGCGTGACCTGCGTGGCGAGACGGCCGATGCCATCGGCAGTGCCTTCAGCGCCGAACACCGCTGGCTGTTCATTACCAGCCTGGTGGCGGCAATCCTGGTCTGGACTTTGGTGCGCCGCGTGCTCGAGCGTTTGCTGGCCAACGCCATGGTCAGCTGGCTACCCGAAGGCCGCCTGCGCCGCAGTGCGTTGGCGCTGGGTGTGAGCCTGGCAACCCTGGGTACCATCGCCGGCTCGGTCTCGCTGCTGCGTTGGGGGCTGGAGAGCAGCGCCGAGCTGGGCTCCGATATCGCCAGCCTGGCCAACCATGTGCTCGCCCTGGTGGTGTTCAGCGCCTTCATCACTGGCCTGGGCCGCGCCATGCTGATGCTGCAACGCCCGTCCTGGCGCTTGCCGCCGATCCACGACGAAGTGGCCAGCGCGCTGGGCTGGTTCCCCAAGGTGCTGGCGTTGGCACTGATGGTCATGATGACCATGGAGCGCATCAACAGCGTGATCGGTGCCAGCCTGGCGCTGACCGTGGCGGTCAACGGCCTGACCGCGCTGGTGGTGGCGGTCACCTTCGCCTGTGCGCTGCTGCGATACCGCCGTACCCTGCGCAAGCATGACCTGGAACAGCCCACGGGCCTGGCCGGGTTGATCCCGTTCGTGATGGTGATCTGGCTGACGCTGATCCTGCTGGCCCTGCTCACCGGTTACCTGACACTCGCCTACTTCCTCACTGCCAAGCTGCTGTGGGTCAGCCTGGTGGTCACCTGTGCCTATCTGCTGACCACCTTCTTTGGCGACCTGTGCGAAACCCTGCTGTCGCCCCGCCAACCCGGTGGCCTGGCGCTGGCCTCGACCCTGGGCCTGGCGCCGCGTCACCAGGCCCAGGCCAGCACCATCCTGGCCGGCATCGGCCGCACCGTGGTGCTGTTCCTGGCACTGCTGCTGGCACTGATGCCATCGGGCACCAGCCCCAGCGAGCTGCTGCTGAGCCTGGGCGACTGGGACGAAACCGGCGGCAAGCTGCTCGGCAACATGAACATTGTCCCCCAGGACATCCTGTTGGCGGTGGTGATGTTCCTCGGCGGTCTGTTCGCCATCCGCGTGGTCAAGCGCTGGCTGAGCGATCGCCTGCTGCCGGAAACCGACATGGACGCCGGCATGCGTGCCTCGCTGGTGACCCTGGTGGGTTACCTGGGCTTCATCTTCCTGGCCATGCTGGTGATGTCGACCCTGCGCATCAACCTCACCAGCCTGACCTGGGTGGTCAGTGCCCTGTCGGTGGGTATCGGTTTCGGCTTGCAGCAGATCGTGCAGAACTTCATCTCTGGCCTGATCCTGCTGACCGAGCGCCCGGTGAAGGTGGGCGACTGGGTCAGCCTGGCGGGCGTCGAGGGCGACATTCGCCGTATCAACGTGCGTGCCACCGAGATCCAGATGTCCGACCGTTCGACGGTAATCGTGCCCAACTCGCAGTTCATTTCCCAGAACGTGCGCAACGTGACCATGGGCAATGCCTTGGGCGTGGTCGGCATTACGCTGACGCTGCCGCTGGAGACCGATGCCAACCGCGTGCGTGAACTGCTGCTGGCGGCTTACCAGGAGCACGAGGCGATTCTGGATGCGCCGGCCACCTCGGTGTCGTTCAAGGACCTGACCAGCAGCGGGATGGTGATTGGCGTGAGTGGTTACGTGGCGGGGCCGCGGCAGGTGTCTGGTACCCGTAGCGACCTGCTGTTCACCATTCTTGGGCGCCTGCGTGATGAAGGCATTTCCTTGTCGTCGCCGCAGAGCATGGTGTTGGTGCAAGAGGGCAATCGCTCGGCTGACGAGTCGGTGTGAAGCCAATCGCCGGCAAGCCGGCTCTCACAAGGGCCGCGTCGTCTTCAAGCCATACGCAGTACCTGTGGGTTGCGGGGCGATAGCCTCGGCCAGCACCGGCTGCAGTGCAGGGCACCACCAGGGGCAGGGTGAAGAACTCGGTGTGCCGCTCCCACTTGAACGGATGCCCATCCAGGCGGGTGATGCCCTGGGCGGTTGCGGTGTCCAGGGCATCCGGGCAGCAGCGTCGCCGCCGAGCAAGGCCAGGTGGAAGACATGCGCCGGGCCGTCGCAATACAGCGACGGGCGGGCGTGCAGTTCATTGTGCAAGGCGGTGCGTTGAGGGTGCATGGGTGGTCCGGCCTGGTGTTGTGATTTTGGGGGGACCAGAGAGTGGGACTTTGCCGGGGGCCGTGAAAGTTACCTGTTGGTGACACATTTCCAGTGACACATATTGTCGCAGCGCAGCCGGCAGCTACCGCGAGATTGCGCATACAGTAGCTATTCGACGAGCAGGGAGAACCGAATGCAACCCACACTGTATACGCCACGTTTGCAGCTTCGCCCCCTCGCCCAGCGCGATGCGTCTGCCATCGAGGGCTTGCTGCAGGACCGGGAAATCGCCCAGATGACCTCGCTCATTCCCTTTCCTTACCCGCCAGGCCTGGCGAGTGCCTGGATTGGCCGGCACCCACAGCTCTGGGCGGCCAGGGAAGGGGTGGTGTGGGGGATCTGCTGCCGTGATGAGGGAACGCTGATGGGGGTGATTTCGTTGCGGGAGCTGGGCGGTGCAGCACCGGTGCTGGGGTATTGGCTGGGCAAGGCGTTCTGGGGCAATGGCCATGCAACCCAGGCTGCCAGCCGGGTTTGCCGGTATGCCATTGATGAGCTGGGGATCCATACCCTGGCGGCCAGTTGCCTGAAGCGGAACATTGCGTCCGCCAAGGTGTTGAGCCGGGTGGGGTTCAAGGTCGTCGGGCTAGGGTTCGAGTTGCTCGACAACAAGCCGGGCCATGAAGCGGTTGTGTATCACCGCCTGGGGTAGGGGCTTGCCGGCGAATGGGCCGCATGGCATGTGTTGCCTGCACCGGCCTCTTCGCGAGTAAACCCCCTCCCACAGGTACGGCGCTGCCCTTCAGGCCTGCGCTATCCCTGTGGGAGCGGCCGCAGAAATCTCAGCCCAGACACCGCGTCACATGCTTGACCGACTGGTAGGCCGACAACCCCCACGGCCCCAGCTCACGCCCGATCCCGCTGCCCTTGGTACCACCCCATGAGGTCTCGACGAACACCGCCTGTACCGAGTTGATCCACACATGGCCAACCTCCAGCGCATCGGCCACTCGCTCGGCGCGCTCCAGGTCGGCGGAGCACACCGTCGCCACCAGCCCGAAACGGCTGTCGTTGGCCTCGGCAATCGCCTGTTCCTCGGTAGCAAAGCGCCGTGCGCACAGCACCGGGCCAAAGATTTCCTCGGTCCACAGGCGGCTGTCTTTCGGCACATCGGCATACAGCGTCGGGCTGACGAACCAGCCATCCCGGTCCAGCGCCTTGCCACCGGCCAGGCACTGCAGGCCTTCTTCCCGCGCCGTGGCAAAGTAGCTGGCCACCTTCAACCACTGGGCCTGGCTGGTCAGTGGCCCCATATCGACCTCTTCGGTCAACGGATTACCGACCCGCAGGTTTTCCAGTGCAGCCTGCAAGCGCGTTAGCAGCGCATCGGCAATGCCGTCCTGCACCAGCAGCCGCGAAGTGGCCGAGCACATTTGCCCGGCATTCCAGGTGATGCCGGCGACGATCCATTCCACAGCCTGGTCGACATCGCAATCATCGAACACCACGATCGCCGACTTGCCACCCAGTTCCAGCGTCACCGGCCGGCACTGCGCCGACGCGCTGCGCATCACCTGGCTGCCGACGCTGTTGCTGCCGGTGAACGACAGTTTGTCCAGGCCGTTGTGGTTGCTCAGTGCGGCGCCAGTCTCGGCCTTGCCGTTGACGATGTTCAACACCCCGGCCGGCAGCCCCAGGGCATCGGCGATCTGGCCGTAGGCCTGTTCGATCAGCGGGGTGACTTCCGAGGGCTTGAGCACCACGGTGCAACCGGCAGCCAGGGCCGGGGCGAGCTTCCAGGCGCTGGTCACCAGCGGGAAGTTCCACGGCACGATCAGGCCGACCACGCCCACCGGCTCCAGGCGAGTGCGCGCAGTGAAACCCGGTGCAGCCAAGGGTACGTCACGGTTCTTCGATGGCAGTTGCTCGGCCAGTTCGGCGTAGTAGCTGAAGGTGGCGATGGCGTCGTCCAGGTCGATTTCCGCTTCGTGACGTGGCTTGCCGTTGTTGCGCATCTGCAAGCTGATCAGCGCTTCGCGGCGTTGGCCGAGTTGCTCGGCAAAACCGCGCAGGTAGGCGGCGCGTTCGCTGGCGCTGGTGTTTTTCCAGGCGGGCAGGGCGCCACGGGCAGCGGTCACGGCCTGGTCTACCTGGGCGACGCTGGCGGCCATCAGTTCGGCGAACGGTTGCCCCAGCGCAGGGTCATTGACGCTGATGCAGTCGCTGCCCTGGCCTTCGACCCAGCGGCCGGCGATGTAGTGGGAAGTGGTCATGGTCGGTTTCCAGTCAGGCCATTTCGGCAGTGGTTACCGGCGTGTGCGCGGTGCTTTTGCAACGCACCCAACGCGGGCCCAGGGGGCCATACACGCCAGCAGGTTCGGGGAACAGGTTGAGCAGCAGCAGGTACAGCACGCCGGCCAGCCCCAGGGTGACCGGCAGGCTCAGGTCGATGCCGCCGGCCAGGTCGCCCAGCGGGCCGACGAACTGCCCTGGCAGGTTGACGAAGCACAGGCCGACCGCCGCGCTGGGGATCCACGCCCCCATGCCGCGCCAGTTCCAGCCATGCAGGAACCAGTAGTGGCCGCCACGCTGGCCGCGGGTGAACACCTGCAGGTCGTCGGCATGGTAGAAGCCGCGGCGAGTGATCAGGCCGAGGATCATGATCACCATCCACGGGCTGGTGCAGGTGATGATCAGCACGGCGAAGGTCGACACGCTCTGCACCAGGTTGAAGGTGAAGCGGCCGATGAAGATGAAGCCGATCGCCAGCACACCGATCAGCAGTGTGGCGCCGGCACGGCTGAGCAGGCGTGGGAACACGCTGGACATGTCCAGGCCAGTGCCGTACAGCGCCGTGGTGCCGGTGGACATGCCACCAATTACCGCAATCAGGCACACCGGCAGGAAGAACCAGCTTGGCGCCACCGCCAGCAGGCCACCGACGTAGTTGTTGGCGGCGATGTAGTCCGGTGCCTGGGTGGCCACCAGGGTGGCGGTGCACAGGCCGAACAGGAACGGGATCAGGGTCGCGCCCTGGGCCGCGATCACCGCCAGCATGATGCGCGCCTTGGGCGTTTCACGCGGGATGTAGCGTGACCAGTCGCCGAGGAACGCACCGAACGACACCGGGTTGCTCATGGCCAGGATCGCCGCGCCGACAAAGGCCGCCCAGAAGCCCGCCTGGCCGAGGTTGACGCTGCCCGCGTAGCCGGCATCGAACGGCCCGGCAAAGGCAACGATGCCCAGCAGGAACAGCAGGCTCGAGGCCCACACGGCAACTTTGTTGACCCACAGCATGAAGCGGAAGCCGAAGATGCACACCACCAGCACCAGCACCGCGAACAGGCCGTAGGCCAGGCCCAGGGTCAGGTCGGTTTCCGGCAGGCCAGCCAGGCGCTTGGCGCCACCGACCAGGGCGTCGCCCGAGCTCCACACCGACAGCGAAAAGAACGCCACCGCGGTGAGCAGCGACAGGAACGAGCCGACGATGCGCCCGTGCACGCCAAAGTGCGCGCCCGACGACACCGCGTTGTTGGTGCCGTTGAGCGCACCGAACAGGCCCATGGGCGCGAGGATCAGCGCGCCCACGGCGACGCCGAGCAGGATCGCCCACACGCCGGCCTGGAACGACAGCCCGAACAGCACCGGGAAACTGCCCAGCACGGCGGTGGCGAAGGTATTGGCGCCGCCGAAGATCAGGCGGAACAGGTCCAGCGGGGAGGCGTCGCGTTGATCGTCGGGGATCTGTTCGACGCCGTTGGTCTCGATACCGGTCGAGTGGCTCATGGTGATGCTCCAGCGCGGTTGTTGTGGGCCGGCGCAGTGCGCGGGCCTTCTTGTGGGTGCGATGGCAGGGCGGCAGGGCCGCGTAAAAAAGCAGATCAGGCCGGCGATACGACCGACAGGTGCTCGTGGCAGGCCAGCCACTGTTCGCCGTGGCGGCGGAAGACGATGGTCTCGCGCTCGCTCAACTGGTGTTCTTCGCCGGCGATGCGGATGTGCGTGGCCACATCGTGCATGAAGATCGCCACGTCACCTTGCAGGCTCACCTGGGCATTGCCTGATTCGCAGGCGAGCACGGCGAAACCGTCGGCCTGCCACTGGGCCCAGAGTTGCTCGTAGGCACGGCGCGACAGCAGCGGTTGCGGCAGGGTGTGGAAAAGGAAGCTGGCGTCTTCGCTGAAGCAGGCGAAATAGCGGGCGGTGTCGTTGCTGGCGAACGCGGCAACGAGGTCGGCGGCGGCTTGCCGTACCTGGAGTGTCTGGTCCACGGGAGTGGCCTCACGGTTCTTGTGATTGTGGTGAAGCGATTCTGGTGGCGGTCGGCGAGGGGAAAAATCGCTGCGGGCAAATAATCAGTTCAGGAATTTGTGAAGTGATGGCTGTGCTTTCCTTACTGTGGGAGCGGACCGCTACAGCCAACAATGAGCTAACCGACTGACGGTCCCCCCCAGCTCTCATCCTTGCCTACGCTGATACTCCCAACCCGCTGAAGCAAGGAGAACTGTCATGGCCTTCCAATACAAGCGTCTGGACAAGAACAACGCTGCTGTGCTGCTGGTTGACCACCAGACTGGTCTGCTCTCGCTGGTAAGGGACATAGACCCAGACCGCTTCAAGAACAACGTCCTGGCCCTGTCGGACCTGGCCAAGTACTTCAAGCTGCCGACCATCCTCACCACCAGTTTCGAGACCGGCCCCAACGGCCCGCTGGTGCCCGAACTGAAAGAGCAGTTCCCCGACGCCCCGTACATCGCACGCCCTGGCAACATCAACGCCTGGGACAACGAGGACTTCGTCAAGGCCGTCAAAGCCACCGGCAAGAAGCAACTGCTGATCGCCGGGGTGGTGACTGAAGTGTGCGTGGCCTTCCCGGCACTGTCGGCGCTGGAGGAGGGCTTTGAGGTATTTGTCGTCACCGACGCCTCCGGCACCTTCAACGAACTGACCCGGGACTCGGCCTGGCGGCGCATGGAGGCGGCCGGGGCGCAGTTGATGACCTGGTTCGGCGTGGCCTGCGAGCTGCACCGGGACTGGCGCAATGACATCGAAGGGCTGGGGACCCTGTTCTCCAACCATATTCCGGACTACCGCAACCTGATGACCAGCTACAACAAGCTGGCCAGGTAATCCGGCCTTGAAGGCACCGCATACCCTGTGGGAGCGGGTTTACCCGCGAAGACGTCGATAGTTTCAATGACGCATTCGCGGGTGAACCCGCTCCCACACCCTCCCCGGAACACCCACCAGCACCCGCAGAATCAATGAGATAGAACCAGGCCTGCGAAATCTGCAAGCGAAGCGGCAAAGCGCCATGGATCGACCATACTGACTCTTCATCCGCCCTCAGGAGAGTGCCATGTCGAAGTCGTCCAGGAAGAAAGATCCCAGGAACCAGCCGAAAAAACTGGGCGGCAAGGCCTATGAGAAGGAACTCAAGCAGCTGCATGTGGAACTGGTGAAACTGCAGGAGTGGGTGGTCGCCAAGGGCCTGAAGGTGTGCATTGTCTTCGAGGGCCGCGACGGTGCTGGCAAGGGCGGCACCATCAAGGCCATTACCGAGCGTGTCAGCCCGCGAGTATTCCGCGTGGTGGCGCTGCCGGCACCGACCGAGCGGGAAAAGACCCAGATGTACGTACAACGCTACCTGGGGCACTTGCCCGCTGCAGGCGAGGTAGTGATCTTCGACCGCAGCTGGTACAACCGCGCCGGTGTCGAGCGGGTGATGGGCTTCTGCAGCGAAGAGCAGAGCAGCAAGTTTCTCACCGTGGTGCCGCTGTTCGAAAAGATGATGGTCGAGTCGGGGATCATCCTCATCAAGTACTGGCTGGAAGTCAGTGCCGAAGAGCAGACCCGCCGCCTGCAAGACCGCATCAACGATGGCCGCAAGCTGTGGAAGCTGTCGCCGATGGACCTCAAGTCGTACACCCGCTGGGATGAGTACACCCGGGCCCGCGACGACATGTTCGCCGCCTCCGATTCGTCCTGGGCACCTTGGTTCATGGCCCATTCCAACGACAAGCGCCGTGCCCGGCTGAACATCATCAGCCATCTGCTGACGCGCATTCCCTACAAGGACATTACCCGCGACGAGGTAGTGAAGTTGCCCAGGCGCGGCAAGATCGGTAAATACAAGGCCGTGAACTATCCGTTCAAAGTCGTCGAAGAGCGTTTCTGATCCTTCCCTGCGGGGAGCAGCGGAGAGAGCGAGCCTATGCCACATGACGGCAGCCTGTTGCAGGCGACGGTGGTGTTCCTGCTGGCCGTGGTGCTTCTGGTGCCGCTGGCGCAGCGTTTGAAAATGGGGGCAGTGCCCGGCTATCTGTTGGCGGGCATCCTGATAGGGCCGTCGGTGTTTGGCCTGCTGAACAATCCGGATAACGTGGCGCGCCTGTCGGAGATGGGTGTGGTGATGCTGCTGTTCGTCATCGGCCTGGAGCTTTCGCCGAGGCGTTTGTGGACCATGCGCCGGGCGCTGTTCGGCATCGGCTCGCTACAAGTGGGCCTGAGCGCCATAGTGCTTGGCCTGCTGGCGTACTGGCTGTTCGACCAGTCGAAGCAGGCAGCCATCGTGCTGGGCTTGGGGCTGGCGCTGTCGTCCACCGCGTTTGGCCTGCAAGTGCTGGCCGAGCGCAAGGACCTGGGCAAGCCGCATGGTCGCCTGGCCGTGGCGATCCTGTTGTTCCAGGACATTGCCGCGATCCCGCTGATTGCCGTGGTGCCGTTGCTCGGAGGTGACGTCAGTACCGCCGACGAAGGCGCCTGGCCGGTGCTGGCGGTGGTGGCTGGTATAGGTGTGGTGATTATCTTTGGCCGCTACCTGCTGACCCCTGTCTTCAAATGGACAGTCGGTTCGGGCCTGCCCGAGCTGTCGACCGCTACCGCCTTGCTGGTGGTGCTGGGCACTGCCTGGGTGATGGAGCACGTGGGCGTGTCCATGGCGCTGGGGGCATTCCTGGCGGGCGTCTTGATGGCTGAGTCGCCTTTCCGCCATGAACTGGAAACCCAGATCGAACCCATCAAGGGGCTGCTGCTGGGGCTGTTCTTCGTTGGCGTGGGGATGAGTGCCGACCTGCGCCTGCTGTTCGGCATGCCATTGCTGGTACTGGCGCTGACCCTGCTGCTGGTGGTCATCAAGCTGCCGCTGCTGTATGGCCTGGGGCGCATGGCCGGTGGGCTCAACCAGCCCCAGGCGCTGTGCCTGGGCGTGGTGCTGGCGTCTGGCGGCGAGTTTGCCTTCGTGGTGTTCAAGCTGGCACTCGACCATCAGGTGCTGGCGCAGCAGGTGCATGACCTGCTGGTGCTGGCCATCACCTTGTCGATGGCGGTGGTGCCCTTGGTAATGATGGCCCTGGCGCGACAGTTGCGTGACGACAGCCCAGCCCAGGCAAGCCCTGAAACGGGCCACTGAATCGCGCCACATGGCGCACCTGAGTTCGGAGGTGAAGCATGCAACCGGGTCTCAAGCTGGACAGCCGCCTGTCGCGGGGCTTGCTCGATGTGCTCATCAAGGCCGGCCTGGTGGCGGCGCTGGTGATGTTCGCCTTCCAGACGTTCCAGCCGTTCCTGGAGCTGATGCTGTGGTCGGTGATCCTGGCGGTGACCTTGTATCCGCTGTATTGCCGCATCCAGCGCCGCACAGGGCTCAAGGACGGGCTTTCAGCGACGCTGGTGGTGCTACTGGTACTGGTCGTGCTGCTGGTGCCGATCTACCTGGTGGTGATGTCCATCGGCGAATCGGTGGACAGCCTGGTGACGCTGCTCAAGAGCGGTGCCTGGAGCGTGCCGGCACCGCCTGATTCGGTGGCGGCCTGGCCATTGATCGGGCCGAAGGTGCATGCCCTGTGGCTGGCCGCTTCGGAAAACATGGCCGGTGTGCTGAACCAGTGGATGCCCCAGCTCAAGGGCGCCGGGCGCACGGTGCTGGGTGCAGCAGCCAGCGCAGGGGGGGCGTTCCTGTTGTTCATCGCGGCGATCATCGTCTCGGGCATCATCATGGCGTTTGGTGACCGCGGTGAAATCGCGGCGCAGCGCATTGCCATGCGGGTGTCGGGCGAGGAGCGTGGCAAGCCACTGGCCAAGCTGTGCACCGCCACCATTCGCGCGGTGGCCCAGGGCGTGATCGGCATTGCCTTCATCCAGATGCTGCTGATCGGTGTCGGCTTCGTCATCAAAGGGGTACCGGGGGCGGGGATGCTGGCCATCGTCATCCTCATGCTGGGGATTGCCCAGGCGCCGGCCACGTTGATCACGGTGCCGGTGATCATCTACGTATTCAACGTCGAAGGCTTTACCGTGGCGACCATCATCTTCGCCATCTACAGCTTTGTCGCCGGGCTTGCCGACAACGTGCTCAAGCCGCTGCTGCTGGGGCGCGGGGTGGACGTGCCGATGCCGGTGGTGTTGATCGGGGCGCTGGGCGGCATGGTGGTCAAAGGCATCATCGGCCTGTTCATCGGCCCGGTGATCCTTGGCGTCACCTACGTGCTGTTCTGGCAGTGGGTGGCGCTGCAGGTGCCGGAAAACCCCGTCGAGCCATCGGCGTAAGCCAAGGCCCGCCATGCCCGGACGCTTCCATGGTTGTGCACTGAGCCTGGCTGCCATGTTGGTGGGCTGTACCCAGGTCGGCCCGGATTTCCGGCCGCCGCAGGACCCGTGGCTGGGCACCTGGAACACCCCGCTGCTGGAACAGGCAGGGCGGCAGGCCGCAGCGCCCGACCTGCGCCAGTGGTGGGCCGTGTTCGCCGACCCGGCCCTGGATGCCTTGATCGCCGAGGCCGATGCCAACAACAGCAACCTGCGCGTGGCTGGCTTGCGTATTGCCGAAGCCCGTGCCCAGCTGGCCATCGTGCAGACCGGGCGTTATCCACAGCTGCAGCAACTGCGCGCCCAGAGCCTGTACCTGAAACAGGACCAGTCCGGCACCGCCACCGCTCGCGACTCGGTGTTCTGGCAATCCAGTGCGGGCTTCGACATCGGCTGGGAAATCGACTTCTGGGGGCGCTTCAGCCGCGCCATCGAAAGCGCCGACGCCGTCTACTTTGCCTCCCAGGCCAACTACGCCGATGTCATGCTGCTGTTGCGTGCGCAGGTGGCCGACACCTACTTTGCCCTGCGCACCGCCGAAGCGCGGCTGGATATCGCCGAGGAAAACGCCCGCCGTCAGGCGCGCAGCCTGGAGATAACCGAGCGGCTGTTCCGGCATGGCGAAAACGACGAACTCGACTGGCAACAGGCGCGCACCCAGTACCTGGCTACCCAGGCCACCATCCCCGAGTTCCAGAACCAGCTCAATGCCCTGCGCAACGTGCTGTGCTCGCTGCTCGGCAGGCCGCCCGGGCCGCTGCCGCAGCTCGATGCAGGCCACGGCCAGCTGCCGTTGCCGGACCGTGCCGTGCTGCAGGACGTGCCTGCCAGCCTGCTGCAGCGCCGCCCGGACATCCGCGCCGCCGAACAGGCGGTGGCGGCACAGTCGGCGCTGGTCGGGGTGGCCGAGGCCGATCTTTATCCACAGCTGAGCCTGCTGGGCAGCATTGGCTGGAGCTTCGTCTCGGCCAATCACCTGCCCGATACCTTCGACATCGCCGCCGGGCCCAGCCTGATCTGGAACCCGTTCGACTATGGCCGGCGCAAGAACGCCGTGCGCGTGGAAGATGCCCGCTTGCAGCAACTGATCGAGCTGTATCACCAGGATGTGCGCGAAGCCGCGCGCGAGGCCGACGATGCCGCCAGCGGGCTGGTGCGCTCGCTGCAGAGTGCAAGTATCCGCGAGCAGGCCTCGCAGGCCGCGCAGCGCTCGCTGAACCTGGCCAGCTCGCAGTACCGCGAAGGCTTTGCCGACTTCCAGCGCGTGCTCGACGCCCAGCAACTGCTGCTGCAGCAACAGGACGGTTACCTGGTCAGCCGCGGCAATGCCGTCAGCAGCCTGGTGACGCTGTACAAGGCCCTGGGTGGCGGTTGGGACGCCAGCCGCGCACCGATCGACCCGGCCACGCGCCAACAGATGCAGCAACGCACCGACTGGGGCGATCTGCTCGACGAGCCAGCCCCCAGCGCACATGCACAAGGTGAACCGAAATGAGCGACGCCACGCCAACGCCAACCCCCGATCGCGGCATGCGCTGGGTGCTGCTGCTGATTGCCGTGAGCCTGCTGTGGTACCTGCTGGCCGACCGTTTCACGCCCTACACCCAGCAGGCCCGCCTGCAGGCCTACGTGGTGCCGGTGAGTGCCGAGGTGGCCGGGCAGGTGAAGCGTGTGGCGGTGGGCAACAACCAGGAAGTGCGCAAGGGCGATGTGCTGTTCGAGCTGGACCAGGAGCAGTACCGCATCGCCCTGGCCCGCGCCGAAGCCGACCTGGACACGGTACGCCGGCAGATCGGCGCCCACACCGCCGGCATCGACTCGGCCCAGGCGGCACTGGTGGCGGCCCAGGCCAACGAGCGCAAGGCGCGGCAGGACGCCGAGCGGCTCAAGCGCCTGATCGATGAAGACCCCGGCACGGTGTCGGTACGCCGCCTGGAAGGCGCCCAGGCCACCCGTGACCAGGCCATCAGCCAGGTGGCGGCAGCCCGTGCCGAAGTGGAGCGGGCCCGTGAGCAGCAGGGCGGGGCGCAGGACGACAACGCCCAGCTGCGCAGCGCGGCGGCCAATGTGGAAAAAGCCCGCCTGGACCTGGCGCGCACCGTGGTACGCGCCGACGCGAACGGGCTGATCACCGACCTGCGTACCGACGTTGGCCACTATGTCGGCGCTGGCAGCCCGATGATGACTCTGATCGCCATCCATGACGTGTGGATAAGTGCCGACATGACCGAGAACAACCTCGGTCGGCTGCGCCCTGAAACCCCGGTGCTGGTAGTGCTCGATGCGCTGCCCGGCACGGTGTTGAAGGGGCGTATTCGCAGCATTGGCTACGGCGTGAGCGTGGGCCAGAGTACCCCGCCGGGTACGTTGCCGACCGTGCAGAACAGCCGCGAGTGGCTGCGCTCGGCCCAGCGCTTCCCGGTGATCGTTGAACTGGAGCGTGACCAGTTGCAGGACAAGACCGGTTTGCGGGTCGGCGGCCAGGCCGAAGTCATGGCGCTGCCCAGCGAGGGCAACCCATTGAACCTGCTGGGCCGGTTGTTCATGTGGCTGATGAGCTGGCTGTCTTATGCCTATTGAGCTGCGCCGCCTGCGCGCCCTGCGCCTGGCCTGGGGCGTGGCGCTGTGCCTGGCGGTGAGTTTTGGCATCGGCCTGCCGGTGCCGATCCTGGCGCCGGTGTTCGCGGTGCTGTTGCTGGCCATGCGCAGCCAGCCCTTGCCCCTGCGTGCGGCACCGGCCCTGGCGGTGCTGGTGCTGCTCAGTTGCGGCAGCGGGCTGCTGCTGATTCCGCTGCTGCGCCATGCCCCGGTGAGTGGGGTTTTGCTGGTGGGGGTGGGGGTTTTTCTGACTTTGCGTTATGCGCTGAAAGGCGGCAACGGCCTGCTAGCCAATTTGCTGGTCATCGGCCTGACCATGATCGCTGCTGCTGGCACCAGCGACTTCACCTTGGCGCTATCGGTGGTCGAAGCGCTGGCCAAAGGCATGCTGCTGGCGGTGCTGGGCACGGCGGCGGCGCATGTGCTGTTTCCCGAGCCGGCCAATGCGCCGGCGCCACCGGCACCACCGTTGCTCGACAGTGACCAGGTGAGCTGGGTCGCTTTGCGTGCCACGCTGATCGTGATGCCGGCCTTTTTGCTGGCGCTGATTGCCCCGGACCAGTACATGCCGCTGATCATGAAGGCAGTGAGTCTGGGGCAGCAGGCCGGTGAGACCCGCGCGCGACATGCCAGCCGCGAGCTGATCGGCTCGACCTTGCTTGCCGGGTTGCTGGCGATACTGATGTGGGGCGCGTTGAGCCTGTTCGTGCACCTGTGGATGTTTTTCCTGTGGGTGCTGCTGTTCGTCCTTTGGCAGGGGCGCAGGCTCTACCGTGCGGTGGATACCAGGCAAAGCCCGGCGTACTGGGTGAGTTGCCTGACGACCATGCTGATTTTGCTGGGGCAGTCGGTGCAGGACAGCGCGGGCGGGCAGGATGTGTACCGCGCCTTTGCCGTGCGCATGGCGCTGTTTCTGGTGGTGTCGGTGTACGCTAGCGCCATGCTCATATGGATTGATCGGCGTCGGGTTCGGACTGTTTAGCTCTTCTGTACTGGCCTCTTCGCGGGCACGCCCGCTCCCACAGGGATCGCACAAACTTCAAGGTTGTCGTTGTACCTGTGGGAGCGGGTTTACCCGCGAAGAGGCCAGCACAGGAAACCCTAGGGCCTCCAGTCAACCCCACTCTCTTCCAGATAGGCATCCACCGCTGCACCTACAGTGGGATGGAACGCCGACTCCCCCATATGCTCGAACAACTCGAACTGCCGCATCTTGTCCTTTACCGGGTCCTTCATTTCGGCAAACTGCAATTCCACCCCCTGCGCCTCCAGCGCCCGGTCCAGCTCGGCCAGCATGTCCGCCGAGGTGATATCGATGCTGGTCACCGGCTCCGCCGCAATCACCAGCCGTTGGACCGGGGTAGGCGACGCATCCACCGCAGCCATCACCGTGTTCTGGAACTGCTCGGCATTGGCAAAGAACAGCGGCGCATCCCAACGCAGCAGCACCAGCCCCGGAATGCGTCGGGCCTGTGGATAACGCAGCACGTCATGGTAGCCACGGGTGCCATCCACCCGGCCCAGCACCGCATGATGCGGCCGCCAGCCGTCCCACAGGAATTCGATCACCGACACCGCCACGGCAATGCCGATACCGGGAATGGCCCCGAATACCGCCACGCCGACGAAGCAGGTGAATGACAGCCAGAACTCCCATTGCTGCATGCGGAAGATGCGCTTGAGGTCGGCAAACTCGAACAGGCCCAACGCTGCGGCAATCACCACCGCCGCCAGGGCGCTGTTGGGCAGGTGTTGCATCAGGTTGGGCGCCACCAGCAGCAACAAGGTTACCGCCAGCGCACCGATGATGCCGGTGAGCTGGGTCTGCGAGCCGGCCGCTTCGGCCACGGGGGTACGTGACGAGCTGCTGCTGATGGGGATGCCCTGGAACAGCCCGGAGGCCAGGTTGGCCACACCCAGGCCGAACATTTCCTGGTTCGGGTTGACCGGCATCTTCATGCGCGCGGCATAGGAGCGCGACAGCACACTGGTATCGGCGAATGACACCAGCGCCACGGCAATCCCGCCCAGTACCACCTCGACCAGGTCGATGTCGGTGACCCAGGGAAACACGAAGCTTGGCAGGCCTTGGGGCAACTGGCCGAGCACTTTCACACCTTGCTGGTCGAGCCCTAGCAGACTCACCGCCAGCGTGGCCAGTACCACCGCAATGAGAATGCCCGGCAAGCGCTTGAACGGCTTGAGCAGCAGGATCAGCGCCAGGCTGCCGCCGCCGACCACGAAGCTTGGCCAGTGCCCTTGGCCGGCAAGCAGTGCTTCGGCCAATTGCCAAAGGTCGCGCAAGGGGCCCTGGCTATCGACTTTGATACCGAATAGCTTGGGCAACTGGCTGATCAGCACCGTGAGGGCGATGCCGTTCATGTAGCCATAGCGGATCGGCTTGGACAGCAACTCGGTGATGAAGCCCAGGCGCAGCAGCCCGGCGATCACGCAGAACGCCCCGGCAACCAGGGCCATCAGGCTGGCGATGGCGATAGCCCGCTGCGGGTCGCTGGCGGCGTACTGCACCACTACCGCCAGGATCGGTGCGGCCAGCGCCGAGTCCGGGCCCAGCACCAGGATGCGGCTGGGGCCGAACAGGGCATAGGCCAGCAGCGGGATGATGGTGGCGTACAGGCCGTAGATGCCGGGTACGCCAGATGCCTCGGCATAGGCGATGCCCACCGGCACCAGCATGGTGGTGAGCACCAGGCCGGCGGCGATGTCCCTGGGCAGCCAGGCGGGTTGGTAGTGGAGCAGGGTGACCAGGCCGGGGAGCCAGCGTTGCCAGTCGAGGCGGGGTTTTTCGGGCATGGGGCGTGCGTCCAGGGGAGGGTGCTGAATCACAGCTTAGATGCTGAATTTCGGCGCCGCTCTGCGGCCCTATCGCGACACAAGGTGATCTGGTCAAGTAATTTTGGACACCGGTTAAGGTTCATGCCGCTGCGTTGAGCTTTTTTCATGGCCGTTGTAGCTGTGGAGGCGCTTGAGGTTGTAGCGCATCAGGCAAGCCTGGATATCTATTCGTGCCTGCGCTTCGGTCTCATAACCTCCTGCCGGGACCCATTCTGATTTCAATGCCCCGAAAAATCGTACTCCCCCCTCAGATGAAGCCCCAGCGTGATGCTGGGGTTTCGGTTTTCAAACGGTCTGAATCGATGCTGTTCGGGCCTCGCGTTTGAGGATCAGGTCGAGCAGCAGAGCCAGAATCAAGGCACCTGCAGCGACGCTGAACAGCACGCCATGATGACCGTTGCTGCTTGCGAACAGCGCTGAGTATCCATATCCCGCAATGGCTTGGAAGCTTGCGAAAGCTACTGTAGCGCGGCTCCAAGTCGCGTTCTGCTGCGTGTGCCCCTCTACCAGATTGTGCACCCGAGCAAGGACCAAAGGAACGATACCTGGCGGGAATGAGCCTATGAGCAATGCCGCTGCTCCAAGCAGGCGCAGATCATGGGTCTCAATCAGTACACCTACTGCGATAAGTTGGGCAATCAGGACAATCCGAATGCCTGTCCGAGCGCCCAGATGATCCGCCAACAGCCCGTAAAGCACCGGACCTGCAATGGCACCGATACCGTACAGGCCCCACATCAACGCTCCTGCATGGGTTCCTGCACCAAGGCCGCGGCTAACGTAGTCCACCAGGAACATCATGGGGGCAACCAGCGCAGTCGCCATCAAAGCGTACTGGCCAAACAAAACCATTACGGCGGATGAGGTTGCAGCTTCAGGTGTAGTCGGTGTCGCTTGATGGTGAGGATGATCGGCCGGCCACCCCGCCCAGCTGCTGACAGTGAGCGCGAATGAGAGTGCCGCTAAACCAAGCCAGGTTTGCTGAAGCCCTTTGGCCAACAGCCAGGGAACCAGGCTTGCAGCTCCTGCGATTCCCAATCCGATACCAAGGAAAATCGCGCCACTTGCGAGGCCCCTTCGGTTGGCAGATACATGTGGCAGGATAGCAGTTGCTGCCAGCACCATGATCACGCCACCGGCGATGCCTGAAAGCAGACGCCAGAAGAAGAACCAGCTCACCGACAGCGGCCAGGCGCAGCCAAGGAATGCCAAGCTGACCATGACCATCATGACACGCAGCACGGTTGCGCTTGACCATCTGGCGGCCATTGGCCGGCCAATCAAAGCTCCAATCAGGTAGCCGGCCAGGTTTGCCGCGCCAAGGAAAACGACTGCAGAGCTGGCAAACCAATGGGCTTCAATAAGTGCCGGGATGAGTGGTGTATAAGCGAATCGCGCCAATCCGATGCCGACGAGGCTGGCACAGAGACCAGCCCAAATCGGTAGCCAGGGGGCACGTTGTGTGGATGTAGTCATGACTTCCCCCTGCGCCGTTCGCGGCGTGAAAGGTTAGACGGGATTGAGTTGGGCTTTCGCAGTCCGAGCTTTGATGTTGGCCACCAGCGCATCGAGGCTCAGCGCACCGCCGCCAAAGGCTGCGATCTGCAACAAACCGCCGGCAATGGAAATGTTCTTGAAGAAGTTAATGAACTGACCTTGATCAGCCAGATTGTTATGGAAAGCAAACGCTGCCATTACCGTGAATAGAGCCATGACCACAGCGACAATGCGCGTTTGAAAACCAATGATCAACAGTGTGGCGAGACCAAGTTCCACACCAAGTGCGGCCAAGTAGCTCAGCAATGGGAGCGGCAAACCACTTGACTCGATATAAGCAATGGTTCCCTCTGGTGAGGCCAGCTTGCTGAAGCCGCTAAGCAAGAAAAGAACAGCCAACAATACGCGGCCGATTACTGCAGTGGTATTTTTTAGTGAGTTCATTTGATTGCTCCTGATTTTAAAGTTTGCCGAAGTGGCTTTCGATGGAGAAATCATAAATTCAGGCCAACTTGGCAACAATATGAACACTTTCGATTTGACTGTTTCAAAATCAGGGACAATTGGCACCGTACAGAACTGGCTGGGGCATCCAGCCAGTCTGTCGATCAAGTTACGGGTGTACGGGGTAGTCGATGTAGCCGCGTTCGTTGCCACCGAAGAAGGTGGTCGGATCAGGTGTATTGAGTTCCAATCCATCTCGAATCCGGCGTGGTAGATCCGGGTTGGCCAGGAACGGCCGACCGAAAGCCACAACATCCGCGCGTCCTTCCCGAATCGCTTTCTCCGCAGAGGCCGCGTCATAACCGCCTGCGATGATCAACACACCGTTCCAAGCGTCACGCAGCTTCAAGATGATCTCGTCCCAGCGCGGGTCGAAGTTTTCGTCCTTCACCGTACCGACAACGGCAGGCTCTACGAGGTGGAGATACGCCAGCCCATAGCGGTTCAACGACTCCACGATGTAGGTGAAGGTCTCGATGGGGGTGTCGTCTCCCATGCCCATGAAACGTCCCATCGGGGTAAGACGCACACCGACGCGGTCTGCACCGATCTCTTGCGCAACTGCCTGAACGATCGCCAGGAGCAGGCGCGCCCGATTCTGATAAGTACCACCGTATGGGTCATTGCGCTTGTTGCTGTTGCTGTTGATGAATTGGTCGAGCAGATAGCCGTTGCCCGCATGGATTTCCACGCCGTCCATACCGGCCTCGATGGCGTTAAGCGCGGCGATGCGGTAGTCATCAATGATTGCGGCGATTTCTTCGGTTTCTAGCGCGCGCGGTACCGGCACATCCCCCCACACCCCGTTACCATCTTCGTCGACAATGAAGGTCTTGCCAGGCGCTGCGATGGCACTCGGTGCCACAGGCAGAGCGTTATCCGGCTGGAAGCTGGGATGCGAAACGCGGCCAACGTGCCAAAGTTGCATGAAGATGCGTCCATCGAGTTCGTGCACCTCATCGCTTACACGTTTCCAGGCCTGAATCTGTTCAGGGGTATAGATACCTGGAGTCCATGCGTAACCTTGCCCCTGTTGAGAGATTTGCGTGGCCTCGGTAATGATTAGAGCCGCGCTTGCCCGCTGGCCATAATACTCCGCAGCCATTGATGTCGGGACATCCCCAGGTTGACCAGCGCGAGACCGGGTCAATGGAGCCATCGCAATGCGATGAGGAAGTTCTAAGGCGCCCACACGAATGGGATTGAACAGATGGCTGGTCATTACTCAGTTCCTTTTGAAGTAAATTCAATAAATTCAAGAGATGAAACATCGTCGCTTCTGTTTGATGAAGTTAGGTTAATACCCAGACCGAAAATTGATAATCCGCAAAACCGGAGCAAGTGCATTGCGCAACTCGCAAAACCTGGGATCTCTGCCCTAAAGCGCAGTACGAGCTTTACCTCTGTAAACCCGCAGCACGTCAGCCATGACCGACAAGGCGATCTCGGCCGGGGTTCTGGAACCGATATCCAGGCCTATGGGCATGTGCAAGCGGTCTACGTCGGTAGACGACAGGCCGCCGATTCGCCGCAACCTCTCTGCTCGCTTTTCCGAAGTGCGCTTGGAGCCCATTGCACCGATATAGAAGGCAGGGGTGTGCACAGCTTCCATCAAGGCGAGGTCATCGATTTTCGGGTCATGGGTGAGCGCAACGACGGCTGTCGCTTCGTGGCAACCTCCATTGGCGATGTACAGCGAGGGCAACAGCGGAATCAGAGGCACCCCTTCGATTGGCATTTCGGCCGCTTCTTCCCGCGGATCGCAGGCAATCACTTCGAACCCGAGGGCTTTGGCGAACTGACCACAGGCCTGGGCGACGGGTGACATGCCGGCAAGTAGCAGGCGAAGTGCAGGACCTAGGTTAATTTCCAGACGGCTACCACGGCGAGTCACGGTGTCGGCTCCGTCTGCGTAACGCCGGGAGCTGAACAGGTCGCTTTCAAGTTCGATTATCCGCGTCAGCCGGTGCTGGCCACGCATTGCGTCGAGCAACTGGCTCAGGTGAGCCTTCCATTCCACGGTTGGTTCTCGATGCTCGACCAACACATCCAAGCTGCCGCCACAGGGAAGTTGCAGGCGGCTTCGCTCTTCAGCGGTACGTCCGTAACTGACAACCTGGGTGGGGGCCGCGTGCTCGCCACGGCCCAGCGCTTGGAGGAATTCTTCTTCGACGCAGCCACCCGACAACGAGCCGCAGTGCGCGCCGGACTGCGTGGCCACCAGCATTGCACCAGGCGATCTCGGCGCCGAACCGAAGGTGGAGAGCACGGTGCACAACCACATGCTTTGCCCTTCGTCGGCCCAGGCCAGTGCTTGCTCGAGTACCTTCACATCAAGATGCTGCATCTGCCGTTACCTTTCCAAGCACTTGACCGAACGTCGGCGACCTGCTCATTGCTCAGGCCTTGCGGGTAAGTGGTAACGCAAGCCGGCGGTGGCCGGTGGCATCGGCCACGGCGTTACCCAGCGCCGCCGCCATCGGGCCTTGGACGATTTCGGCAGCGCCAAGGAACGGCTGGCCAGGCTGATCGATCATGTGTACTTCCACGTGCTTGGGAAGCTGCGGGAAACGCAGGATCGGGTAGCCGCTCCAGTCGTAGCTGCGCACCCCGCCGGCGTCATGACTGACCGCCTCGTAAAGCGTCCAACTGCTCGACTGGACGATACCGCCTTCGACCTGATTGCGAAGGCCATCGGGGTTGACGATCTGACCCACGTCCACTGCGGTGACCACCCGCTGGATCTCGATGTCGCCAGTTTGCGGATGCACCTGGATTTCCACGGCCACCGCACAGTAACCCATGATGTTCTTGTAACGGGCGAAGCCCAGGCCGATGCCGCTTCCCGGAGCCGGTGAGCGGCGTGGCCAACCGAACTCGTCCCGGGCCCGTTCAATGACTGCTCGGGCCCTTGGGTCGGTGAGGTGCTCAAGACGGAATTCGACGGCATCCACACCCGCCTGATCCGCCAACTCGTCCAGGCAGGCCTCGATGGCGAAGACATTTATGTGCGCGCCCAGCGAGCGCATCGCCGAGGTCCGGAACGGCATCTGGGTGATGAAGTTCATGTCGATGCTAGACGCACCGGTTTCGTAAAGCGGGATCGCGTTGCGGTCGCCATCCCCCTCGGGCTGGGCAATCGGAACGGAGGGCATCGAGGTGAACGGGCGGGCGATCATCCGCGCCGGCACCAGGCGTCCGGCGTTGGTGATGCGCTCGTTGTGCGGGGTGGTCCACAGCTCGTACTTCCAGTCGTTGATCCGCCCGTCACTGCCCAGGCTGGCTTGCAGCTCGGTAAGCATGGCCGAGCTGTAGGGTTCCCAGAGGTTTTCCTGTTCGCGCATCCATTGAACTCGCACGGGTACACCTGGCAGGCGCACGGCGATCAGAGCAGCATCGGCCGCGGCGTCATCGGCGCCATTGTGTCCGTAGCATCCCGAGCCTTCGGCGTGGATGCAGCGTACGGCGGCTGGCGGCAGGCCGACCATTTCGGCGATGCCTGCACGCAGCGGGAACACTCCCTGGGTGTGGGTCCAGACCGTCAGCATGCCGTCTTTGAACCAAGCTATCGAACAGGATGGGCCGATGGAACCGTGCATCAGGTACTGCTTGGTGACCCGCGCCCGGTACGTCTTGCCGCTCGAAGGCGCTGGGGTCCCCTCATGCTTGATGGGATAGCGCTTGGACTGCAACTTGGGCAGCAACTGGTGAATCACGGCTTGGTCCGGGATCACGTCGCCACCGGCCCACGTCGCGGCCTCGTAGCCGGCGCGCATGGCTTTGACCGCTTGCCACTCATCTTTGGCTACCACCGCGAGGTAATTGCCGTCCCGGATCACCTTGACCACACCCGGCAGGCGTTCGATGGCGGGCATATCAAAGCCGGTGAGCTGGCTGCCCGGGCGCGGCGGTCTGATCACGCGGGCATGGAGCATGCCCGGCAAGCGCATGTCCTGTACGAACGCTGCGGCGCCAGTGACCTTTGCAGGGATGTCGAGCCGCTGCACCGCATGGCCGATAAGCTTGAACTGTTCAGGTGAAATGTCAGGTGACTTGGCCTGGGCGTACTGATGGAGGTCCACCCCAGCCACGGCGTCGGCATATCTCATGCGCGCCCCGGACGGTGCGGTAATCATCGCATCACCAGTTTTCAGCGAGGCGACGTCCAAGCCCCAGTGTCGAGCGGCAGACTCCATGAGCATTTGGCGAACCTGCGCAGCCGCGTTGAATAGCGCCGTGCCGCTGTCGAAAATCGTATGGCTGCCAGCCGTGTAGCCTTCGTTAGGGGTCAGGGCGGTATCCGCCGTGAGGAAGTTGACCGCAGCCGGCGCAACGTCCAGCCGCTCCGCTGCGATCTGCAGCAGCGCAGTCTTCACCCCGGTACCCAGCTCCACCTTGCCGGTGTACACCGTGATGCCTTCAGCCCCTACCTTGATCCAGGCGTCGAGATAGGGGTTGGTGCGCAGGCTGCCCGGCAGGTCGGGGGCGAGCACGACGGTACCGAGCGTGTCCACCTCGGTATCGGCCAGCGCCTTGCGGGCTACCGGCATCAGTGTGAAGGCCATCAGCAGGCTGCTGCCTTGAAGGAAGGCGCGACGACTGAATTCGCTGTTAGCCATGGAGACCACCGTTTTCAATGACGCGTGTAATGGCTTCGATAATCCGCAGGTGGGTACCGCAGCGGCACAGATTCGTCGCCATGTGGGTGCGAAGCGTAGCCTGGTCGGGCCGAGGGTTTTTCTCCAGCAAGGCCTGGGCGCGCATGATCATCCCGGCGATGCAGTAACCGCACTGGGCAGCCTGGGTATCAATGAACGCCTGCTGCAAGGGGCCGGGGTGCTCGGCCGTGCCCAAGCTCTCGACCGTGCGCACCTTGCGACCTTCCAGCCCCGCGCAAGGGGTCACGCAGGAAAACACCGGCTTGTCGTCGACGATGACGGTGCAGGCGCCGCACTGGCCCAGTCCGCAACCGTACTTGGCGCCGTTGAGCTCCAGCTGGTTCCGCAGGGCATAGAGCAACGGCATGTCCGGGTCGATATCCAGGCTGTGTACCTGGCCGTTTACGTTGAGATTCACCTTGCTCATGGGGTCTCCTGGCGCAGTGCCTGAATGGTTGCATCAACATCAGGCCACGGTTTGTCCGGGCTCGCCTGATGGCGGATGAACTCGGCCAGGGCGGTGAGCTGCTGGTCGTTCAGGCTCGCGGCGAACGGCGGCATGGCTGGGCCCGGTTCGCCGGGCGTGGGCGCGATGCCTTCCAACACTGTCTTGATGAAGTTGCGTGGTTTATCGGCCTGGACTGCTGACGTGGTGGTCAGTGCCGGTCTGCCGTCGATGGCGCGCATGGGCGCCGCGCCGCCGTGGCAACCGGCACAGGCGCCTTGGAACAGATCATGGCCCAGACGGGCCGACTCAGCGGTTAGCGCGGTGCTGGCGCCGATAGGGCTCGGCTTGGCATCGCTCGCGGGCAGGCTCAGCAAGTATTCCGCGATGGCATCGACATCGGTCTGTGGCAGGCGGGCGAGCTCCTGACTGACCGGGCGCATTGGACCGGCCGGCGTGCCATGGTTGTCTACAACCTTGGCCTGCAGGTACTCCACCAGTTGTGTTTGCGACCAAGGCTTCTCGCGACTCGCCAGACCCAGCAAGGAGGGTGCTTCCCACCCATCGACCACGCCACCGGAAAGTGCTTTGGTGTCTTTTTCAGCGCCGAGGAAGTTCAGGGGTGTATGGCAACCCCCGCAGTGGCCTGCGCCTTCGACCAGGTACCGTCCACGGTTCCACTGTTGCGATTGCTGCGCTGCCGGCTCGAACGGCGCCGTGTGCAGGAACATCAAGTTCCAGCCCGAGACCAGCGGGCGAATGTTCATGGGGAACTTCATGCGATTGGGTGTCGCCGGCTCGTATGCAGGCGGGCCACTCATCAGATACGCATAGGCATCGGCCAGGTCGTCGTCGCTGAGCAGGCGGTAGTGCTTGTACGGGAAGGCCGGGTAGAGAAAATGACCGTCTCTGGAGATGCCCTCGCGCATGGCACGTACAAATGCTTCGAACGGCCACTGGCCAATGCCGGTCGTGGCGTCCGGGGTGATGTTGGTGCTGTAGAGCGTGCCGAACGGCGTCACCAGTGGCAGGCCACCTGCGAGGTACTTGCCACCCGGGCGCGTATGA
Source organism: Pseudomonas sp. 43(2021) (assembly GCF_017490805.1). NCBI lineage: Bacteria > Pseudomonadati > Pseudomonadota > Gammaproteobacteria > Pseudomonadales > Pseudomonadaceae > Pseudomonas > Pseudomonas sp. 43(2021). The sequence continues at coordinate 55,048 of NZ_JAFGYJ010000011.1, forward strand.
CACACAGCACAATCGCCGGCTGTCACCACGTCGGCGCCTCGAGCGATTTGGGCCGTATCGAATTCCACAGGCTTATCGATCGGGTCGATCGCAGGTCGCCACATCAGCCCGAACGCTACAGCAAGTCCTCCTGCGCCGAGCGCAACAGCTGCAGATACCCAAAGCTTTTTACGTGACATCAATACCCACCTCGCTCTTGGCTAAGAGCGCCGACTGACGCCCTAAGCTACAGGGGCTTGAGATGGCGGACGCCAATCGAGCCGAACTCATCGAAGATCTCCTCATCTTCAACCTCGGCTTATTGAGTGCCGATTAGTTGAAGGCGTGAGCCTAAAGGAGCACGACTTACAGGGGTATAGGTACCTCACGCAACGAAGCTTTGCTCATCACGCAACGCTGCCAGTTTTGCGCAACTTGCATAACTTCGTTGCTGGAAGTTCGTATTCTCATGACTGTCCCTCACGCATAGGCTTGCTCCTGAACTTTCTCAACCCATTCGGAGATGTCGCCATGTCAGCGAGCAGCCCTGATGTAATTGCTTCACCGTCGGTGCATGCCGATACAGTCCCGACACTATCTAAAGCGTTGGTCATCTTTCTCGCGTTTTGCTGTGGCGCCGTAGTCGCCAACCTCTACTACGCACAGCCCATCGTTGAGCTTATTGCCCCAAGCATTGGCCTTTCGCCTGAACATGCCAGCCTGATCGTTTCGCTGACCCAGTTCGGCTATGCCGCTGGACTGCTGTTCTTGGTTCCACTGGCCGACCTGATGGAAAACAAGCGTCTGGTGATCGGCTTCACCCTGGTGGTAGGCGCATTCCTCGCAGCAGCAGGTTTCGCTGATTCGCCGTCGCTGTTCCTGATTGCCTCTCTGATGATCGGGCTTACTTCTGTCGCTGTGCAGATCCTGGTGCCGCTGGCCGCCCACATGGCGCCTGAGAGCAGTCGAGGCCGCGTGGTGGGCAACATCATGAGTGGTCTGTTGCTCGGAATCCTGCTGGCTCGCCCTGTTTCAAGCCTGGTGTCGGAGTATGTGGGCTGGAGGGGCGTGTTCTTCAGTGCCGCCGTGCTGATGGTCGTTATCGCGGCCCTGGTAGCGGCACTACTGCCTAAGCGCGTTCCGAATCATCACACTACCTACGCCCGCTTGATTGGTTCCGTCTTCGGCCTGGCTAAGCAATATGCTGTGCTTCGTGAGCGTTCTCTGTATCAGGGGTTACTGTTTGCAAGCTTCAGCTTCTTCTGGACTGTCGTACCGATCGAGTTGATCCGTCACTACGGCTTTACCCAGAACGGTGTAGCGCTCTTCGCTCTTGTGGGTGCCGTGGGCGCCATTGCAGCCCCGATCGCAGGCCGTCTGGCTGATGCAGGTCATGGTCACGTGAGTACACTGGTAGCCTTGGTTATGGCACCGGCTGCGTTGCTCATCGCCGGGATCCCTGGGCTGGGTTACCTAGGCTTGGTCGCTGCGGCGATCGCTCTGGATTTCGCCGTGCAAATGAACATGGTCCTTGGCCAGCGTGAAGTCTACGCCCTGGACCCCAACAGCCGTGCACGGCTGAACGCAGTGTTCATGACCAGCATCTTTGTCGGTGGTGCGTTGGGTTCGATGGTCGCGAGCCCACTCTACGAGAGCTTTGGCTGGGCGATTACCGCTTACGCTGCCGCAGCGATCCCCGCCTTGGCACTGGTGATTTTCTTCGCGAAGCACGTCGGTAAGCGTTGATCCGAACACATAGCTGCAAAAAAAACCGCGATCACCTGGAGCATCAATGCACTAGGTGTCGCGGCCCAAAGGGAGGACGTATCGGATTGACCAGGCGGACCTTAAATTGGGGAAGAATCTGCCCAGTCAGGCTTGGAGCCCAGGATTCATCACTATCGATTCGAAACCGTGGGAGGGTCGACAAAGGATAGCGAAGAGAGATCACACCTCTGTCCTCCAAGTGCAACAAAAAGCCTTAAGTTGCCTCAACAATGCTAATGGCATCTGCAACACGATTCTTGAATTTAGGTGCTCCTGCGACAGCACGCCTGTCATATCTCGAAGCCAGGCAAGTGGCTATGATCCAGATTGCCTGCCCCGTTGACCGGTGGCGACAATGGCTTCCCCTCATGGATCATCAGCTGAGTCGAATACATGGATAAGTTTCTCGCGTTGAGCATGTTCGTAGAGACCGTGCGTTGTGGAGGATACTCTGCAGCAGCGCGAAAGCTAGGCGTGGCAACATCGTCTGTAGCACGGCAGGTCGCTGCTCTGGAGGCGGATCTTGGCACTACACTCATTACACGTAGCACACGCCAGAACAGCCCGACCGATCTCGGCCAGGCCTATTTCGATCACGCCATCACCATCCTCGACGCTCTCGCTGCAGCAGATAGCATGGTTACCGACAGGGGAAGTGAAGCGAAAGGCAAGCTGCGGATTAGCGTTCCAGTGGAATTTGGTCGGCGCCTGATTTCGCCGCACCTTGGGCGGTTTCTTGCTGCCCATCCTGAACTGGAAGTGAGCCTGAACCTTAGCGATGAAATGGTCGATCTGTACAAGGATCGGATAGATTTAACGGTCCGACTCGGCTCAACCGTTTCCAGCGAAGAGGTGATCTGCACTACGGTTGGTCATTTTCAGCGTTGGTTAGTGGCTAGCCCTGCCTACTTGGAACAGCATGGCGCCCCAACGCAACCTGGTGATTTATTGGATCACTCGTGCATGCGCTTCGATTACGGAGGCCCCATGAGGGACTGGCATTTTGAAGTCGAAGACGAGACGGTATCCGTGGCGGTACAAGGCCGAATGCAAAGCAATAATGCCGACATCCTCAGGCATGCGGCAGTCGCTGGGCAGGGCGTGGCGCTGTTAGCTGATTGGTTGGTTGCAGAGGATGTGCAGCATGGACGGCTCACCCGCTTGATGCCTGAGTATGAGGTGAATCCAACGTCCGTGAATTCCTCTATCAATATTATTTACCTGCCTATAAATCGCGAGTCCACCCGCATTCGGGTCTTCGCGCAATTCATGAAAGAGTTACTGAATATTGCATAGCAGCTTACGCAATGCTCTATTGCGTGACGCGGGACTTCTGCTGTCTTGAGTAACTCCTTACCCTTAAGGTGAATAAATCCTTCAGGGTATCGAGCATGAATACTTCACCAATATTAGCGTTTGACTTTCTCGATCCCTGGGGTTGGATTGGGGTGCGTCGGCTTGCAATGGCGATGAATCAGGCCGGAAAGGCTTTCGACGTTACGTTCCAACCGTGTCGGTCTTCGCTGAGCCGGATAGCAGCAGGGATGTCATACGCTGAATTCTTGGAGCGCCGCTTCGGCACACAAGCTCTGATTCATCAGTCTCTCGTGACGACCGAGATGCAAAAGCTGGGCATGGAGCCTGCTTTTAGCCAAATCCGCAGCGTTCCTGATACCCGTCCCGCCCTTGCTGCTGTGCTGTGGCTGCAGCGAAATGAGAGATCTGCCGAGGCATTCGTGCAACGAGTGTACGAGGCTCTGTATTGCTACGGTGAGAACATCGGTGATGATGCCGTTCTGGAAAAGCTACTGAGCCAGGAGGCAGTGGCTTTTAGCGACATTAAGTCCTTCCTGCTTAGTGACTTGTTTAGTAGAGAGCTTCAGGAAACCGAAACCTCAGTCGCAGGTTGGGCCGGGCGTGTGATTCCTTCCTTTCGCATTAACGGCACTGTTGTCTTCGGCGCGCAGACTCCAGGTGTTCTGGCACCTATGTTTGCCTAGCGAATCACTGGTTCCATTTTGGAAACAGAGAAATCGAAATTGCTGTAATTGTGCACTTGGTTAGGTCGAAACAGAATGGCACCCATACCGCAGACAACGCCACCGGCATAGCGCGGTGACCCATTTAAAACCCATGGCTTTCAACCATTCTGAAGAGATCACGACCATGTCCAAACGCGAACTGCTGAACCCAACCAACTCCGCTCTGATCCTGATCGACCACCAGCCGCAGATGGCTTTCGGTGTCCAGTCGATCGACCGTCAGACCCTGAAGAACAACACCGTTGGCCTGGCCAAGGCCGCCAGGATCTTCAACGTGCCGACCATCTACACCTCGGTCGAAACCGAAAGCTTCAGCGGTTACATCTGGCCCGAACTGCTGGCAGTGAACCCGGGCGCCAAGCCGATCGAGCGCACCTCGATGAACAGCTGGGAAGACGCCAAGCTGGTTGAAGCCGTGAAGGCCACCGGCCGCAAGAAGCTGGTCATGGCCGCGCTGTGGACCGAGGTCTGCCTGACCTTCCCGGCTCTGGAAGCCATGGAAGCCGGCTACGAGGTGTACATCGTCACCGACGCCTCGGGTGGCACCACTCAGGAAGCACACGACATGTCGGTGCAGCGCATGATTCAGGCCGGTGCGATTCCGGTGACCTGGCAGCAGGTTCTGCTGGAGTACCAGCGTGACTGGGCACACAAGGACACCTACCAGGCGGTCATGGACCTGGTCGTGGAACACAGCGGTGCCTACGGCATGGGCGTTGATTACGCCTACACCATGGTGCACAAGGCGCCACAGCGAACCCTGGGCTGAGCCCTTTAATGAAAGGAACCCGCACACTGCGGGTTCTTTTCATTGTGATCCAAACTGCTGTCGATACTGGCTTGGGGTCACTCCGATACGCTCGCAGAACACCTTGCGCATGTAGCGAGCACTGCAAAAACCGCATCGCGAGGCGATGGTTTTGAGTGGCCAACGACCAGCAGCACCTTCGCCACTTCCAGGGCTAATTCTTTGCCGTGATCCTCTGCAACGATCGCTAGCGCCATGTCGATTTCAGCGGTGATACCGCTGCTGGTCACAAGATTGCGATCCATCACAAAGATCTGCTCTGCTTCGACCTTAGGATCAGGAACTGCATGAATAGATATACTGAGTGCAAAGCACTCAGTCCTGATCCGTCGGATGCAATCGTCATATGCATTGTCGATGACGATTCATCTGTGCGAAAGAGCCTCTCGAACCTATTGCGCTCAGCAGGATTTGATACCCTGGCATTCGCGTCAGGGGAGGACTTCCTTGCCTCGCCATCTGCTTTGAAGGCCGGTTGTGCCTTGCTCGACCTCAAAATGAAAGGCCTGTCGGGTGCGGATGTGCAGAAAGAGCTGTGCCGGCTGCAAAGCCGCTTGCCGGTTATCTGCATGTCAGCTCATTGGGACGATAGTGCTCTATCAGGGGCGATGTACCATGGTGCGATTGCATGCCTTTCAAAACCGTTCACGGAAGAAGCCTTGCTCGAAGCGGTCGACGAGGCGACTCAAGGTTCTGATCAGTGAGTACCAAACTCCTTTGAGCGCGGCCTCGGAGCACAGTTTTTCAAGAGTTCTGGCAGCTGGCTAAATACTCTCTAGGCTCACCCTTTCTCTGAGAGCCTGAAATGTCTAGCCTCCGAATCCTTCTCGTTTCTGCTGCGCTATTGAGCGCGAATGTCTCGTGGGCACAGCCGCCTGCGCCCATTCATACCCAAGTGCCAGGTTACTTCCGCCTAGCAGTGGGTGATTACGAGGTCACCGCACTCTTCGACGGATACAACGATCTGGGGCCGAGCCTGTTGGAAGGACTTGCCCCTGAAAAAATCCGTCAGCAACTGGTAGAGAATGCCGTTGACCCCGAGCGTATGCAGACCTCGTTCAACGCCTTTGTCGTGAATACCGGTAAGCACCTTGTGCTGGTAGATAGCGGTGCTGGGCATTGCCTACCTCAGACGGCCGGATCGCTGGAGTCGAACCTTCGCACCTCTGGTTACAAGCCAGAGCAAATCGATACCGTCCTCCTCACCCACATGCATTTGGATCACGTCTGCGGTTTGGTGACCGAATCGGGTAAGGCCCTGTTCCCGAATGCCCAGGTCTACGCCACCAAAGCTGAGGCGGATTATTGGTTGAGCCCGCAAGAGAAAGCCAAAGCGCCGGCAGGTGGCAAAGAGTACTTTGACATCGCAGTCAATTCGCTCAAGCCATACCGTGACGCTGGCCGCTTCAAGACATTCACCCCGCCTCAGCCGCCTATTCGTGAGGTGGAAGTCATAGCCAGAGCTGGCCATACACCCGGCAGCGTGACTTACCGGTTCGAATCGGGTGGCAAAGCCATCGTTTTCATTGGTGACCTGATCCACAGTGCTGCGGTGCAGTTCGATCATCCCGAAGTTTCTATTCACTTCGACACAAAACCTGAACAAGCGATTGCTTCCCGCAAAGAGGAATTCAACGATCTGGCCAAGCGGGGCGAATGGCTTGCAGCAGCGCATCTGCCGTTTCCAGGCATCGGCCATTTGACTATGAATGGCCAAGCATATCGTTGGGTACCTGCTTTGTTTGGACCTTATCAACGTGCCGCTGAAGTCCCGCTGCTCAAGTAGTCCAGATCGGCTGATGCTTGTCGGCCAGGGCACATCTCGCAAGTGAGTCGGGCAGTTTTGTGTCGCCGCATGTCTCCACACGCGAAAAGCCCGTGCATCACTGCACGGGCTCGGATGGGGATATTGTCGGATGAATCAGGACAGGATGGTTGAAAGCTATGGGTTTTAAACGGATCACCGTGCTGTGCCGGTGGCGTTGTCTGCGGTATGGATGCCATTCTGAAGTGCATATCGGATAGGGACAATCAGGCAAAAGCAAGAACTTTTGATTTAAAAAAAGGGACAATCAAGTGGACCGATTTGAATGCATGCGGACCTTCATAGCCACCGTTGACGCCAGCGGATTCACGGCGGCGGCGAGGATTCTGCATGTACCGCGCTCTAAGGTGAGTAAACAAATCCAGGCGCTGGAAGAAGCGCTTGGAGTACAGCTGCTGCATCGCACGACCCGCAGCCTGCACCTGACGGAAGCAGGCTGCGAATACTACGAAGCGTGTCGAGAAGTGGTGGCTTCGTTGGATGAGGCGGAGCAACGAGCACGGAGTGGATTGGCGCAAGTCCAAGGCGTATTACGAGTAAACGCTCCGATGTCCTTCGGTCTATGCCGTCTGGGTCCGCTGCTCCCTCAATTTCATGCGCTGTATCCGAAGGTAGAACTGCAGCTTGTTCTGAGTGATCAGCAGGTCGATCCTATCAAGGGCGGCTTCGACGTCACGATCCGCATCGCGAGTCTTGCTGACTCCTCGCTAGTAGCCAAGCATCTCTCTCCCGCACCGAGGGTCCTGGTTGCTTCACCAGGTTATTTGGCTCAGCACGGCTTTCCTGAAACGCCTAAGGACCTGGCCTGTCACAAATGCCTCAATTATGGGTATCTGCAGAGCGGCGCTAGCTTGCAACTGAGCAACGGAAAAGAAATCCAGCGTGTTCACGTGACCGGACCGCTGCACGCCAACAATGGCGATTTGCTTGCGCAGGGTGCAGAGGCGGACATGGGTATTGCCTTGTTGCCATTGTTTATCGTGGACAAGGCGTTGGCCGAGGGGAGGTTGGTTCAGGTGCTGAAAGATTGGGAGGCCCCGCCCATTTCAATTCATGCGGTTTATCCCACAGCTCGAAGGATCCCGCTCAAGACACGGGCCTTCCTGGACTTTCTCGCCGCTGAGCTCCGGATTCCGGAGACTGCAGCGGTATCTTAGGTATGATTCTTGTGACGCAAAGAGGGTTGCACCTGAGGGTCACACAACCTTGGGTTTCGGAGTAAAGGCCGGTGCCTTGAAAACCCAGGCACCTGGCCCGGTGATAGCCAAACCGGCAAACAATACAGCGAACAACCAGGCGAATTGTGCTTCCTCCAACGTCCATTCCGGATGCACTACTAATAGGGCAACACCGAGGACGGCCAAGACCGGGAGGCAAGCAAGGCGTGCAAATATGCCGAGTATGAGCAAGATGGGGCAGAGAACTTCAGCGAAGACTGCCATGGCCAACGTCAACGTCGGACCTAGGCCAAACGGATCCTCGATACGCTGTAGCTCTGTGCTCCAGTTCAGCAGCTTGGGCAACCCGTGGATCTGCAGAAGCAAAAGCGCGGCAGAGACGCGAAAAAAAAGTAGTCCCAGTGGCACCGAGATACCTGCGAGGGGGCTCTCTTTCTGCGGGAATTCAGACTTAGACATTGAGAATAAACCTCCTATCGTGACGATGACGCCTTGGATCACCGTTAAAAATGGTGCGATTGCCGCGAGCTATTTCGTAACCGGGCTTCGCATCGCATGTTTCAAAGCAGAAAGTGCTGCTCTGAAGACCATGAGGGTGAGCCCACCAATTCCCACTGCGGCCAGACCCAGCAGCAGGTAGTCTTTTAAGCTGTCAAAGGCATACAAGATTGGCCGACCAAAGCCTGCGCCGAGGGCCAGAGCGCTACAGCACCAAAGGAGCGAGCCGAGAATGCTGTAGGCGACGAAGTGCGATTTGGGCATAGCCATTTGGCCGGCCAACAACGTTGAGACGGCGCCTGCGCCAGGTACGAATTTGGCGAAGACTAAGACTACCGGTCCATACCTCAGGTAAGCCTTCCTGCCTTGAGCGAAGGCCGCCCCCATCTTGGGAGAACCCCGACAGATTCGTCTGGTGAGGACTTCGCCGAAACGGCTGCCCATCCAGTACCAGATACTGTCCGCCACCAAGCACACAACCACAGCCATGGCGATGACCAAGGCAGGATCGGGCGCGCCGTGCTCGCTAGCGAAGGCGCCTGCAAGCACGAGTGAAGGGTAGGACGGGATTGGTAATCCAATCTGGTCGCCAAACACATTCAATGCGAGCAGCGACAATGGGTGATTGACTGCGAAGCTCTCAATTGGACTCATGGCGGCACCTCTTCTGGGCTCGACTACCGTCGGATCGCTGAACGCAGGGTGCGACGAGTCAGCGCGAAACCAGCCGCTTGAGATATAGCCTCAAGCGGCTGGTTTCACGGCTAACGGTCAGGACACCTTACGTTGTGGGGCTTTGTGCACCATGGTGTAGGCGTAATCAACGCCCATGCCGTAGGCACCGCTGTGTTCCACGACCAGGTCCATGACCGCCTGGTAGGTGTCCTTGTGTGCCCAGTCACGCTGGTATTCCAGCAGAACCTGCTGCCAGGTCACCGGAATCGCACCGGCCTGAATCATGCGCTGCACCGACATGTCGTGTGCTTCCTGAGTGGTGCCACCCGAGGCGTCGGTGACGATGTACACCTCGTAGCCGGCTTCCATGGCTTCCAGAGCCGGGAAGGTCAGGCAGACCTCGGTCCACAGCGCGGCCATGACCAGCTTCTTGCGGCCGGTGGCCTTCACGGCTTCAACCAGCTTGGCGTCTTCCCAGCTGTTCATCGAGGTGCGCTCGATCGGCTTGGCGCCCGGGTTCACTGCCAGCAGTTCGGGCCAGATGTAGCCGCTGAAGCTTTCGGTTTCGACCGAGGTGTAGATGGTCGGCACGTTGAAGATCCTGGCGGCCTTGGCCAGGCCAACGGTGTTGTTCTTCAGGGTCTGACGGTCGATCGACTGGACACCGAAAGCCATCTGCGGCTGGTGGTCGATCAGGATCAGAGCGGAGTTGGTTGGGTTCAGCAGTTCGCGTTTGGACATGGTCGTGATCTCTTCAGAATGGTTGAAAGCCATGGGTTTTAAATGGGTCACCGCGCTGTGCCGGTGGCGTTGTCTGCGGTATGGATGCCATTCTGACGAAGGGTCTATTTCAAGACAATTAGGCTTAAACGGGAATGATTGTTCCTTTTTTGGGGACAATTAAGCTGCTCGCTTACGCAGACACTATCCATGCGGATAGTGCCTTTTAATGCTTCTAATGAACGGACGGGTGAATCTGGCACGCTGACTCAGCCCACCTCCACCCGTGGTCCCGACTCGATGCAAACATCCGAAATTCATTACATCCGCACTCTGTCAGGGTTGGTCCTGAGCGAGGCGGAGTGTTCGAGTTTCCGATTTGCCAGGCATTACCACTTGGATCACCACATTGGGCTGGTTACCGACGGCATTTTCCGCCAATGTCTGCAAGGCCTTTCATGCACGCAACAAGCTCGCCTCGATACTTATAGACCGATCTGTTTGAGATTCGAACTGGAAAATGGCGCCAGTCTAAGCCTGAACTTTCCAGGTGAGAGGCATAGGCGTGAAGGTGTTTAAGGAGAGCGTTTACCGTTTCAACATCTCGATGCTGAGTCTGGATTTTGTCTAACGTCCACAGATTCACCTCTGACCAGCTCGCACCCGTATCCCAGAAAATTTGCGGAAGGTGTTTGATGTCAGGTAGGCGTAGATGGGGGGGGTAAAGGAGGAGGGACCACAGGAGGTGGTGGAGGAGACAGGAGAAAGGTGAACGTATTCCAGACAAGTCATATGAGCCTCCTCTAAAGAGCTGCCCGAGATGAGCTCGAGCTAGCACTTTACAGATTGACAGCCAACCATCGTGTCCATAGGTTGGCACATGATGGTTGGCTGCCAATGAGCACTCACTATACGTTGAAGCGGAAGTGCATCACATCGCCGTCTTTGACGATGTAATCCTTGCCTTCCAAGCGCCATTTACCGGCTTCCTTGGCACCGCTCTCACCCTTGAACTGGATGAAGTCGTCATAGGCCACCACTTCAGCGCGGATGAAGCCTTTTTCGAAGTCGGTGTGGATCACGCCAGCGGCTTGTGGTGCGGTGGCACCGACGCGTACGGTCCAGGCACGTACTTCCTGCACGCCGGCAGTGAAGTAGGTTTGCAGGTTCAGCAGTTCGTAACCGGCGCGGATCACGCGGTTCAGGCCAGGCTCTTCCAGGCCCAGGGCCTCAAGGAACATGTCCTTCTCTTCACCGTCTTCCAGCTCGGCGATTTCCGCTTCGATCTTGTTGCACACCGGCACCACCACCGCGCCTTCTTCCTCGGCAATGGCCTTGACCACGTCCAGGTGCGGGTTGTTGTCGAAGCCGTCTTCGGCCACGTTGGCGATATACATCACCGGCTTGCTGGTCAGCAGGTGGAAGCCGCGGATGACCGCCTTGTCTTCGGCGCTCATGTTCTTCATCAGGCTGCGTGCAGGCTTGCCTTCGGTGAAGTGCGGGATCAGCTGCTCGAGGATGGCCTTCTGCGCCAGGGCGTCCTTGTCGCCGCCCTTGGCGTTGCGGGCAACCTTCTGCAACTGCTTCTCGCAGCTGTCGAGGTCGGCGAAGATCAGTTCGAGGTCGATGATCTCGATGTCACGCTTGGGGTCGACGCTGTTGGAAACGTGGATCACGTTCTCGTCTTCGAAGCAGCGCACCACGTGGGCAATGGCGTCGGTCTCGCGGATGTTGGCGAGGAACTTGTTGCCCAGGCCTTCGCCTTTCGAAGCACCAGCCACCAGGCCGGCGATGTCGACGAATTCCATGGTGGTCGGCAGGATGCGGTTTGGCTTGACGATTTCAGCCAGCGCATTCAGGCGCGCATCGGGCATTGGCACGATGCCGCTGTTTGGCTCGATGGTGCAGAAAGGGAAGTTCTCCGCCGCGATGCCAGACTTGGTCAGGGCGTTGAACAGGGTGGACTTGCCGACGTTGGGCAGGCCGACGATGCCGCAATTGAAACCCATGGGTATTCCCCTCTCTAAGGAAATCAGGCCTTCTGGCTGTGCAGCTCGCGCATCGCTTTGGCGAAGTCGCCGGCAAGCACGTCCGGCAGCACGCCGAGGGCAAAATCGATGCTGGCGTCGAGCTTCTCCTGCTCGGCGCGCGGCGCGCGGCCCAGGACGAAGTTGGAGACCAGTTTGGCGTCGCCCGGGTGGCCGATGCCAAGCCGCAGGCGGTGGAAGTCGTTCTGGTTGCCGAGCTGCGCGATGATGTCGCGCAGGCCGTTGTGCCCACCATGGCCACCGCCGCGCTTGAGCTTGGCGACGCCCGGGGGCAGGTCGAGTTCGTCATGCGCCACCAGGATCGCTTCCGGCTTGATGCGGAAGAAATTGGCCAAGGCCGCCACGGACTGGCCGCTACGGTTCATGTAGGTGGTGGGGATGAGCAGACGAACGTCGTTGCCCTGATGGCTGAATTTAGCCGTCAGGCCGAAATATTTGCGGTCAGCGGTCAACGAGACGCGCTGGGCGCTGGCAATGCGTTCAACGAAAAGAGCCCCTGCGTTATGCCGGGTCTGTTCGTATTCGGGGCCGGGGTTACCCAGGCCGACGATCAACTGGATGGCGGTCACGTCAGGGGCTCTTCCTTGGAGTTGGTGGGTTACAGGGCGCGCGGCACTGTAACCCGATCAACGCCGGCGCGCGAGTGGATTACTCGGCAGCGCCTTCTGCTTCTGGAGCAACGCGTGGAGCGTGAACGTTGGCAACAGCTTTGTCATCACCGTGGGCCAGAGCTACGAACTCTACGCCTTTCGGAGCTTTCAGGTCCGACAGGTGGATGATGGTGCCGATTTCAGCGTTGGCCAGGTCAACTTCGATGAACTCAGGCAGGTCTTTGGCTTCGCAGGAAACTTCGATCTCGGCTTCTACGTGGGAGATCTCGCCGCCTTTCTTGACCGGGGCTTCTTCGTTGACGAAGTGAACCGGTACCTTGGCGGTCAGTTTCTGGCCAGCAACGACGCGAACGAAGTCGGCGTGCATGATGAAGCCTTTGGCCGGGTGACGCTGCAGGGCCTTGACCACGACGTTTTGCTTGGCGCCGTCGACGTTCAGTTCCAGAACGTGGCTGAAGGCAGCCTCGTTTTCGAACAGCTTGGTGATTTCCTTGGCCAGGATGGTCAGGGACTGGGCGTCCTGGTTACCACCGTAGACAACGGCTGGGATGTTGGCGGAGTGACGCAGGCGGCGGCTCGCACCTTTCCCCAGGTCAGTACGCGCTTGGGCGTTCAGAGTGAATTCGGTCATTTTGTTTCTCCAAAATAGCCCCCCGAGGGCGTTTGCGACCAGCGCCAACGGGGATGGCAAAAAAGCCCCGCCCCAACAACCAGTGTTGGGGCGGGGCGCTTTTCGTCAGCGTGTGTTCCGCTTAGCGGAACATCGCGCTGATCGATTCTTCGTTGCTGATGCGGCGGACCGCTTCAGCGACAACCGGTGCGATATCCAGCTGACGGATACGGTCACAGGCTTGAGCAGCGGCGGACAGCGGAACGGTGTTGGTCACCACCAGCTCGTCCAGTACCGACTTCTCGATGTTCTCGATCGCGCGGCCCGACAGGACAGGGTGCGTGCAGTAGGCGTAAACCTTGGCAGCGCCGTGTTCTTTCAGGGCTTTGGCCGCGTGGCACAGGGTGCCGGCGGTGTCGACCATGTCGTCTACCAGGATGCAGGTGCGCCCTTCGACGTCGCCGATGATGTGCATGACCTCGGAGTGGTTAGCCTTCTCGCGGCGCTTGTCGATGATACCCAGGTCGACGCCCAGGGACTTGGCGACGGCACGTGCGCGCACGACACCACCGATGTCCGGGGAGACGATCATCAGGTTCTCGAAACGCTGGTCTTCGATATCGTCGACCAGTACGGGCGAGCCGTAGATGTTGTCGACCGGGATATCGAAGAAACCCTGGATCTGGTCAGCGTGCAGGTCGACGGTGAGTACACGGTCGATACCGACGACAGTGAGCATGTCAGCGACGACTTTGGCGCTGATGGCTACACGTGCCGAACGCGGACGGCGGTCCTGGCGGGCGTATCCGAAGTAAGGAATCACGGCGGTGATTCGGGATGCTGAGGAGCGGCGGAAGGCGTCGGCCATCACTACCAGTTCCATCAGGTTATCGTTGGTCGGGGCACAGGTCGGCTGAATAATGAAGACGTCTTTACCACGAACGTTTTCATTGATCTCGGCACTGATCTCGCCGTCGGAGAACTTACCGACAGAGACATCACCGAGAGGGATATGCAGCTGACGTACTACACGCCGAGCCAGATCGGGGTTGGCATTCCCCGTAAAGACCATCATCTTGGACACGCGCAGTACCTGAAGGCTGAGGGTAACCTGGATGAGTATAAGGAAAATGGCAGGGGCGGCTGGATTCGAACCAACGCATGGCAGGATCAAAACCTGCTGCCTTACCGCTTGGCGACGCCCCTGTATCTGTTGCTGCGAACGCTTATGCGCTCGACTTCTTGACCAGACTTTGCAGCTTGCGATGCAACATCGAAACGTTGCTTCCTTTCGCCACAAACCCTGTTTGGGTCGCTGAAAGAAGGGCCAGTACTTTATCAGCTTCGGCTTTGCTTGGGAAGGCCCCAAACACACAACTTCCAGTACCGGTTAATCGAGCCTCAGTGAATTTGCCCAGTGAATTCAACGCATTGCGAACTTCCGGGTAACTCTGCTCTACCACCGGTTGGCAGTCATTTCGACTGTTTCCCTCGGGAACGGGGCGCATCTTAAGGGGGAGCGAATCACGTGTCAACTGTGGATGTGAAAAAATTTCTACTGTGCTGACAGACACTTGCGGCACCAGCACGACATACCACGGCTCCTCCGGGTCGACCGGGGTCAGTTGTTCACCCACGCCCTGGGCGAATGCCGCGTGGCCGCGCACGAATACCGGTACGTCGGCGCCCAGGCTCAGGCCCAGTGCGGCCAGGCGGTCTTCGTCCCAGTCCAGTTGCCACAGGTGGGTGAGGGCCAACAGGGTAGTGGCGGCATCCGAGCTGCCGCCGCCGATGCCACCGCCCATGGGCAGCACCTTGCTCAGCCAGATGTCGGCGCCCAACGTCGTGCCGGATTGCTCCTGCAGCTTGCGCGCGGCACGCACGATCAGGTTGCTGTCGTGCGGTACCGCCTCGATCTCGGTATGCAGGCGGATCACGCCGTCGTCACGCAAGGCAAAGTGCAGTTCGTCGCCGTGATCGAGAAACTGGAACACGGTTTCCAGCTCGTGATAGCCGTCGGCGCGGCGGCCGATGATGTGCAGCCACAGGTTGAGCTTGGCCGGGGCGGGCAGGGTAAGGGTTTGCATGTATCAGTGTCCCAGCTGGCGCGGCTGCCAGTCCTTGACCACCAGGGTCACGTCGATGTCCTTGCCGTGCAGCTTGAGGCGCTCGGGCAGCCAGTAGCCGTTCTGTTCGGTGTAGCTCAGGTACTGCACCTGCCAGCCATCCTGGTCGAGGCTGGCCAGGCGGCTGTCGCTGTCCAGGGTCAGCTTGCTCTTGCTGTCGGGGGCGGGCAGGCCGCGTACCCACCAGACCAGGTGCGAGACCGGCAGCTGCCAGCCCAGCTGTTCTTCCAGCAGGGCTTCGGGGCTGGGGGCCTCGTAGCGGCCCTGGTTGGCCACTTCCAGCACCACGCCGCCGGGGCGCCCGGTCAGACGTGCGGCGCCACGGCCCAGCGGGCCGGCCAGGCGAATGTCGTAGTAGTCCTGGCGTTGCAGCCAGAACAGCGTGCCGCTACCGGAGTCGCGTGGGGCACGGATGCCGACCTTGCCGTTGATCTGCCAGCCATCGAGGCTGCTCAGCTGCTCTTTATGGGCGCGCCACTGCTGCGGGTTGCCGTGGCCCTGCAGGGCCTCGCGGCTACCGAAGCCGGCACAGCCGGCCAGCAGGGCGATCAGGGTGAAGGTAATGCAATGGCGCAGGAACATGGCGTTAGAGAGTCTCGGATCCGGTCAGGCGCAGGAGGGTCTTGCGCAGGATGGGGCTGTCGGCCTGGGCTTCGAAGCCCTTGGCCCAGACCTGGCGGGCTTCGCGGCGCTTGCCGTTGGCCCATAGCACTTCGCCCAGGTGGGCGGCCACTTCGTGGTCGGGGAAGCTGGCAAAGGCCTTGCGCAAGTAGGTTTCAGCCTCGTCGAGGTTGCCCAGGCGGTAGTTGACCCAGCCCAGGCTGTCGAGCACCGCCGGGTCGTCCGGGGTCAGCTGATGGGCCTTGTCGATCAGCGCCTTGGCTTCGCTGTAGCGGGTGGTGCGGTCGGCCAGGGTGTAGCCGAGGGCGTTCAGGGCCATGGCATTTTCCGGCTCGCGGGCGATGATGGCGCGCAGGTCTTTTTCCATCTGCGGCAGGTCGTCACGCTTTTCGGCCAGCATGGCGCGGGTGTACAGCAGGTTGAGGTCGTCCGGGTAGCGCTGGATGGCTTGCTGCAGCACCTGGCTGGCCTGGGCGTCCTTGTTGTTGTTGCTGTAGCTTTCCGATTCGATCAGGAACAGCTGGATGGCGTAATCCGGCTGGGCTTCGCGGGCGTCGGCGAGCAGGCGGGAGGCCTCGGTACCACGGCCGTTGGCGATCAGGATGTCGGCCTGGCGCAATTGCGCCGGCAGGTAGTCGGGGCCCGGGCCGACCAGGGCGTATTCACGCAGGGCGCCAGCGGGGTCGTGGCGCTCCTCGCGGATGCGGCCCAGGTTCAGGTGCGCGGCGTCGACGTTGCTGTCGCGCTCGATCAGCTCCTGCAGGTAGCCCTCGGCTTCATCCCAGTCCTTGTTTTCCAGGCACACCAGGGCCAGCGAATAGCGCAGTTCGTCGTCGTCGGGGTATTGCTGGACCAGGCTGAGGAACTCGCCCTTGGCATCGGCGATGCGGTCCTGTTCGACCAGGGTGCGGGCATAGGTCAGGCGCAGGCGCTTGTCGTCCGGGTTGTCGCGAATCGCGCCGCGCAGCAGTGGCAGGGCCTCCGGGCCGCGGTTCAGGGCTTGCAGCAGGCGCGCGCGCAGCAGGATCGGGGCGACTTCGTCGTTTTGCGGCGGGTGCGACTCGAGCAGCTCCAGAGCTTCTTCGGCCTTGCCGTCCTGGTTCAGCAGCAGGGCCTTGCCGAACACCAGCTGGCTGTTGTCCGGGTACTTCACCAGCAGGCGCTCGAAGCTTTGCAGCAGGCCGTCGCGGGTGCCCTGGTCGGTTTCGGCGGCGGACAGGGCGAGGAAGTCGAAATGGGTGTCGCCTTGGCCCTGCAGCACCTTTTCCATGTACGCCATGGAGTCGTCATAGCGGCCGGCGCGGGCCAGCTGGATGGCGGCGGCGCGCTGGGCGTCGAGGTTCTGCGGGTCGTTGCGGGCCCAGACCAGGGCGTTGTCCAGCGCCGGTTCGTCGGCGCCGAGGTATTCGGCAATGCGGTAGGCGCGCTCGGAAACCCCCGGGTCCTGGGTTTTCGCGGCCTGGTCGGTGTAGTTGGCCAGGGCGATGTCGAAGCGGTTGCGTTGGCCGGCCAGCTCCGCCACCAGCAGGCTATAGAGCGTGTCCTGCTTGAACGAGCCATACACCACGGGCTTTTCCGCCTCGGGTTTGCCGGCCTCGGCGACGGGAGGCTCGGCCTTTTGCGGGGCCAGGCTCTGGCAGCCCTGGAGCAGGGCGAAGGCAAGCAGCAATGCGTATGGTTTGTTCATAGAAGGCTTATTGGAGGACTCACCGGCGGTCGGAGCATGATGACACAAGCGCGGGGGCAAACCCACCTGTGCTGTGGCTGGTTAACTGCGACCTTTGAGGGGGGGGAAGGGTTCCGGACAGGTTGGTTGTGCCGGGTGTATGGCTTGATTGGTGTGGTGGTGCGGAGATCGAGCGCCGCCCGCGCGGCGCTTCGCGGGACAAGCCCGCTCCCACATTTGTTGCAACGTGGCCATGTCTGTTGGAGAGGCGTTGCCAGCCTTGGTGCATGTCTTCAGACAAGTGGGGCTGCGGATGTGTCCACCTCGAAATAGAGTCGAGCCAACAAGGCGTGCAACCATGGCCTGACAGGTTCGGCACGTTGCAACAAATGTGGGAGCGGGCTTGTCCCGCGAAGCGCCGCGCGGGCGGCGCTCGATTTTACAGGCGCAGAAAGTGTCAAGGCGAACACCAACGGTGGTTGTCCTGAAACCTGCGAAAGAGGACAATTATCGGCTTCTCGTCACAACCAGCGACCTTGCATGGCCTTTCTTGCACTTGGTATCAACCATAAGACTGCCTCGGTAGACGTACGCGAGCGCGTGGCGTTTACCCCAGAGCAGCTGGTAGACGCCCTGCAGCAGCTCTGCCGACTGACATCCAGCCGCGAAGCGGCGATCCTGTCGACCTGCAACCGTAGCGAGCTCTATATAGAGCAGGACCACCTGTCCGCCGATGCCGTGCTGCAATGGCTGGCCGACTATCACCGCCTCAGCCTGGACGAGCTGCGCGCCAGCGCCTACGTGCACGAAGAGCACGAGGCGGTGAAGCACATGATGCGGGTGGCCTCCGGCCTGGACTCGCTGGTGCTCGGCGAGCCGCAGATCCTCGGCCAGATGAAGTCCGCCTACGCCGTGGCGCGTGAGGCCGGCACCGTCGGCCCGCTGCTCGGGCGCCTGTTCCAGGCCACCTTCAGCGCCGCCAAGCAGGTGCGCACCGACACCGCCATCGGCGAAAACCCGGTGTCGGTGGCGTTTGCCGCAGTCAGCCTGGCCAAGCAGATCTTCAGCGACCTGGGCCGTAGCCAGGCCCTGCTGATCGGCGCCGGCGAAACCATCACCCTGGTCGCCCGCCATCTGCATGAGCAGGGCGTGCGCCGCATCGTCGTGGCCAACCGTACCCTGGAGCGGGCCAGCATCCTGGCCGAGCAGTTCGGTGCGCACGCGGTACTGCTGGCCGACATCCCCCAGGAACTGGCCAACAGCGACATCGTCATCAGCTCCACCGCCAGCCAGCTGCCAATCCTCGGCAAGGGCGCGGTCGAGAGCGCGCTGAAGCAGCGCCGGCACAAGCCGATCTTCATGGTCGACATCGCCGTACCGCGCGATATCGAAACCGAAGTCGGCGAACTGGACGACGTCTACCTGTACACTGTCGATGACCTGCACGACGTGGTGGCGGAAAACCTCAAGAGCCGCCAGGGCGCGGCCCAGGCCGCCGAGGAACTGGTGTCGGTGGGGGCCGAAGATTTCATGCTGCGCCTGCGCGAGCTGGCCGCGGTGGACGTGCTCAAGGCCTATCGCCAGCAAAGCGAGCGCCTGCGCGACGAAGAACTGCAAAAGGCCCAGCGCCTGCTGGCCAACGGCGGCAACCCCGAAGACGTATTGGCCCAACTGGCCCGGGGGCTGACCAACAAACTCCTGCATGCGCCAAGCGTGCAACTGAAAAGGCTCTCGGCCGAGGGCCGCCTCGATGCGCTGGCCATGGCCCAGGAACTCTTTGCCCTCAACGAGGGCTCGACGGACAAATCCCCGCAATGAAAGCGTCGCTGCTGAACAAACTGGAAATCCTCCAGGACCGCTTCGAAGAACTCACCGCACTGCTCGGTGATGCCGAGGTCATTTCCGACCAGACGCGCTTTCGCGCCTATTCCCGTGAGTACGCCGAAGTCGAGCCGGTCTACGCTGCTTATAAAGAGTGGCGCAAAGTCCAGGACGACCTCGAAGGTGCCCAGGCGCTGCTCAAGGACAGTGACCCGGACCTGCGCGAAATGGCCGTGGAAGAAGTGCGTGAAGCCAAGGAACAACTGCTGACGCTGGAGTCGCAGCTGCAACGCATGCTGTTGCCCAAGGACCCCAACGACGGCCGCAACGTGTTCCTCGAAATCCGTGCCGGCACCGGTGGCGACGAGGCAGCGATCTTCTCCGGCGACCTGTTCCGCATGTATTCGCGCTACGCCGAAAAGCGTGGCTGGCGCCTGGAAATCCTCTCCGAGAACGAAGGCGAACACGGCGGCTACAAGGAAATCATCGCTCGCGTCGAGGGGGAGAGCGTGTACGGCAAGCTCAAGTTCGAGTCCGGCGCGCACCGCGTACAGCGCGTGCCCGAGACCGAATCCCAGGGCCGTATCCACACCTCCGCGTGCACCGTGGCGGTACTGCCCGAGCCGGACGAACAGGCGGCCATCGAGATCAACCCGGCCGACCTGCGCGTGGACACCTACCGCGCATCCGGTGCCGGTGGCCAGCACGTCAACAAGACCGATTCGGCGATCCGTATCACCCACTTGCCAACCGGTATCGTGGTCGAGTGCCAGGAAGAGCGTTCGCAGCACAAGAACCGTGCCCGCGCCATGTCCTGGCTGTCGGCCAAGCTCAACGACATGCAGACCAGCGCGGCGCAGAACGCCATCGCCACCGAGCGCAAGCTGCTGGTCGGCTCTGGCGACCGTTCCGAGCGCATCCGCACGTACAATTATCCGCAGGGCCGGGTGACCGACCACCGTATCAACCTGACCCTGTACTCGCTGGACGACATCCTCGCCGGCGGCGTGGAGGCGGTGATCGAACCGCTGCTGGCCGAGTACCAGGCCGATCAACTGGCCGCCCTGGGGGACTGATGACCATCATCGCCAGCCTGCTGCGCAACGCGCAGTTGCCAGAATCGCCCACCGAGCGGCTGGATGCCGAGCTGCTGTTGGCTGCGGCCATCGGCAAGTCGCGCAGCTACCTGCATACCTGGCCCGAGCGAATCGTCAGCAGCGAAGACGCCGAGACCTATGCCGGTTACCTGCAGCGCCGCCGTGGCGGCGAGCCGGTCGCCTACATTCTCGGGCTGCAGGGCTTCTGGAAGATCGACCTGGAAGTGGCGCCGCATACCCTGATCCCGCGGCCGGATACCGAGCTGCTGGTCGAAGCCGCCCTTGAGCTGCAACCTGCCACGCCGGCCAAGGTCCTTGACCTGGGCACCGGCACCGGCGCGATTGCCCTGGCCCTGGCCAGTGATCGCCCGGCCTGGCAGGTAACCGCAGTGGACCGAGTGGAGGAGGCCGTCGCCCTGGCCGAGCGCAATCGCCAGCGCCTGGGCCTGGAAAACGTCCAGGTACGCCTCAGCCACTGGTTCGACAGCCTGGCCGGCGAGCGTTTCGACCTGATTGTCAGCAACCCGCCCTACATCGCCGCCGCAGACCCGCACCTGGTTGCCGGTGATGTGCGCTTCGAGCCCAGCAGCGCGCTGGTGGCCGGGGCCGATGGCCTGGACGACCTGCGCGTAATCGCCGCCCAGGCCCCCGCGCACCTGTTGCCGGGTGGCTGGTTGTTGCTGGAACACGGCTACGATCAGGCAGCGGCGGTGCGCGCCCTGCTGGCTGAACAAGGTTTCATCGAGGTCGCCAGCCGCATGGATCTGGGCGGTCATGAACGCATTACCCTGGGGCGCCTGCCATGTTGAGTGATCAGGAACTGCTGCGTTACAGCCGGCAGGTATTGCTGGCCCAGATCGATATTGACGGCCAGTTGCGGCTCAAGCAGAGCAAGGCGCTGATCGTCGGGCTCGGTGGCCTTGGCTCGCCAGTTGCCCTGTACCTGGCCGCCGCCGGGGTGGGGGAGCTGCACCTGGCCGACTTCGACACCGTCGACCTGACCAACCTGCAACGCCAGGTCATCCACGACAGTGCCAGCGTCGGCATGAGCAAGGTCGATTCGGCCTTGCAGCGCTTGCAGGCGATCAACCCGGAAATCAGCCTGGTCGCCCATCGCCAGGCGCTGGACGAGGATTCGCTGGCGGCCGCCGTGGCGGCGGTCGACCTGGTGCTGGACTGCTCCGACAACTTCGGTACCCGTGAGGCGGTCAACGCCGCCTGTGTCGCGGCTGGCAAGCCGCTGGTCAGCGGTGCGGCGATCCGCCTGGAAGGGCAGTTGTCGGTGTTCGACCCACGGCGTGACTACAGCCCTTGCTACCACTGCCTGTACGGCCATGGCAGCGAAGCCGAACTGACCTGCAGCGAAGCCGGCGTGATCGGCCCACTGGTGGGCCTGGTAGGCAGCCTGCAGGCGCTGGAGGCGATGAAGCTGCTGGCCGGGTTCGGCGAGCCGCTGGTCGGCCGCCTGCTGTTGATCGATGCGCTCGGCACTCGTATCCGCGAATTGCGGGTCAAGCGCGACCCGGCTTGTGCGGTCTGCGGCAAGCGCGATGGCTGAGCGTTCGGCGCCGGTCGGCGTGATGGACTCCGGGGTTGGCGGCTTGTCGGTACTCGCCGAGATCCAGCGCCTGCTGCCCAACGAGACGCTGCTGTACGTGGGTGATTGCGGCCACATACCCTACGGCGAGAAGTCGCCGGACTATATCCGTGAGCGTCTCCGGCGCATTGCTGCGTTCTTCCATGAACAGGGCGCCAAGGCCATGGTACTGGCCTGCAATACCGCCACGGTGGCGGCGGTGGCCGACCTGCGCGAGTTGTACCCGAACTGGCCGCTGGTGGGCATGGAGCCGGCGGTGAAGCCCGCTGCCGCCGCCACGCGCTCTGGCGTGGTCGGTGTGCTGGCCACCACCGGTACCCTGCAGAGCGCCAAGTTCGCCGCCTTGCTCGACCGTTTTGCCAATGACGTACAGGTCATCACCCAACCTTGCCCGGGGCTGGTCGAGTTGATCGAGGCCGGCGACCTGGCCAGCCCGGCGCTGCGCCAGTTGCTGCAAGGTTATGTTCAGCCGTTGCTGGCCGCTGGCTGCGACACGCTGATCCTCGGCTGCACCCATTACCCCTTCTTGCGCCCGTTGCTGGCCGGCATGGTGCCAGCCGACGTGGCCATCATCGACACTGGCGCCGCGGTGGCGCGCCAACTGCAGAGGCTGCTGGGCGCGGATGACCTGTTGGCTGAAGGACCGGCTCGGGATACCCGTTTCTGGACCAGTGCTGATCCGCAATCTCTCAGGAAAATCCTACCTTTGCTGTGGCATAAGTCTGGCAGTGTGCAAAGCTTTTCATTGTAAAGAAAACCTGAAAAGCAACTGAACTACCGTACCGCTGCCGTTTTCTACCGCCTTGCCTGATATGAGGCGGACACTAATAACAGCAAAGAAGGATGTTGCTCATGAAGAAGCTGCTCGGCTTGGCGGCGGCTGCCGTCTTCACCCTGGGGCATTCATTGTCGGCGCAGGCTGCCGATGTTTCGTTTTCGGTGGGGCAGACCGGTGACTCGACCATGGTCTACCGGTTGGGGCTGCAATCGAATTGGGAGGCGAGCTGGTGGCAGACCAGCGTGGGGCGCCTTACGGGGTACTGGGATGGGGCCTACACCTATTGGGATGGCGACAAGACCGCGAGCAACCACAGCCTGTCGTTCGCGCCGGTGTTCGTTTATGAGTTTGCCGGGGAGTCGGTGAAGCCTTACATCGAGGCGGGGATCGGTGTGGCGGCATTCTCCAGCACCGAACTGGAAGACAACGAACTGGGCTCGGCGTTCCAGTTCGAGGACCGCATCGGCTTTGGTTTGCGCTTTGCCGGTGGGCATGAGATTGGCGTGCGGGCGATTCACTATTCCAACGCGGGCATCAAACAGCCCAACGATGGCGTGGAGAGCTACAGCCTGCATTACCGCATGGCGCTCTGAGCGCTCCTGTGCCGGCCTCTTCGCGGGTAAACCCGCTCCCACAGGGTGGACTGTATCTTGAGTGCAGTGGTGTACCTGTGGGAGCGGGTTTACCCGCGAAGAAGGCAGTGCCGATGCCAGACTCTACCGCGTCAACGGCCACAGGCCATTGAGGTCCAAAGCCTCCAGCACAAGCTCAGGTTCCCTCTGTGGCCACCGCCGCAGCAGTTCTTCTGCCGCATTCTGCGGCGTCCACACCTCTGGTATTGCCTGCGCCGGGGTTACAGGTGTCTTCAACGACTGCGGCCCAACCACTGTTAGCTCAACCCCCAGAGCCTTCAATGCCTGACGCTGCTCGCGCACCCACTGCGGCAAGTTGTTCCAGCCCGCAGTCACCTGCGTCGGCGCATATAACTGCAAGGCCGAATACCGGTTGAACACCGCCATCACCTGCGGCGAGTCACCCTTCGCCAGCAAGGGCAGCGCATTGGCCAGGCAATGCTCGCTGGCCAACTGGTTGCCAGTGACGAGCGCCTCGAACAACTCGCTGTCCGCCACATCGTCCACCAGGTAATCGCTGGTACCGGCGTTGATGATCAAGCCATCCAGCGAGCACCAGGCATGGCAGATCTGTTGGCTGGCCTGGGCCGCCTGCTGTTCTTCATGCAACTGCCAGGGCAAGCGCAACAATTGGCTGCCATAACGCGCCGCCAAGGCATCCAGTGCCTCGCTGTCCTTGCCGCTGGCGGCTACCCGGTGTCCTTCCGCGAGCAACTCTTCCACCAGCGCCAGGCCTAGTCCATTGCCGGCGCCCGTTACCCAGATACTGCGTGCATTGTTCAAGATAGCGCCCTCTGATCCTGCCGGCGCGGGAGGCCCTTGAACGCCTCCAGCGCGCGCTGGCGACTGCTGTCAAGATCGACGATTGGACTGTAGTAGGATTGTCTGGCAAAAAGATCGGCTGATCTTACGGGAAGATGAATGGTTTTTTCATCCAGCCCCTGCAATTCCGGCAGCCAGTGCCGAATGAAACGCCCCTGCGGGTCGAAACGCTGCGACTGTGAAACCGGGTTGAAGATGCGGAAATAGGGCACTGCGTCGGTGCCGGTGGACGCGCTCCACTGCCAGCCGCCGTTGTTGGCGGCCAGGTCGCCGTCTATCAGGTGGCGCATGAAATGCCGCTCGCCCTTGCGCCAGTCGATCAGCAGGTTCTTGCTGAGGAACATGGCCACGATCATGCGCAGGCGGTTGTGCATCCACCCAGTGTGCAGCAGTTGGCGCATGGCGGCGTCGATGATCGGGAAGCCGGTACGCCCCTGTTCCCAGGCTTCAAGGTCGGCCGGTGCGTCGCGCCAGGGCAGGGCTTCGGTCTGGGCGCGGAAGGCGCGGTGACGCGAGACCTGTGGATAACCGGTCAGGATGTGTTTGTAGAATTCGCGCCAGAGCAGCTCGTTGATCCAGGTTTGCACGCCGCTGCTACCGCTGTCGAACTCGCCGCGGTTGCTGGCCAGGGCGCCGTGCAGGCACTGGCGCGGCGAGATCACGCCAGCGGCCAGGTAGGCGGAGAGCTGGCTGGTGCCGGGCCTGGCAGGCAAGTCGCGCAGTTGTTGGTAGTCGTCGATGGTCTCGTCGAGAAAGCGGGTCAGCCGCGCTTGTGCCTCGGCTTCACCGGCCGGCCAGTGGTCGCGCAGGGCCTGAGCGGGTTTTTCGAAGCCGTCCACGTGCTGGGGGATCGGGTCGCTGCTGATCTGCAGCGGTGCCTGGCGTTTGACTCGGTGGGCCAGGGCGGGGAGGCCGCGGTGCAAGTGCTCCAGGCAGCTCTTCTTGAACTGGCTGAACACCTGGAAGTAGTCGCCGCTGCGGGTAAGGATGGTGCCCGGGCGGAACAACAGCTGGTCGAGGTGGCTGTGGGCCTGGATGGCCGCCTTTTCCAGCAGCGCCCGGGTGGCGGTGTCGCGACGTTGTTCGTTGATGCCGTACTCCTCGTTCCAGTGCACGCTTTGCACCTGGTGTTGGCGGCAGACATCGAGCACCGCCTGTGGCGCCTGGTCCCAGGTGTCGATCTTGCGGATCAGCAGGGGAATGTTCAGGCGTCCCAGCGACTGGCGCAGGTCGCGCAGGTTGCGCAGCCAGAAGTCGACTTTGCAGGTAGCGTCGTCGTGGGCCTGCCATTGTCCGGGGCTGACCAGCCACAGGGCGACGGTCGGGCCGCGCTCGCTGGCGGCGCTGAGCGCGGTGTTGTCATCGATGCGCAGGTCACTGCGCAGCCAGGTCAGGTGCATGGTGCGGTCATCTCTACGGGCTGGCGGTCATGGGCTTGCAGCAAACGCAATGCCGCCTGTGGGGTATCGAACAGGGCGAGGTTGGGCAGCCGGAGGGCTCGCAGCCGGGCTTCGTGCAGCGCCAGCGTTGGCCCACCGAGCAAGGTCGGTACGGGCAGGTTGGGCAGGGTGCGTTGCAGCGCCTTTTCATCGATGCGTGGCCCCAGGTGCAGGAGCACGGCGCGCGGTTTGAGCATGGTGACGGCGCATTGCAGGTGCGCGCCGGCAATGGCGTGCTCCAGCACTTCGACTGGCAGGCCGTTGCTGGTGAACAGCCAGGCGCACAACCACAAATCGGGGTTGAAGGTGCGTTCGCTGTCTTCAGCCAGCAAGATGGCAGGGCCTTGCAGCAACTGGTTGTCGTGGTAGACCCGGGCGCCCAGCTTGCTGCGCAGCCAGCTGTGGAAAAACACCTGCTCCAGCCGTGCATTGAAGTAGTTGCGCCAGCGCAGCTCCAGGAGGTCGAGCAGCGGCAACAGCAACTGCTCGCACAGGGTGACGGCCGGGTACAAGGCCATCGCCTGGTTGAGCTGCTGGTCGAGGGCGCGCTGCGACAGCGTGGCAATGGCCTCGATCAGCTGGAACTGCCGGGCTTGCCAGTCGCCTTTCGGCGCCGTGCTGGCCGGTTTGTCGAGCAGCTCACGTACCTGGCTGACGGAGGCACCGCGCTGCAGCCAGGCGAGGATCGCCTCGACGCGTGCGACCTGCTCCAGCGGATACAGGCGATGGCCCTTGGCAGTGCGCTGGGGCTTGAGCAGGCCGTAGCGGCGCTCCCAGGCGCGCAGGGTGACGGGGTTGACGCCCGTGCGGCGAGCCAGTTCGCCGATGGGCAACAGGATTTCAGACGGCATTGCGCAGGCCCAGGCGCTCTGGGTGCGGCTGCAGGTAGGCCTGTTGCTGCAGATACGGGTCGGGGTGCTTGCGCAAGTGGTGCTTGAGCAGGGTCAGCGGCACCACCAGCGGCACAACGCCTTGCTGGTATTGGCCGATGACGGTCTGCAGCTCGGCTTTGTCCTGCTGAGTGAGCGCGTCCTTGAAGTAGCCGCTCAGATGCTGCAGCACGTTGCCATGGGTGCCACGGCTGGCGCAGCGGCGCAGGGCCTGCATCAGCTGGCTGAAGTAGCGCGGGCCGATGCTTTGCGGGTCGTCTTCCTTGCTCATGCTGCCAAGCAGGCGCCCCAGGCTGCGGTAGGCTTGGGGGTTGTTGGCCATCAGCAGGTACTTGTAGCGTGAGTGGAAGTGCACCAGGGCGCCCCGGCTCAGGCCTTCGGCCAGCAGGCGCTGCCAGTCGGCGTAGGCGTACACGCGGCTGATGAAATTCTCGCGCAGCACCGGGTCGTGCAGGCGGCCTTCTTCTTCCACCGGCAGGTCTGGGCGCCTTGCGCAGAACGCCTGGGCATACACGCCCCGCCCGCTGTTGAAGGCCGGATGGCCATTGTCCTGGTACACCTTGACCCGCTCCAGGCCACAGGAGGGCGATTTCTGCATGAAAATGTAGCCGCAGATATCGTCGAGTTCGGCGGCCATTTGCTCGCCGTAGCTGCGCAGCGGGCCGGTCAGGTCCATCCCGGGGTTGCGGGTTCCGACCACTTCCGGTTGCTCGGGGTCGCCGACCAGGCGGATCGGGTCGCGCGGTACGCCCAGGCCGATGGCCACCTCCGGGCACACCGGCAACCAGTCGAAGTGTTCCTCGAGCTGCGTGCGGCACAGGTCGGAGGCCTTGTGGCCGCCGTTATAGCGCACGCTGTGCCCGGTCAGACAGGCGCTGATGGCGATACGCGGCTTGCTGTGGGCGGATGAGTCGTGCATGGGCTGTCTCCAGATAACCTGTACGAAACCAAAAACTTGTACAGGTTTATTCCAGCACAGCCCTGAAGTTATGCAAACCAGTTTTTTTGTATAGCTCTACATCATTCGAGGTGTTCGAGCAGCCGGCGCGCAGCTTCCTGGCCGCTGAGCCAGGCGCCCTCGACCCGCCCGGACAGGCACCAGTCGCCGCAGGCGTACAAGCCTTGGTCTGCATCGGCCAGCGCGCCCCATTCATGGTTGCTGCTCGGGCGGGCATACAGCCAGCGGTGGGCCAAGGCAAAAGTAGGTGGCGGCACCACGCAGCCGACCAGTTCGGCGAACTCGCCCCTCAGCTGTTCGATCACCTCTTCCTTGGGCAGGTCGATGTGTTGCCGGCTCCAGTTCGAGGTAGCGTGCAGTACCCAGGTGTCGAACTTCTCGTCACGCCCGGGTTTGCTACGGTTGCGCGCCAGCCACTCGAGCGGGTTGTCCTGCACGAAGCAGCCTTGCATCGGCGTGTCCAGCGGGGTCTGGAAGGCCAGGGCGACGGCCCAGGTGGGCTCCATCTGCACGCCGGCGGCCACGGCGGCGAGCTTGGGGGTGGAGGCCAGCAGCGGGGTGGCCTGCGGTGCCGGCACGGCGATCACCACGCGGCTGTAGGGGCCGTGGCTGCAGCCTTCGGTGTCCTGCAGGTGCCAGTATTGCTTGCCGCGGAACACCTCGGCGATGCGGCAGCCGAAGTTGACCGTCACGTCCTTGAGCAGGCCGCGGGTGATTGCACTCATGCGCGGCACACCCACCCAGCGCGTCTGCTCGTCGGGGGAGGGGGTGAGCTCACCATCGCGGTAGTTGTACAGCTGCGGTTTCCATTGTTCGGCCCAACCGGCGGCGACCCACTGCTGCACCTGCTCGACGAAGCGCCGGTCACGGGCGGTGAAGTACTGGGCACCCAGGTCCAGCGCGCCGACTTCGCTGCGCTTGCTGGCCATGCGCCCGCCACTGCCGTGGCCCTTGTCGAACAAATGCACGGATTGCCCGGCCTTTTGCAAGGCCTGGGCGGCTGACAAGCCGGCTATACCGGCCCCGATGATGGCGATAGGTACTGTCATGATGGCCTCTTCAAACCTTGCTGTAAGCAGACTACGCTGTCAGGTAAACCTGTACAATGCACAAAATTTGTATAAGGTTATTCCGCGTTGGCAGACAGGTTGACCTATGTTTATCCGAGAGCGTCGGGTCAAAAAAGTGCCTTGATGTTAAAAATAGACCACCGCCGCATTCTGCGAGGACACAGCCATGCATATATTGCTGACAGGTGGCACCGGGTTGATTGGCAAGCACCTGTGCCAGTACTGGCTCGGCCAGGGTCATCGCCTGACGGTGTGGAGCCGGCGACCTGAGCAGGTGCCGAAAATTTGTGGCACCGGCGTGCGTGGCATCGCCCGCCTGGAGCAACTGGAGGCGGATGATCAGTTGGACGCGGTGATCAACCTGGCCGGCGCGCCGATTGCCGACCGGCCCTGGACAGCCGCCCGGCGCAACCTGCTGTGGGCCAGCCGCGTCAGCCTCACCGAGCAGTTGCTGGCCTGGCTGGGCACCCGTGAACAGCGCCCGCAAGTGCTGATCTCCGGCTCTGCGGTGGGCTGGTACGGAGACGGTGGCGAACGCGAGCTGACCGAGGCTTCACCGCCGGTGCGCGAAGATTTCGCCAGCCAGCTGTGCATTGCCTGGGAAGAGACGGCCCTGCGTTCCCAGGCCCAGGGTATTCGCGTGGTGCTGGTGCGTACCGGGTTGGTGCTGGCCAGTGATGGCGGCTTTTTGTCGCGCCTGCGCGTGCCCTTCAAACTGGGGCTGGGCGGGCCTTTGGGCGACGGGCGGCAGTGGATGCCCTGGATCCATATAGACGACCAGGTCGCCCTGATTGATTTTCTCTTGCAGCACAAGGATGCCAGCGGTCCTTATAATGCCTGCGCCCCGGAGCCGGTGCGCAACCGCGAGTTTGCCAGGCGCCTGGGGCGCACCCTGCACCGGCCGGCGTTGCTGCCGGTGCCGGCACTGCTGCTCAAGGCCGGCCTGGGTGAGCTGTCGACGCTGCTGCTCGGCGGCCAGCGCGCGCGCCCGGTACGTTTGCTGGCGGCAGGCTTCACCTTCCGCTTCAACGATTTGCAATCGGCCCTGGACAACCTGTCCAGCCGCCTCTGACATAGGACGCTGCATGACCGATCACGCTCTGCTGCTGGTCAACCTGGGTTCCCCGGCCTCCACCTCGGTGGCCGATGTGCGCCGCTACCTCAACCAGTTCCTCATGGACCCTTACGTGATCGACCTGCCTTGGCCGGTACGGCGCCTGCTGGTGTCGCTGATCCTGGTCAAGCGCCCGGAGCAGTCGGCACACGCCTATGGCTCGATCTGGTGGGACGAGGGCTCGCCACTGGTGGTGCTGACCCGTCGCCTGCAGGCGGCGATGGTCGAGCACTGGCCCCATGGCCCGGTGGAGATTGCCATGCGCTATGGCCAGCCAGCCTTGCCCGAGGTTCTTGAGCGCCTGGTGGCCCAGGGTGTGCGCAAGGTGACCCTGGCGCCGCTGTACCCACAGTTCGCCGATAGCACGGTAACCACTGTAGTAGAGCTGGCCAGGCAGACGGTCAGTGAACGCCAGTTGCCGTTGCAGATGCGCGTGCTGCAGCCGTTCTACGAGCACCCGGACTACATCGAGGCACTGGGCGCCAGCGCCAGGCCTTACCTGGAGCAGGATTACGATCACCTGTTGCTGAGCTTCCACGGCTTGCCGGAACGGCATCTGAAAAAGCTGGACCCGACTGGCAAACATGACTTCCAGGCGGCCGATTGCTGCAAGGATGCCAGTGCCGATATGCGTGCGGTGTGTTATCGCGGGCAGTGCCTGGCCACGGCCAGGGCCTTTGCGCAGAAAATGGGCATACCCGATGGCAAATGGTCGGTGTCTTTCCAGTCGCGGCTGGGGCGGGCCAAGTGGATCGAACCCTATACCGAGGCGCGGCTGGACGAACTGGCCAAGGCCGGGGTGAAGAAGCTGCTGGTGATGTGCCCGGCGTTCGTGGCCGATTGCATCGAGACGCTGGAGGAGATCGGCATGCGCGGCAGCGAGCAGTTTGTCGAGGCGGGCGGGCAGGAGCTGGTGCTGGTGCCTTGCCTGAATGATCACCCGGAGTGGGTGAAGGTGCTGGCGGGAATGTGCGAAAAAGCCTGAGTCCAAGGTTGCCTGTTCTGGCCTCTTCGCGGGTAAACCCGCTCCCACAGGTTTTGCACAAGGCCTGAGGGCAGCGGGGTACCTGTGGGAGCGGGTTTATCCGCGAAGTGGCCGGGTCAGGCTAAAGCCGAATCAAGGCAACTGATCATCCAGTTTCTTGTGCTTCCAGCCATCATTGCCCGGCAAGATCAGGTTCAGGGCAATAGCCACGATGGCGCACAGGGCGATGCCCTTCAGGCCCCAGTCATCCGGGCCGTCACCGCTGCCGATCAGCACGCCGCCGATACCGAACACCAGGGTTACCGACACGATCACCAGGTTGCGCGCTTCGGCCAGGTCGATCTTGTGGCGGATCATGGTGTTCATGCCCACCGCCGCGATCGAGCCGAACAGCAGGCACAGGATGCCGCCCATCACCGGTACCGGGATGCTCTGCAGCAGCGCGCCGAACTTGCCGATGAAGGCCAAGGTGATGGCGAAGACCGCCGCCCAGGTCATGATCTTCGGGTTGTAGTTCTTGGTCAGCATCACCGCGCCGGTCACTTCGGCATAGGTGGTGTTGGGCGGGCCGCCGAACAGGCCGGCTGCGGTGGTGGCCAGGCCGTCACCCAGCAGGGTGCGGTGCAGGCCAGGCTTCTTCAGGTAGTCACGGCCGGTCACGCTGCCGACCGCGATAACCCCGCCGATGTGTTCGATCGCCGGTGCCAGGGCAACCGGGACGATGAACAGGATGGCCTGCCAGTTGAACGCTGGCGCGGTGAAGTTGGGCAGCTCCAGCCACGGTGCGGCGGCGATCCTGGCAGTGTCGACCACGCCAAAGGCGAAGGACAGGGCAAAGCCTACCAGCACGCCGGCAATGATCGGCACCAGACGGAAGATGCCCTTGCCGAACACGGCGACGATCAGCGTGGTCAGCAGGGCCGGCATCGAGATCATCATGGCGGTCTTGTACGGCAGCAGCACGCTGCCGTCACCGGCCTTGCCCATCGCCATGTTGGCGGCGATCGGCGCCATGGCCAGGCCGATGGAGATGATCACCGGGCCGATCACCACCGGTGGCAGCATGCGGTCGATGAAACCGGTGCCTTTGATTTTCACCATCAGGCCCATGAAGGTGTACACGAAGCCTGCGGCCATCACGCCGCCCATGGTCTCGGCCAGGCCGAACTGGCCCTTGGCGAGGATGATCGGGGTGATGAAGGCAAAGCTCGAGGCCAGGAACACCGGTACCTGGCGGCCGGTGACCAGCTGGAACAGCAGGGTGCCGATGCCGGCGGTGAACAGCGCGACGTTCGGGTCGAGGCCGGTGATCAGTGGCATCAGCACCAGCGCGCCGAATGCCACGAAGAGCATCTGCGCGCCCGAAACGACCTGGCGCCAGAGCGGGTCGTTGAAGCCGTCCTGCATGGTCAGGCGTCCTTTTGCTTGGTGCCGAAGATCTTGTCACCGGCGTCGCCCAGGCCCGGCACGATGTAGCCGTGTTCGTTCAGGCGCTGGTCGATCGAAGCGGTGTAGATCTGCACGTCCGGGTGGGCTTTTTCCACCGCTTCGATGCCTTCAGGCGCGGCGACCAGGACCATGGCGCGGATCTCCTTGCAGCCGGCCTTCTTCAGCAGGTCGATGGTGGCGACCATCGAACCGCCGGTGGCCAGCATCGGGTCGATGATCAGGGCCAGGCGCTGGTTGATGTCCGGTGCGAGCTTTTCCAGGTAGGTGTGGGCTTCGAGGGTTTCCTCGTTGCGGGCAACGCCGACGGCGCTGACCTTGGCTCCCGGGATCAGGCTGAGCACGCCATCGAGCATGCCGATACCGGCGCGCAGGATCGGCACCACGGTAATCTTCTTGCCGGCGATTTTTTCAACCTGCACCTTGCCGCACCAGCCGTCGATCTCGTAGGTTTCGAGCGGCAGGTCCTGGGTGGCTTCGTAGGTCAGGAGCGCGCCGACTTCCTGGGCAAGTTCGCGAAAATTCTTGGTGCTGATATCGGCACGGCGCATCAGGCCGAGCTTGTGGCGGATCAGCGGATGGCGGATCTCACGAGTGGGCATAGGGGGGCTCCGAAAGGCGGGCAAAAAAACCGCGCTAGATTAATCTATTCAGCCTGTGCTGTCGTCTGGTCATTCTGGACGTTAGTCCATAAATGCTTGATCTGTGACGAGCGGATGCGTACCTTTGCCCGCTTTTCCAAAATGCCCCCCGGAGAGCGCCATGTCCGCCGATCTCGAGCATATCCGTCAAGTCATGCGTGAAGCTGACTGCCTGTACACCGAAGCCGAAGTCGAAGCGGCCATCGCCAAAGTCGGCGAGCAGATCTGCAAAGACCTGCACGACAAGAACCCGGTGGTGTTCTGCGTGATGAACGGCGGCCTGATCTTCTCCGGCAAACTGCTGACCCACCTGCAGTTCCCGCTGGAAGCCAGCTATCTGCACGCCACCCGCTACCGCAACCAGACCAGTGGCGGCGAGCTGTTCTGGAAGGCCAAGCCGGAAGTGTCGTTCATCGACCGTGACGTGCTGATCGTCGACGACATCCTCGACGAAGGCCACACCCTCAGCGCCATCATCGAGTTCTGCAAGCATGCCGGCGCGCGCTCGGTGCACACGGCGGTACTGATCGACAAGGACCATGACCGCAAGGCCAGCCCGGAGCTCAAGGCCAACTACGTGGGCCTGCCCTGCGTCGACCGCTACATCTTCGGTTACGGCATGGACTACAAAGGCTACTGGCGCAACGCCAACGGCATCTTCGCCGTCAAGGGGTTGTGATCATGCGCCAGCCTGCGTTCATCGACCAATCGCTGTTCGCCGGGCTGGCCGCACAGGCCGCCGCCAACCCGCGCGGGCGGCAGCATCACACCTTCCATGAGATGGAAGAACCCTGCCACCGCATGGCGGTCGGCCTGCAGCCGGGCACCTACATCCCGCCGCACCGCCACCTGAGCGCCGACAAGGCCGAAACGCTGATTGCACTCAAGGGGCGCTTCGGTCTGTTGCTTTTCGATGAGCAGGGGGCGGTGACCGACAAGCGGGTGCTGCAGGCAGGCGGCAATTGCCTGGGGGTGGACCTGGCCCCCGGCATTTACCATGGGCTGGTGGTGCTGGAGCCGGACAGCATCCTGTTCGAGTGCAAGGCTGGGCCATACCGGCCGGTGGGCGAGGGTGAGCATGCGCACTGGGCACCGCGCGAAGGAGAAGAGGGCGTGGCCGAGTACCAGGCCTGGATGCTCGCGCAGTTCGATTGATGTTGCCTGCATCGGCCTCATCGCCGGCAAGCCCAGACACAGCATGCTAGAGTGCTCCTTCATTCAAGGAGCCTCACATGCGTGCGTTTCTTCCCCTCCTGCTGGCGGTCAGCCTGCCACTCGCCGCCGCACCGCTGCACAGCCAGTTCCTGCCACCTGACGACCAGTCCCTGCGCCAGGAAGCGCCGACCGGCCAGCAATTGCTGCAAGTGACCGACTACTCGGTGGTCGTGGGCACCCAGCGCCAGTCCGACCAGCAGCCGATCCCGATCACCTCGTCGTTGCAGGTGCGCCTCAAAGGCAAGCCGCTAAGCAAGGGTGCGACCATCGCCCAGGTGCTGCTGACCTTCGACGGTGAGGCTGCCAAGAGCTTGAAGAAGCCTGTGTACGACGAGAAAACCCGCACCCTGAGCCTGAATTACCCGCTCAGCGACTACCGGGTGATCATGGACCTGCTGCGCAACGAGACGCTGTATGTGCAGTTTCTCACGTACGGCAACGGCCACGTCTGGGCCGACCTGCACACCGGTACCGTACGTACGCGTTGAGGCGCCCGGCCTGCGGGGGGTACACTGCCGGCCTTCGAAATTTCGTGATGGTCCAGTTGGAGTCGGCAATGCGTAAAGACAAGAAACAGGTAATCGGTGACGAGATCAGCGACGACTACATCAAGACGTTCCTTCAGTTCGAGCCTGCCGATGGCGTGACCTCGCCGTCGCTGCACAAGCTGGTCAAGGCCTACCGTGGCCTGCGCATCGACGATTTCGAGCGTTTTGTCGGCTTCTTCGTCGAGGCCGGGCTGGACCTGGATGGCAAGGACGAACACGGCAAGACCTTTGTCGAACAGATTGCCGACCAGCGCAATGCGGCGGATTACATCGAGATCATCGCCAAGGCCCGTGGTTGATTTGTAAACCTGCTCCGGCCTCTTCGCGGGTAAACCCGCTCCCACAGGTACAGCGCAGCCCTAAGCTGTGGTGCTGTCCTTGTGGGAGCGGGTTTACCCGCGAAAGGGCAGGAACAGGCTGACATCCAGGCACAAAAAAACGCCCCGAGGGGCGTTTTTTCGTTACCGGGCGAATCAGGCGTAGTGCTTGGCTGCCGGGCTGCTTTCCACCAGTTCCAGTGCCACGTCGTTGTCGGCACTGATCTTGTGGTACAGGGCGGCATCGGTCGCCAAGGTCTTCTCGCGAGCCGGGAAGATTTCCTTGAGCTTGGCAGCCCAGGCACCTTTGGCCTGCTCGGGGAAGCAGCGTTCGATCAGTTCCAGCATGATCGACACGGTGACCGAAGCACCCGGCGATGCGCCGAGCAGTGCAGCCAGGCTGCCGTCCTGGGCCGAAACCAGCTCGGTACCGAACTGCAGCACGCCGCCTTTCTTCGGGTCTTTCTTGATGATCTGCACACGCTGACCAGCCACTTCCAGGCGCCAGTCTTCGGCCTTGGCCTGTGGGTAGAAGCGACGCAGGGCTTCCAGGCGCTGCTCCATCGACTGCATCACTTCGCTGACCAGGTACTTGGTCAGGTCCATGTTGTCACGGGCCACGGCCAGCATCGGGCCGATGTTGCCCATGCGCACCGACAGCGGCAGGTCCATCAGCGAGCCGTGCTTGAGGAACTTGGTGGTGAAGCCGGCATAGGGGCCGAACAGCAGCGATTTCTTGCCATCGACCACGCGGGTATCCAGGTGCGGTACCGACATCGGCGGGGCGCCAACTGCGGCCTGGCTGTAGACCTTGGCCTGGTGCTGCTTGACGATTTCCGGGTTGTCGCAACGCAGCCACTGGCCGCTGACCGGGAAGCCGCCGAAGCCTTTGCTTTCCGGGATGCCCGACAGCTGCAGCAGCGGCAGGGCTGCGCCACCGGCGCCGAGGAAGACGAAGCGGGCGTCCACTTCACGGCTGCCGCCGCTGTTGACGTCCTTGATGCTCACGGTCCAGCCCTTGCCGTTACGGCGCAGGCCGACGACCTTCTTGCTGTACTTCACCTGGGCGTCCTGCGAGTCGCCCAGCAGCTTCAGCAGCTTGTTGGTCAGGGCGCCGAAGTTGACGTCGGTGCCCTTGAGCACGCGGGTGGCGGCGATGTGCTGGTCGGCCGGGCGGCCTGGCATCATCAGCGGCATCCAGTCGTTCATCACGGCCTTGTCTTCGGTGTATTCCATATCGGCGAAGGCATGGTGCTGCTTGAGCAGCTCATAGCGCTTCTTGAGGAAGGAAACACCCTTGTCACCCTCGACGTAGCTCAGGTGCGGGACAGGGTTGATGAAGGCACGCGCCGAGCCGAAGTTGCCCTTCTTGCTCAGGTAGGCCCAGAACTGGCGCGAAACCTCGAACTGGGTGTTGATGTGCACGGCCTTCTTGATGTCGATGCTGCCATCGGCGGCCTGGGGCGTGTAGTTAAGCTCGCACAGGCCGGCGTGGCCGGTGCCTGCGTTGTTCCAGGGGTTGGAGCTTTCCGCGGCTCCGGAGTCCATCGCCTCCACGACCTCAAGCTTCAGGGTCGGGTCGAGCTCCTTGAGCAGTACGGCCAGGGTGGCACTCATGATGCCCGCGCCTACCAGTACCACATCAACCGATTCGTTCTGCGCCATTTAACGCGTCTCCACAATCTACAGCTACCTAATTGACAGCATAGGACCTGGGTTTGCCAGGTTCGCCATGTCCGACTTTTCGCAGTTCTTGCAACTTCCGCGGACACCGCCAATCAGTCTTCGGGTTCAGGTATTGAACGCGGCTTGCCACGGGTGCGGCAATTCGACTTATGGTCAAGGTGTCGTGCGTGCGTTATGGAACGGCTCAGACACTCATACGGGATGAGCGCATTTGCCGCCTGTTCAGGGCTGTTCGGGACACATCTGCCGCTTTTGCACATGCCAGACTGTTCATTTGCTCGCCACACTCTTGTGAAGTTGTGAAAACCGTTTTTTCACGCTCTTTTGGAGACGTGAACCTCAAAAGGGGACTGCGCGATGGCAACCCGCAGGTTCATGCAGTGTGAAGGGCCGGAAAAGCAGGCACGACAGCCGATGCAAGACCTGAGTGGAAGGCTCTCTGTGGGCGAAGCGTTGAAGTTGCCGGGGTCAATCGGCGAGTGCGGGGCCCGATCAGGAGACGTCCTTATAATCGGGGGGAGATTATAGCGATGTCGCGGGCAGAAATGTCGCCATTCGTGGTTTTTATTGCAGCGTTTGTCAGGCCGCGAGGATGCGCTGGTGCCAGCGGCGGCTTGCGCGGGCGCAAACCCGGGCGCTGGCGGGCAGTTCGCGGCCCAGCCAGGCAAGCTGGATTTCGCCGACCTGGACCCAGCCGCTGCCGCTGGGCGCCTGGCTGCATTGCTTGAAGGCCAGGCATTTGCCGTCGGCGTCGAGGCGGGCATAGGCGTTGTGGCGCGGGCGTTGGAAGAGCAGGGTCCAGAGCGAGGCCATGGCGACGAGTCCTTTGCGTTAGGGCTTGGCGCAAGGATAAGGGCGTGGCGATGAAACGATTGTGACAAGCGGGTCGGACCGATGACTGGTCGATGCGTGGCTAGGTATACTGTGGGCCTTCGCCGCTTTTTCTGGAGTAACGCGCATGTTGCAACGTCTGTTGTTCGGTTTGATCGCCGTGGCCAGCCTCAGCCTGGTCGGTTGTGCCCACAGCCCGCAACAACTCAACCCGCAACCCACGCTCAAGGCCCAGCTCGCCCCGGTCGGCCATGGCCAGCCGGTCGTGGTCCGGGTGGTTGACGGGCGGGCTTCGCAGTCCCTGGGCACTCGCGGTGGCATGTATCCCGAGACCAGCACCATCAGCGTCAGCGGTAACGACATCGTGCCCAAGCTGCAGGCCCAGGCCGAAGCCGCCGTGCGCCTGCTCGGCTTCACCCCGACGCCGAACGCCTACAACGCACCGCAGCTGACCGTGACCCTGGCCGAGCTGAAGTACCAGTCGCCGAAAGACAACCTGTACGTGACCGAGGCTACCATCGGCGCCACCTTCCGTGCCGACGTGTCCAATGGCGGCCGCCGCTACAGTGGTCGTTATGGCGCTTCGCTGGACCAGCGTTTCGGCATGGCGCCGAACCAGGAAACCAACACCCAGCTGGTGGGCGATGTGCTGAGCGATGCCCTGACCCGCATGTTCAAGGACCCGACCATCGGGCAGGTGCTGGGGCAGTAAGCCTTCATCAGGTAAAACTAAACCCGCTGCCTGTGATCCGGGCAGCGGGTTTTTTGTTGTCTGTACCGGCCCTTTCGCGGGCACGCCCGCTCCTACAGGGATATCACTGGACCTGAACATAGTGATGTTCCTGTGGGAGCGGGCGTGCCCGCGAAGAGACCGGCAAATCCTCATGCCATGCCAGATGAAACTTGATGACACTTTGTCGCCTGGGCCGGGCGTCAGGTAGCGACTTGGGTAAAATGCAGGCCTTTGCCGTCGCTCATACCGAGGTTGCGTGATGTCCTTGCAAGTACTCTGGGGGTTCCTGGCCGCCCACCCGATCAAGCTGATCAATCTGCTGGCGCTGCTGCTGACCTGCCCGGGCGGGTGGTTGCTGCACAGTGCACGGCGGCGCGAGGCCGAAACCCGCGAATACATGACAATGTGCGAGGGGGTAGTGGACGCATTCGACCTTCGGGTGCCGCGCTATTTCTACATTCTCGGTTTTTCGTGCCTGGCGATGGCGTTGCTGTTGTCCTGGTTCAGTACCTGGGTCTGAAAGCCTGGGGCTGCAAAGCAGCCCCGGCATTCGTTCAGGCAACCGGCGCCTGCTGCCTGACCTGGTACTGGTTACGCACCGGCGTCGCATACTGCAGCACCAGGTACGGCCGCTGCTCCTCAGGGCAGGCATCCAGGCGGCGTTGCCATTCCTCCTTGGCCCGGGCCAGCTCATCAGCCGGGAACACCTTCTCGGCGCTGGGCACCTGCAGCGCCTCATCCTTGCCATCCCACATCGCATAGGCCAGGTAGTGCACCGGGAACAGCCGGTAGCCACCGAGGATCTGCCGGTCGATTTCCGCTGCCAGCTGCTTGGTGTCCTCGTGGTACTCGGTCACCGGCGGGGCGAAGTTGATGTGCACCCGGCCCTTGTAGCCGGTAATGCCCTTGGCGATGCTGTTGTCGTCCTCGCCCGGCGCCTTCTTGTAGGTACCGGTGGTGGCGCGGATGTACAGCTCGCGGGCCTTGGCCTGGTCGCACGGGTCGTATTCGTAGCTGATCGACACCGGCGTCAGGTTCAGGCTCTGGATCACCGCGCCGAACGGCTCGTCCTTGCGGCTCATGTGGAACATCTTGAGGATTGCCGAATCGGTGCGGTCGTCACCGTCCTTGGCCCGGCCTTCGGCCTGGGCGATCCAGATCGACGTGGCGTCGTTGCGGATCGAGTGGTTGATGTAGGCCGAGAGCAGCTGGTAGGCCGCCAGCTTCTCGCGGCGCCCACTGATCGAGCGGTGCACGATGAAGCTCTTGTTCAGGCGCATCATGTCGCTGACAAACGGCTTTTGCAGCAGGTTGTCGCCAATGGCGATGCGCGGCGTGGGCAGGCCGGCGTGGTACACCGCATAGTTGACGAAGGCCGGGTCCATGACGATGTCACGGTGGTTGGCCAGGAACAGGTAGGCGGTACCGGCCTTGAGCTGCTCCACGCCCGAATAGGTGACGCCGTCGGTGGCGCGGTCGATGGTCTGGTCGACGTAGTACTCGACTTTGTCCTGCAAGGTCGAGACACAGGTGACGCCGGCGAACTCCTTGCGCAGGCGGCGAGCGATCAGCGGTTTGAGCAACCAGCCGAGAGCACCGGCCGCACGCGGGAAGCGGAAGTGGGTGAGGATATCGAGGAATGCCGGGTCGCTGAGCAGGCGTGCCAGAACGGCAGGGACCTCAGCGTCGTCGTACGGTCGGATGGCATCGAATTCGCCCATCATGCTCTCTTGTTGGAAACGGCTAGGGTAATAAGGTAGGGACGGGTTCCGAAAAACGGCTCGGACACACACAGGCCCTGTAAATAGACCGGCAATTATACGCATAAGTCACTGCGGAGACCTCGATGCTGGAAACCGACTTCTATGATTGCCCTTATTGTGGCGAACGTGTGGAAACCACTGTTGACCTGTCAGGTGGTGACCAGGTCTACACCGAGGACTGCCAGGTGTGCTGCCAGCCTGTGGTGTTCATTCTGCAGGTGCATGGTGACGAATGGATGCTCGAAGTCCGCCGCGAGGACGATACCTGATGCAACGCATCTACGAACCGGAAAGCCTGCTTGAGGCGGAAATGCTGGCGGGCATGCTCGCCAGCGAGGGGGTCGAGGCGCACCTGGTCGGCCGTGACCTGGTCGGTGCTGCCGGCGAGCTGCCGCTGCAGGGCCTGCTGGGGCTTGCCGTGGCTGATGAGCAGGCCG
Source organism: Pseudomonas sp. 43(2021) (assembly GCF_017490805.1). Taxonomy (NCBI): domain Bacteria; kingdom Pseudomonadati; phylum Pseudomonadota; class Gammaproteobacteria; order Pseudomonadales; family Pseudomonadaceae; genus Pseudomonas; species Pseudomonas sp. 43(2021). The sequence continues at coordinate 95,042 of NZ_JAFGYJ010000011.1, forward strand.
AATACGCACGGCAACTGATCGATGCGTACAATGACGCCCAGCCACTGGTTGGCGACGAACCGGAGAGTTTCCCCGGTACCTTGATCTGCTAGGTTCTGAAATCGCCCATGTGTGGACGTTACGCCCTGTTTCGCTGGCCCCAGGCCCTTGCCAGTCTGCCTGGCTTTCCCGCCGGCCAGCCACCTCAATGGAACATCTCGCCAGGCGGCACGGTGCTGATCCAGCGCCAGCTCGACGGCCAGCTGCAACTGGCCAAGGCGCGCTGGGGGCTGACCCCGGCCTGGCTCACCGACCTTTCGCGTACCCCCGCCCATGCCCGCGCCGAGACCCTGGCCGAGCAGCCGATGTTTCGTGACGCGTTTCGCCAGCGCCGCTGCCTGATGCCGGCCAACGGCTTTTACGAATGGCGTGGCAGCGTGCGCAAGCGCCCGTACTGGCTGACCCCGGGGGAGGGCGCGTCGCTGTACTTCGCTGCCGTGTGGGAGGCCTATCCGGTGCAGGATCAGGTGTGGCTCAGTTGCGCAGTGGTGACCCAGGCGGCGATGAACCAGCGTCGGCCGCTGATACTGGACGAGGCAGGGCAGGCGGCCTGGCTTGACCCGGACACGCCGCTGACCCGCCTGCATGAATTGCTGGCCAGCCCGTCGGCGACGTTGCGCGAGCGGGCCCTGGCGCATTTCGTCAATGACCCGAAGCTAGATGCACCGGAGTGCCTGACCCCGGCTTGATGGGTTGCCTGTACCGGCCTCTTCGCGGGCGCGCCCGCTCCCACAGGTATTACACTGACCTTAGGCTGACGGCATTCCCTGTGGGAGCGGGCATGCCCGCGAAGAGGCCAGTGCAGGCGAAGAAAATCTTCCGTGCGGCTATGGCGGCCCACCGACGAGTCAGCCTACGATACGGCGCATGTAAAAAGGGAGTGTTTTCATGCGTAAGTCTTTTGTCGTCAGTCTGTTGAGTGCCGGCATTCTGCTAGCCGGCTGCCAGGCGGTGAACACCACCAGCGGCGGTGCTGTCGGCGTCGAGCGCCAGCAGTACATGTTCAGCATGCTCTCGACCGATGAGGTCAACCAGATGTACGCCCAGTCGTACCAGCAGACCCTGGGCGAGGCATCGAACAAAGGCGTGCTCGACAAATCCAGCGCTGATGCCAAGCGTGTCCAGGTAATTGCCAACCGCCTGATCGCCCAGGCGCCCAAGTTCCGCCCGGATGCCGCGCAATGGAACTGGGAAGTCAACGTGATCAAGAGCGACGAGCTCAACGCCAACTGCGGCCCGGGTGGCAAGATCATCGTCTACACCGGGCTGATCGACCAGCTCAAGCTCACCGATGCGGAAATTGCGGCGGTGGTGGGCCACGAGATCGCCCATGCCTTGCGTGAGCACAGCCGCGAGGCGATGTCCAAGGCGTACGGTGTGGAAATGGCCCGCCAGGGTGCCGGCGCCCTCTTTGGCCTGGGCCAGAGCAGCATGGCCTTGGCCGACACCGTGGTGAACTACGCCATGACCCTGCCCAACAGCCGGGCCAACGAGAACGAAGCCGACCTGATCGGCCTGGAGCTCTCGGCGCGTGCCGGTTACGACCCGAATGCCGCGATCACCTTGTGGAACAAGATGAGCCAGGCTTCCGAAGGCGCACCGCCTGAGTTCATGAGCACTCACCCGGCATCCCAGAGCCGCATTGCTTCGCTGCAGGCGGCGATTCCGAAGGTGATGCCACTGTATCAGGCGGCCAGGAAGTAAGACCGTAAGGGGCCGCAGAGCGGCCCCCGTCAGCAGTCAACCCACCCAGCCACTGGCTTTCATCGCCGAGTACACGGCCACGATCGCCAGCACGAAGAACGCCGTGGCCGCCAGGCGACGGATCAGCGTCAGCGGCAGTTTGTCCGCCGCGAAGTTACCCGCCAGTACCACCGGCACGTTGGCAATCAGCATGCCCAGGGTGGTGCCGATAATGACCATGATCAGGTACGGATACTGTGCAGCCAGCATCACCGTGGCGACCTGGGTCTTGTCACCGATTTCAGCCAGGAAGAACGCGATCAGCGTGGTCAGGAACGGCCCGAAGCGGCGTGCCGGGTTCTCGTCGTCATCCATCTTGTCCGGTACCAGGGTCCACAGTGCAGTGGCGGTGAAGCTCGCAGCCAGAACCCAGTGCAGGGCCGAGTCACTGAAGAAACTACCGACCCACGCACCCACGGCACCGGCCGCGGCATGGTTGGCCAGGGTGGCGGCGATGATACCGGCGATGATCGGCCAGGGCTTGCGGAAGCGGGCAGCGAGAATGAGCGCGAGCAATTGCGTCTTGTCGCCGATTTCGGCGAGGGCAACGATGGCGGTGGGGACCAACAGAGATTCCAGCATCAGGATTCCTACGGGGGCGGGTCGACACGGCTATGACACGTACAGCCTTCCCGCCCCGGGTAAGGTGTGCGTGTCATAGGTCTTGTCAAACCCTGGATCCGTCTATGCGGATCTCGCCATGCAGGCTGGCATGGTGGGTCGCACGCGCCATGGTCTGTGGACCAAGTATGTTGACGCGTACCGGGCGAGCTGGGTGCTCGCGGGAGACTACTCCCCTAGGACGGTGCGGATTCTGCCTAGGCAGAACGCTTTCGGCAAGCGCTGTTTTTATCCGTGTGTTGCCTGGTAGATGCGGAAACCGTCCGCCTCGTCGCGTATCTGGCAGTTGCCCAGCGCCCCTTCGATCAGCGGCTGGTAGCGCAGGAAGCTGTTGGCAACCAGGCGCATTTCGCCACCTTTTCGCAGATGAACGGCCGATTTTTTCAGCAAGTTTTCCGATGCCTGGTAGTTGGTGTGCACCCCGGTGTGGAACGGCGGGTTGCTCAGTATCAGGCTCAGCCCGGTCGGCGCCGCGTCGATGCCATCGCCGCTGATCACTTCGCCTTCCAGACCATTGGCGGCCAGGGTCAGGCGGCTGGCGGCCACGGCGAAGGCATCAACGTCCAGCAGGGTCACCTGGCTTTGTGGATAACGGCGCTTGACCGTGGCGCCCAGCACCCCGGCGCCGCAGCCGAAGTCCAGTACATGGCCGCTCGGCAGGCCATCGAGGTGCTTGAGCAGCAGGGCGGTGCCGCGATCGAGGCGACCATGGCTGAACACACCGGGCAGGCTGACCACCTGCAACGGGCCATCTTCCAGGCAGAGCTCGAAGCGTTCGGCCAGGCTTTCCAGGGGTTTGGCTTCTGGCGCGTGTTCGATGGTCACCTGCCACAGCTGGCAATGGCGGGCACTGTCGAGCTTGCGCGGCTTGCCAAAGGCCTGCAGCTGCTTGGCCGCGCCTTCGATGCCACCACGTTTTTCGCCGACCAGGTACAGCTCGCGGCCGGCCAGGCGCGAGGCCAGGGCGTTGAGCAGGTAGGCGGCCAGTTCGCGGGACTTGGGCAGGAACAGCACGGCGCTGTCGAACGCCACTTCAGGGGGCTCGACTGCATAGTGGCTGCGGCCGGCGAAGCGGCTTTCGAGCATGGCCTGATCGCCCGCATGCCAGGTCCAGGCCTGGGCCTGGGGCAACTGAGCGAGCAGGCTGTCGGCGGGGGCGCCGGCGAGCAGCAGCGGCCCCTGGAACAGCTCTGCCTGGCGGAGCAACACTTCACTGCGCGGGTCCATGGACGACGCCTCCTGGAAAAAGTGGCGCAGTGTAGCAGAGCTAGGCGCCGGGCTCAGCTGACCACGCGGCGTGGCTGCCCGGCGAAGAAGGCCTGGGCATTCTCGCTGAGCTGGCCGACGATGCGCTGGCGCGACTCCACCGCACCCCAGGCGCTGTGCGGGGTGATGATCAGGCGCGGGATGCCGGGCTCCAGCAGCGGGTTGCCGTTGACCGGCGGCTCCACGCTCAGCACATCGGTAGCGGCGCCGCCCAGGTGGCCACTGCGCAGGGCGTCGGCCAGCGCTTGCTCATCGATCAGGCCGCCACGGGCGGTGTTGACTACCAGCGCGTTGGGCTTGAGCAGGGCCAGCTCGCGGGCGCCGAGCATGTGCCGGGTGTGCTCGTTCAGCGGGCAGTGCAGGGTCAGGGCGTCGACTTGCGGCAGCAGCTCGTCCAGTGGCAGCCGGTCGGCGCGATCCGGGCGGCCGGGGATCTGCCCGCTGAGCACGCGCATGCCGAAGGCTTCGGCCAGCCGCGCCACCGCGCCGCCCAGTTCACCATGGCCGAGCAAGCCAAGGGTCTTGCCTTCCAGTTCGACGATGGGGAAGTCCAGCAGGCAGAACTGGCTGGCCTTGGCCCACTGGCCGTCGGCTACCGCCTGGTTGTAGTCGCACAGGCGGGTGGCCAGGGCCAGCAGCAGGGCGAGGGTGTGTTGGGCGACGGACGGTGTGCCGTAGCCCTGGCAGTTGCACACGGTGATGCCCTGGGCGCGCGCTGCCGCCAGGTCGACATTGTTGGTGCCGGTGGCGGCCACCAGGATCAGCTTCAGTTGCGGGTTGGCGGCCAGGGTCGCGGCGTCGAGCATGACCTTGTTGCTGACCACCGCCACCGCGCCCTGCAGGCGTTCGGCGACTTGCTCCGGGCGGGTGGCGGCGAACAGCTCGAACTCGTCGAACTGCTGCTTCAGGGGCGAGAGGTCGAGATCGCCCAGGTCCAGGGACTGGTGATCGAGAAACACGGCGCGACGCGGGCTGGGCATGAAGTTCTCCGAGGCTGGGCGGAATTTCGGTGTCACGGCCATTCGCGGGTAAACCCGCTCCCACAGATATTGCACAATTGCAGAGGCTGGTGCAGTACCTGTGGGAGCGGGTTTACCCGCGAACAGGCCCTCAGCTTCACCACATGACCTGAAGCTGCCGCCGCAGTGTCTAGCTCAACCTTGCCGCCCGTCAACGCCCGCCACTCATACCTTTGCCACGCAAATCATTCCTTCGGCTGATTTAGCCGTCACATTGGCGAACTACAGTAGTTCCCAGACTTGTCCGGCCCGCTTTTCAGAAAAGGGATACCCATGTTGCAGACCCGCATCATCAAGCCCGCCGAGGGCGCCTACGCCTACCCGCTGCTGATCAAGCGCCTGCTGATGTCCGGCAGCCGCTATGAAAAGACCCGCGAAATCGTCTACCGCGACCAGTTGCGGTTGACCTACCCACAACTCAACGAACGCATCGCGCGCCTGGCCAACGTGCTGACCGAAGCCGGGGTAAAGGCCGGTGACACCGTGGCGGTGATGGACTGGGACAGCCACCGCTACCTGGAATGCATGTTCGCCATCCCGATGATCGGCGCGGTGGTGCACACCATCAACGTGCGCCTGTCGCCCGAGCAGATTCTCTACACCATGAACCACGCCGAAGACCGTGTGGTGCTGGTCAACAGCGACTTCGTCGGCCTGTACCAGGCCATCGCCGGGCAACTGACCACCGTCGACAAGACCCTGTTGCTGACCGACGGCCCGGACAAGACTGCCGAGCTGCCCAACCTGGTCGGCGAGTACGAGCAACTGCTGGCCGCCGCCAGCCCGCGCTACGACTTCCCGGACTTCGACGAGAACTCGGTGGCCACCACCTTCTACACCACCGGTACCACCGGCAACCCCAAGGGGGTGTACTTCACCCACCGGCAACTGGTGCTGCATACCCTGGCCGAAGCCTCGGTGACCGGCAGCATCGACAGCGTGCGCCTGCTGGGCAGCAACGATGTGTACATGCCCATTACCCCGATGTTCCACGTGCATGCCTGGGGCATTCCCTACGCCGCCACCATGCTCGGCATGAAGCAGGTGTACCCGGGGCGCTACGAGCCGGACATGCTGGTCAAGCTGTGGCGCGAAGAGAAGGTCACCTTCTCCCATTGCGTGCCAACCATCCTGCAGATGCTGCTCAACTGCCCGAACGCTCAAAGGCAGGACTTCGGCGGCTGGAAGATCATCATCGGCGGCAGCGCGCTCAACCGCTCGCTGTACCAGGCCGCCCTGGCGCGCGGCATCCAGTTGACCGCCGCGTATGGCATGTCCGAGACCTGCCCGCTGATTTCCGCCGCCCACCTGAACGACGAGCTGCAGGCCGGCAGCGAGGATGAGCGCATCACTTACCGCATCAAGGCCGGCGTGCCGGTACCGCTGGTCGAGGCGGCCATCGTCGACGGCGACGGCAACTTCCTGCCCGCCGACGGTGAAACCCAGGGCGAGCTGGTGCTGCGTGCGCCGTGGCTGACCTTGGGCTACTTCAAGGAGCCGGAAAAGAGCGAGGAGCTGTGGCAGGGTGGCTGGCTGCACACCGGTGATGTCGCCACGCTGGACGGTATGGGCTACATCGACATCCGTGACCGCATCAAGGATGTGATCAAGACCGGTGGCGAGTGGATTTCCTCGCTCGACCTCGAAGACCTGATCAGCCGCCATCCGGCCGTGCGCGAAGTGGCGGTAGTGGGGGTGGCCGACCCGCAGTGGGGCGAGCGCCCGTTTGCCCTGCTGGTGGTGCGCGAAGGCCAGGTCATCGACGCCAAGGCGCTGAAGGAACACCTCAAGCCGTTCGTCGAGCAAGGGCACATCAACAAGTGGGCCATTCCAAGCCAGATCGCCGTTGTTACTGAAATTCCCAAGACCAGTGTCGGCAAGCTCGACAAGAAACGCATCCGCCAGGACATCGTCCAGTGGCAGGCCAGCAACAGCGCGTTCCTTTCCACGCTGTAACCGCCATGCGGGTCGCTTACCGCAGTACGCGATCCGCATGCTAGAGCGGGTGAGCCTTGCCAAACGGCAGAAATACGCCATCCTTTAGCACTGCCAGCGCGCAACCGGGACAACATTACAGCGAGTTGGCAGCACGGAGCGCAAATCACACTTTAGAGGGATCAAGCGCCTGTGCCTTGCTGGCTATAGTCGGGGCCAGGGGATTTTCAGGAATGGGGGAAGGCGACATGCGCAAGCCGTGTCGCCGCGGGCGCAAGCCTGTACACCGGTCGCTCGGGCCGTTCTTGAAAGGACTCACTGCCATAACAAAAAAAGTACATGGAGTAGCGTCGATGAAATCTGCAAACCTGTTCTGGCGCCGGGCCAAGTTGCCCCTGGCCGTCAGCCTTGCTTCCACGCTCGCAAGTCCTGCTTTCGCTGTCAGTTTCAACATTGGTGAAATCGAAGGCCAGTTCGACTCGTCGCTCTCCATCGGCGCCAGCTGGTCGACGGCCAACCCCAACAAGAACCTGATCGGGGTGAACAACGGCGGCAAGGGCCTGTCGCAGACATCCGACGATGGCCACCTGAACTTCAAGAAGGGCGAAACCTTCTCCAAGATCTTCAAGGGCATCCATGACCTGGAGCTCAAGTACGGCGATACCGGCGTGTTCGTTCGTGGCAAGTACTGGTATGACTTCGAACTGAAGGACGAAGGCCGCGAGTTCAAGGACATCAGCGACTCCAACCGCAAGGAAGGCGCCAAATCGTCCGGTGCCGAGCTGCTCGACGCATTCGTCTACCACAATTACGCCATCGGCGATCAGCCTGGCTCGGTGCGCCTGGGCAAGCAGGTGGTGAGCTGGGGTGAAAGTACCTTCATCGGTGGCGGCATCAACTCGATCAACCCGATCGACGTGTCGGCGTTCCGCCGCCCGGGGGCCGAGATCAAGGAAGGCCTGATTCCGGTCAACATGTTCTACGTTTCGCAGAGCCTGACCGACAACCTGTCGGCCGAGGCCTTCTACCAGATCGAATGGGACCAGACTGTCGTCGACAACTGCGGCACCTTCTTCTCCCAGCCGGACATTATTGCCGATGGCTGTACCGATAACCTGCGTGTGCTCAACAGCAGCCGGGCATTGTCGCCCCAGGCGCTCGCCGGCCTGTCGGCTTTTGGCGTGGACGTCAACAGCGAGGGCGTCAAGGTACGCCGAGGTGCCGACCGCGATGCCCGTGATAGCGGCCAGTTCGGGGTGGCGTTCCGCTACATGTTCGAGCCGCTGGATACTGAGTTTGGCGCCTACTTCATGAACTACCACAGCCGGGCACCGATCTTCAGTGCTACCGGGGCGCCGCAGGGGCTGTTCAATCTGGTGAACAACCCACTTGCGCCACCAGCGGTGCGTGCGTTAGCGCCTTTGATCATCGCGGGCAACTCCGAGTACTTCGTCGAGTATCCGGAAGACATTCGCCTGTATGGCCTGAGCTTCTCCACCACGTTGCCCACCGGCACGGCCTGGAGCGGCGAGCTCAGCTACCGCCCCAATGCTCCGGTGCAGCTCAACACTACGGACATTCTGTTTGCAGGGGTAACACCGATCGATCGAGCCCCCTTCAATAACGCTTCGGTGTTGACCGGCACGCCCGGGCAGGACCTGCATGGCTACCGGCGCAAGGAAATCACCCAGTTCCAGACCACCTTTACCCACTTCTTCGACCAGGTCATGGGGGCCAGTCGCCTCACCGTGGTCGGTGAAGTCGGTGTCACCCATGTGGGCGGACTGGAAAGCACCAGCAAGGCGCGTTACGGGCGTGATCCGGTCTACGGTCCCGGCCCGCTGCCGAGCGGTACCTGCGCCATTCTCAACGGCAACACCATCATCGGCTCGGGGCTTGGTTCGTCGACCGCAAACCTGACCCGCAACTGCGAAAACGACGGTTTCACCACCTCGACCTCCTGGGGTTACCGCGCTCGTGCCATCTGGGACTACAACGACGTGTTCGCCGGGGTCAACCTGAAACCCAGCGTGGCCTGGTCGCATGACGTCTCCGGCTATTCGCCGGGCCCTGGCGCCAACTTCGAGGAAGGCCGCAAGGCCGTCAGCCTGGGCCTCGACGCCGAGTACCAGAACACCTACACGGCAAGCCTGTCGTACACCAACTTCTTCGATGGCAAGTACACCACCGTGGATGACCGCGACTTCGTCGCGCTCAGCTTCGGCGTGAACTTCTAAGCATTCAGATCCAGGACGACACGACATGAACAAGACCAGAAGTCTGCTGCAAGCCGGTGTGCTGGGCCTGTCCCTGCTGGCGACCAGCGTCATGGCTGCAGTATCCGCCGACGAGGCGGCCAAGCTGGGCAGTACCCTGACCCCGATGGGCGCCGAAAAGGCCGGTAACGCCGATGGCTCGATCGGCCCGTGGGAGCCGCTGTCGAAGAGTGCTGGCAGTGCCGACGCCAAGGGCTTCCTGTCCGACCCGTATGGCAGTGAAAAGCCGCTGTTCACCATCACCGCGCAGAACGCCGACCAGTACAAGGACAAGCTTTCGCCGGGCCAGCTGGCCATGCTCAAGCGCTATCCGGAAACCTTCAAGATCCCGGTGTTCAAGACCCATCGCGGTGCCACGGTACCGGCTGATGTATTCGCCGCCATCAAGGAAAACGCCACCAAGACCACCCTGGTGGAAGGCGGCAACGGCTTGAACAACTTCCGCACAGCCGTGCCGTTCCCCATCCCGAAAAGCGGCCTGGAAGTGATCTGGAACCATATCACCCGCTACCGCGGTGGCAGTGTCAGCCGCCTGGTGACCCAGGCCACGCCACAGCAGAACGGCTCCTTCAACCCAGTGTACTTCTCCGACCAGTTCGTCTTCCGCGAGCGCATGAAGGACTACGACCCGAACAACCCAGGCAATATCCTGTTCTACTTCAAGCAGGAAGTGACCGCGCCTGCACGCCTGGCCGGGACCGTGCTGCTGGTGCACGAAACCCTCGACCAGGTGAAGGAACCGCGCAAGGCGTGGATCTACAACGCCGGCCAGCGCCGCGTGCGCCAGGCACCGCAAGTGTCGTACGATGGCCCGGGTACCGCTGCCGACGGTTTGCGCACCTCGGACAACCTGGACATGTTCAACGGTGCGCCAGACCGCTATGACTGGAAGCTGGAAGGCAAGAAGGAGCTGTACATCGCCTCCAACGCCTTCAAGCTCGACGACCCCAAGCTCAAGTACACCGACATCATCAAGGCCGGGCACATCAACCAGGACCTGGCCCGTTACGAGCTGCGCCGCGTGTGGCACGTGGTCGCGACCCTCAAGCCGGGCCAGCGACACATCTATGCCAAGCGTGACTTCTACATCGACGAAGACACCTGGCAGGCCGCGGTGATCGACCAGTACGACGGCCGTGGCCAGCTGTGGCGCGTGTCCGAGGCGCATGCCCAGCCGTACTACAACGTGGAGGTGCCGTGGTACACCCTGGAGGCCATCTACGACCTGCAGTCGGGCCGTTACCTGGCCCTGGGCATGAAGAACGAAGAGAAGCGCGCCTACGACTTCGGCTTCAGCGCCAGCAAGGCTGACTTCCAGCCAGCGGCACTGCGCCAGTCGGGTATTCGCTAGATATCGCGCAACCCCCGAGCGCCCCGGCTTGTCCGGGGCGTTTCATTTTCCTGTATCGGCCTCTTCGCGGGTGAACCCGCTCCCACAGGGATCGCACAGGTTTCAAGTCCAGTGCAGTAACTGTGGGAGCGGGTTCACCCGCGAAGAGGCCGGTACAGCAATAAAGCTGGTGAATACCTCAGCAAACCCCCGTCCCAGCCGCTGTCCATCGGCCATGTTGCTTTTTGTCGCAGTCTTTTCCAGGCCAATTGCGCCCATCATCTTCAAATGCGCAGCGTTACCCGCTAGTCTCGCAAGCATCCATACCGCCGTAGTCTTCCAACCAGAACGAGCCGGCCATGACAGATCTGTCCCGTACGCATGGATTCACCAGCCAGGCCCTGGGCCTGCTGGACGGGCGTTTCTTCCGGCCGCCCTTGCCGGACGGCCATGTGCCGCGCCTGCGCCTGTGCCAGCGGCTGCAGGCCGGCCTCGGCGGGCGGCTGTTGCTGGTCAATGCCCCGGCGGGTTTCGGCAAAAGCTCCCTGGCCATCGAATTTTGTGAAGCGCTGCCCGAGCACTGGCGTAGCCTGTGGCTGGGCCTGAGCCAACGGGATGCCGACCCGGGCCGCTTCCTCGAACGCCTGCTCGAAGGCCTGCAGCAGTACTGCCCGGCGTTGGGCGGCCAGGCCATGGGCCTGCTGAAAATGCGCCAGCGCCACCAGCCGTTCGCCTTCGAGGAATGGCTCGACGGCCTGCTCGACGAGCTGGCGCTGTACCTGCAAGCCGATACGCCCTTGTTGCTGGTGCTGGACGACTATCACCTGGCCCAGGGGCCAGTGCTCGACCGTTGCCTGCAGTTCTTCCTCAATCACCTGCCCCCCGGGCTGGTGCTGCTGGTCACCAGCCGCCAGCGCCCGGACTGGCACCTGGCGCGCCTGCGCCTGTCGCGGCAACTGGTCGAACTCAACGAGCAGGACTTGCGCCTGACCGCCGAGGAGTCGCTGGCGGTGATCGGTCGCCAGCCCACCGGCCTGCGTGGCCAGGCCCTGGACAATCTGATCCAGCGCAGTGACGGTTGGGTGGCCGGGTTGCGTTTCTGGCAACTGGCGGCCAGCGAGTCCGCTGACGAGCATGCCTTGCCCCAGGCCTTGCATGGCGGTGAGGGCCTGATCCGCGATTATCTGCTGGAAGAAGTCATCGACATGCTGCCCGCCGACGTGCAGGCCTTCCTGTACGACACGGCCTGCCAGGAACGGTTCTGTGCCCCGTTGTGCGATGCCATACGCGGCCGCCATGACAGTGCCGCGATACTGCGTTTCCTGCAGGCGCACCAGGTGTTCCTGGTGCCGCTGGACGAGCATGGCCACTGGTTCCGCTATCACCACCTGTTCTCCGACCTGCTGCGCAGCCGCCAGGCCAGCGAGCCGCTGGCCGGCCTGCAGTTGCGCGCCTGCCGCTGGTTCGAAAGCCAAGGCTTGCTGGACGAAGCGGTGGAGCAGGCGCTGCGTGCCGGGCATCTGGATGTCGCCGCCGGCCTGGTGCAGAGCCTGTCCGAGGAACAACTGCTGGCTGAACAGAACGTCGGCATGTTGCTGCGCTGGAAGATGGACCTGCCCGACAGCCTGCTCATCAGCACGCCACGGCTGATCGTGCTGTACAGCTGGGCATTGGGCCTGGCGTGCCAGCTGGATGCGGCCGAGGAGCTGGCGGGTTACCTCAGCCGCTTCCTGCCCGCACCTTCGGCAACCGCGCAAAAGTCCATGCTGGCCCAGTGGCTGGCGCTGAGTGGTGTGATCGCCCGTGGCCGTGGCGACCGCGAGCGTACCCTGGCCTATTGCAGCGAAGCGCTGCAGAGCCTGCCGAGCAAGCGTTATGGCCAACGCCTGGTATGCCTGTCGACGCTGTCCAACCTGGCGATTGCCGATGGCGATTTCTGGCGGGCCCGTGGCTGGAACCGCGAGGCCCTGGAACTGGCCCAGCGTGTCGGCAACCCATTGTTCGAGGCCCTGGCCCATTACGACCGGGCGCGGGTGCTGCATGCCCGTGGCGAGGTGTTGCGCGCGCTGGACGAAGTGCGCCAGGGGCTGCAGCGACTGCAAGGGCTGTCGGCACAGCGCCTGTATGCCGTGCGCGCCCGTCTGACGCTTTACGAAGGCTACCTGCTGGTCTCGCGCCTGCAGCCGGCCCAGGGCCGTGCCCGTTTGCGTGCGGGGCTGGGCGAGGCGCGGGCCTGCCGCGACATCAGCGTGCTCATCGGCCACTGCGTGATCGCTACGCTCGATGGCCGGGAAGGGCACTTTGCCGAAGCCTTTGCCGAACTGGCCGAGGCCGAGCGGTTGATGCACATCTGGGATGTGCCGCCGGTCTACTACCTGGCCATGATCACCCTGGTCAAATGCGAGTTGTGGCTGGCCCAGGGGCGCATTGACCTGGCCGAGTCCTGGCTGCTGCGCCTGGGCCAGACCTATGGTGGCGAGCAACCCGCGGCGGCCCCGGAGTTCCACCCGTTGCTGCCGTTGCACATCGCCTTGCAGCAGGCATTGCTCGAGCGTATCCAGTCGCGCAGCGACGACGCGGCGCAACGCCTGGCCGGCCTGGTCGAGCGCGGCCAGGCCAGTGGCGGCATGATGCTCTGCGTCAGTGCCCTGTGCCAGTGGCTTGGCTTGTTGCTGGGCGAAGGCCGGGAAGGGCAGGCCGCCCAGTTGTTGCCAAGGTTGCTGGAAGCAGCCCATGGCGGCGTGCTGCAACCCTTTCAGCCTTTGCTGGAGCAACACCCGCAGTGGCTTCTTGAACAGTTGCAGGCAGTTGCCGCTTGCCCGGTACAGGCCGAACTGCTCAAGCGCTTGCCGCAAATACCAAGCGCCAGCACCGGCGAGGCCCTGAGTGGCCGCGAGCTGGCCGTGCTCGAGTTGATTGCCCAGGGTTGTTCCAACCAGCAGATCAGCGAGCGGTTGTTCATTTCCCTGCACACGGTGAAAACCCACGCCAGCCATATCAACAGCAAGCTGGGTGTGGAGCGGCGTACCCAGGCGGTGGCCAAGGCCAAATCCCTGGGGTTGCTGGCATGATTCTGGCCCTGCAGGGCATTGCCCGCTAAAGTAATGGCCCGAGGCCATGGTTCGTGGCCGCCAATGCTCTACCCTCATCTTTCCCGACCAGCTGCCGATACAGCGATCGGTGGCATCGCCTCGCGCGATTTTTCAATTATTCCAAGGCAGGTCGTGTTGATGCTGCAGTACGGGCAAAAGAGCTTTCTGATCGTCGACGACTTTACCGACTTTCGCACGTCGACCCGTTCCATGCTGCGCGAGCTGGGCGTGCGTGACGTGGACACCGCCGACAGCGGCGAGCAGGCGCTGCGCATGTGCGCGCAAAAGCGCTATGACGTCATCCTGCAGGACTTCCACCTGGGCGACGGCAAGAAGAACGGCCAGCAGGTGCTCGAAGACCTGATTCTCGACAAGCACATCAGTCATGAGTGCATATTCATCATGGTCACGGCCGAGAGCAGCCAGGCCATTGTCCTGAGCGCCATCGAGCATGAGCCTGATGCCTACCTGACCAAACCGTTCAACCGGGTTGGCCTGGCCCAGCGCGTCGAGAAGCTGTACCAGCGCAAGACCCTGCTCAAGCCGATCCTGCAGGCCCTGGACCGCAATCGCCCGGCCGAAGTGCTGGCGGCCTGCGCCGAGCTGTGCAAGCGTGACCCGCGCCTGGCCCCGCTGTGCCTGCGCTATCGGGCCGATGCCTTGCGCAACCTCAACCGTTTCGAGGAGCTGGAGAAGTTCCTCAAGGCCATCCTGGCCAGCCGCCCGCAGCCGTGGGTGTATTCGGCGTTGGGCAGCCTGATGCACAAGCGTGGCCAGAATGCCCAGGCCCAGGGTGTGTACGAGCAGGCGCTGAAGGCCTTCCCGATCATGCCAGGCCTGTACGATGGCATGGCCGAGGTGCTGGTGGCCCAAGGCGAAACCAGGCGTGCGCAGAACATGCTTGAGGAAGCCGTGCGCCTGTCGCCATTGTCGGTGCGTCGGCAGTCAACGTTGGGCAAGCTGGCGTTGGAAAACGAAGACTTCGAGAGTGCCTCGAAGGCGTTCCGCCATGCGGTAAACCAGGGCCAGAGCTCACGCTACAAGGACCCCGAGAACAACCTGGGCCTGGTGCAGGCGCTGATGAGCAAGAATGCCGGCTTTGGCCTGGATGCGCGCACCCGGGTCGAGATCAACAGTACGCTCAGCGAAGTGGCCAAGGACAACCCCGAGGACCAGGGTCTGCAGGTGCGTGCCCGCATGATGAAGGCCGCCAGCCTGCAGCAGGCCGGCGACCCTGAAACGGCTGCCAAGCTGACCGAACAGGCGATCCAGCGCCTGGACAAGATGAACCAGTTCTTCTCGGTCGATTCGGCCCTGACCGTTGCCGCGCAGCTGCAGGCCATGGGGCAGGAAGCCGCCGCCATCGGCGTGCTGAAGAGCTGTGTGGAAAGTTATGGCGATGACCCCAAGGTCATGGAGAGGGTCGGCAAGCTGACGGACGACCCCAGCGTGCTCAACGCCATCACCGAAGCGGTCACGCTCAATCGCCAGGGGGTGCGCAGTTACCAGGGCGGGCAGCTCGGCGAGGCGTTGCAACTGTTCCGCAAGGCGCTGGGTTTGCAACCGAAGAACATCAGCATCGCCCTCAATACTGCCCAGGCGCTGCTGCGCATCGGCGGTGACAGCCCTCAGCCGGCGATCATGCAGGAGTGTCGCGACGCCCTGAGCAGCGTGGCCGGCATCCCCGCCAGCGACAACCGCTACGACCGCTACCGCAAACTGCACATCCGAGTGTTCGGCGCATGAATCAAGACAATCAGGGGCTGGATTTTTCCACGGTGATCGCCTCCACCGTGCACGACCTGAAGAATTCCCTGTCGGCGCTGATCCAGTCCCACAACCAGTGGGTGCAGCGCTTGCCCGAGGAGCTGCGCGGTGGTGCCGAGCAGGGGGTGATGGAGCATGAGTTTCGCCACCTCAACGGCATGCTGGTGCAGTTGCTGGGGTTGTACAAACTGGGCGTGAACCAGCTGCCGGTGTGCCCGGACTACCACGAACTGGACGACTTCATCGAAGCCCAGCTGGCCGCGCACGAGGAAGTGCTCAAGCACAAGGATATCCTTGCTACCTGGCGCATCGATACCGACAACCCACTGGGCTTCTTCGACCGCGAGCTGGTGGCCTCGGTAATCGCCAACGTGATCACCAACGCCACCCGCTTTGCCGCGCATGCCTTGCTGATCACCATCGAAGAGGCAGACAACCAGCTGGCCATCTGCGTCAACGATGACGGCCCGGGTTATCCACAGCGCATGCTCGAGCGCCAGGAGGAATTCATCCAGGGTATCGACTCGACCAGCGGCAGTACTGGCCTGGGCCTGTATTTTGCGGCGCGGATCGCGGCACTGCATGAAAGCGGCGGGGTACGCGGGCGGATCGAGATCTCCAATGGCGGGGCGCTTGGGGGAGGGTTGTTCAGGTTGTTCTTGCCTTAGGATGTGTGGTGCCTTTGAGATCGAGCGCCGCGTGGGCGGCGCTCGATCTCAAAGGCGCCACACATCTCAAGACATGAACCTCGTGCACCCACCCCAATTTCCTGTCAGGCTCTCAGCAGAATTCCAGCTTTGCCATCGAGAACACCATGACCCAAGCCCCGCCTGCGCTCATCCGCGAAACCTTCCCCGTAGGCCCCCTGCAATGCAACTGCACCCTGATCGGCGACCCGCTGACCAGGAAGGCCATCGTCGTCGACCCGGGGGGTGACCCGGACAAGATCCTTGCACGCCTGCAGGCCCACGGCCTGACGCTGGTGAGCATCATCCACACCCACGCGCATTTCGATCACTTCCTCGCCTCGGGCAAGCTCAAGGAACTGACCGGCGCTACGCTGCACTTGCACAAGGATGACCAGGCGCTATGGGACAACCTGGAAATGCAATGCCAGATGTTCGGCGTGCCGTACACCCCGGTACCTGCGCCAGACCGTTGGCTGGGGGATGACGAGGAGCTGGCCTGCGGCTGTGGCGTGGCCCTGCATACGCCAGGCCACACGCCGGGCTCGATGAGCTTCTGGTTTGCCGATGCGAAGCTGCTGATCGCCGGCGATACCCTGTTCCGCCGTGGCATTGGCCGTACCGATCTGTGGGGCGGCGACCAGCGGGCTATCGTACGTTCCATCAAGGAGCGGCTGTACCGGCTGGACGAGGAGGCCATCGTGGTGACCGGCCACGGGCCCGATACCCGCCTGGGCGACGAAATGCGCGAAAACCCCTTCGTGCGTGCCTGATGGCACATGAAGGCACTTTCATGGAATTTTTCGTTGCCGATGCAATCCAAGGCTGGCATAGATCCCGTTATGATCTGCCGCATTCATGAATTCAGTAGGAGCTTGTCCATGTTCACCATGCGTCGTCTGATTATCGTCGCAACCGCCGCTGCCCTGATGACCGGCTGTGCCGGCCAGAACCCTTATGACAGCCAGGGCCAGGCGCAGGGCTCCACGGGGATGAGCAAGACCGCCAAGTACGGCGGCCTGGGCGCGCTGGCCGGTGCTATCGCCGGTGCCGCCATCGACCACAACAACCGTGGCAAGGGTGCACTGATCGGCGCCGCCGCCGTAGGTGCCGCTGCAGCCGGTTATGGCTACTACGCCGACAAGCAGGAAGCCGAGCTGCGCGCACAGATGGCCAACACCGGTGTGGAAGTGCAGCGCCAGGGTGACCAGATCAAGCTGATCATGCCGGGCAACATCACCTTCGCCACCGATTCGGCCAACATCGCGCCAAGCTTCTACTCGCCGCTGAACAACCTGGCCGGCTCGTTCAAGCAGTTCAACCAGAACACCATCGAAGTGGTTGGCTTCACCGACAGCACTGGCAGCCGCCAGCACAACATGGACCTGTCCCAGCGCCGTGCGCAGGCGGTCAGCACCTACCTGACCTCGCAGGGTGTGGATGCCTCGCGTATCTCGGTACGTGGCATGGGCCCGGATCAGCCGATCGCCAGCAACGCTGACGCCAATGGCCGCGCGCAGAACCGTCGTGTGGAAGTGAACCTGAAGCCGATCCCGGGGCAGCAGTATGACCAGCAAGGTCAGGTTCAGCAGTATCCCTGATCGATCAGAGTGACCCTGTGGGAGCGGGTTCACCCGCGAACACCGGCGTAGCCGGTGCCAAACACCGCGTCGCATTCTTCGCGGGTGAACCCGCTCCCACAGGGGCTGCAAGGCAGCCCCTGTTTTTAGCCCGCCACGCTCGCCTGAATCGCCGTCAGGGCAATGGTATGCACGATATCGTCAACCTGCGCCCCGCGCGGCAAGTCGTTCACCGGCTTGCGCAACCCTTGCAGCATCGGCCCCAGGCTGACCCCGTCGGTGCTGCGCTGCACCGCCTTGTGGGTCGTGTTGCCGGTATTCAGGTCCGGGAACACGAACACCGTTGCACGCCCGGCCACCGGGCTGTTCGGCGCCAGTTCTCGTGCAATCGCCGGGTTGGCCGCCGCGTCATACTGCAATGGCCCGTCGATCAGCAGCTCCTGCGCCGCACCCTGTGCCAGGCGGGTTGCTTCACGCACTTTCCCGACCTCTTCATCGCTGGCCGAATCGCTTGAGTAACTGATCATCGCCACCCGCGGCGCGATGCCGAAGGCCTGCGCAGATTCGGCACTCTGCCGGGCGATCTCGGCCAGTTCGGCAGCGCTCGGGTGCGGGTTCATCACGCAGTCGCCGTACACCAGCACCTGCTCGGGGAACAGCATGAAGAATACCGACGACACCAGGCTTGAGCCCGGTGCGGTCTTGATCAGCTGCAGGGCCGGGCGGATGGTGTTGGCAGTGGAGTGCACCAGGCCCGAGACCAGGCCGTCCACTTCGTCCAGGGCCAGCATCATGGTGCCGATCACCACCGGGTCTTCCAGTTGCTGCTCGGCCATTGGCGCGTTGAGGTTCTTGCTCTTGCGCAGCTCGACCATCGGCTCCACATAGCGCCCGCGAATCAGCTCGGGGTCGAGAATCTCCAGGCCCGGCGGCAAGGTGATGCCTTGGGCGCGGGCCACGGCGTCGACATCCTCGGGCTTGGCCAGTAGCACGCAGCGGGCAATGCCGCGGGCCTGGCAGATGGCCGCAGCCTGCACCAGCAGCGGCTCGGCGCCTTCCGGCAGGACGATGCGCTTGTTGGCCTGCTGTGCCCGCTGGATCAGCTGGTAGCGGAACACTGCCGGCGACAGGCGCAGTTCGCGTGGGGTGCCGCAACGCTGGTGCAGCCAGGCGGCGTCGAGGTGGCTGGCGACGAAGTCGGTGATGAATTCGGCGCGCTCGCGGTCGTCCACCGGGATTTCGCGGTTCAGCGAATTGAGCTGGTTGGCGGTGTCGTACGAGCCGGTACTGACCGACAGGATCGGCAGGCCGGCCTGCAGGGCACCACGGCACAGACCAAGGATGCGTGCGTCAGGTTTGCTGTCGCTGGTCAGCAGCAGGCCGGCCAGTGGGACGCCGTTGATCGCTGCGAGGCTGACGGCGAGGATGATGTCGTCGCGGTCGCCCGGGGTCACCACCAGCGTGCCCGAGGTGAGCAGTGGCACCGTGTTGGCCACGGTGCGCGCGCAGATGATGATCTTGCTCATGCGCCGCTGCTCGTAGTCACCGGCATTGAGCACCTGGGCACCGAGCAGGTCGGCCACGTCGCGGGTGCGCGGGGCGTTCAGTTCGGGCTGGTAGGGGATGCAGCCGAGCAGGCGGAAGTCGTTGCCGCGCAGCAGTGGCGAGTGCTCGCGCAGGCGGGTGGAAAAGTCCGCCATGCTTTCGTCGGTGCGCACTTTGTTGAGGATGACCCCGAGCACCTTCGGGTCGCGTGGGCCGCCGAACAGCTGGGCCTGCAGTTCGACCCGCCCGGACAGTTCACTGAGCACTTCGTTTTCCGGTGCCGACACCAGGATCACCTCGGCATCCAGGCTCTTGGCCAGGTGCAGGTTGACCCGCGCGGCGTAGCTGGCATGGCGCGTGGGCACCATGCCCTCGACCACCACCACGTCGTTACCGATGCAGGCTTGCTGGTAAAGACGGATGATTTCTTCGAGCAACTCGTCCAGCTGGCCATCGCCAAGCATGCGCTCGACGTGGGCCAGGCTCAGCGGCACGGGGGGCTTGATGCCGTGGGTGCGGGCGACCAGCTCGGTGGAGCGCTCGGGGCCGGTGTCACCCGGGTGGGGCTGGGCGATCGGCTTGAAGAAACCGACCTTCAGTCCGGCGCGCTCCAGGGTGCGCACCAGGCCCAGGCTGATGGAGGTCAGGCCGACACCGAAGTCGGTCGGCGCAATGAAAAATGTCTGCATGCGTGCTTCTCGAAATAAGCGGTGCAAGAAATTAACGGCCAAGGGTAGCGCTATCGGCCCCCTGTGCGCACCAGCCGCAAGCGAAAGGCTGGCCGATGCGCTGCGCGCGCCGGGCCGGGTCGAGCACCCAGGGGCGTGTCTGCCACGGCGGCTGGTGGCGCAGGTGCTGGGTGTGGCCGCAGGACAGTTCGGCCACCCAGTGGCCCTCTTCGTCCTGGTGGAAGCCGGTGATCCGACTGATGGGCCGTTGCTCGTCCGCGGTGCGTTCGCATTCGGGCGATGGCTTGGTTACACTTGTCCGCTCTACATACTTTTGCAAAAGGTCTTGCCCCATGCTGATCGCCGCCAACAAGGCTGTCTCCATCGACTATACCCTGACCAACGACGCCGGGGAGACCATCGACAGCTCCGCTGGCGGTGCACCGCTGGTTTACCTGCACGGTGCCGGCAACATCATCCCGGGCCTGGAAAAAGCCCTGGAAGGCAAGCAGGCCGGTGACGAGCTGAACGTTTCCATCGAGCCGGAAGATGCCTACGGCGAATACCTGGCCGAGCTGGTCAGCACCCTGAACCGCAGCCTGTTCGAAGGCGTCGACGAGCTGGAAGTGGGCATGCAGTTCCACGCTTCGGCACCGGATGGCCAGATGCAGATCGTCACCATCCGCGACATCGACGGCGACGACGTGACTGTTGACGGCAACCACCCGCTGGCCGGTCAGCGCCTGACCTTCCAGGTCAAGGTAGTCAACGTGCGTGACGCCAGCGACGAAGAAATCGCTCACCGCCACATCCACGGTGAAGGTGGCCATCACCACTGATTTTCTGCGCTAAGCTCAGAAAGTCGCCAGGCGCTCGGGCAAGCCGATTTGCCTTCCTACGGGAGGTGGACGGTTTGGACGAGCGCCTTTTTAGTGGGCGGATTTCGCCTGCGCGGCAACCGGGAACCTGAGAGGGGATTCATCATGAGTGCATTTCACGACCTGAAACTGGACGCGTTGAACGGCGGGGAGCTGCCCCTCGCACCGTTCAAGGGCCAAGTGGTGCTGGTGGTCAACGTTGCCTCCAAGTGTGGGCTCACGCCGCAATACAAGGCCCTGGAAAACCTCTACCAGGTTTACAAGGACAAGGGCTTCAACGTGCTTGGCCTGCCGTGCAACCAGTTTGCCGGCCAGGAGCCGGGCAGCGAAAAGGAAATCCGGGAGTTCTGCAGCCTCAACTACGGGGTGAGCTTCCCGCTGGGTGCCAAGCTGGAGGTCAACGGGCCGGGGCGTCACTCGCTGTACCGCCTGCTGGCGGGCGAGGGGGCAGAGTTTCCGGGTGACATAACCTGGAACTTCGAGAAGTTTCTGGTCGGCAAGGACGGGCGGGTGCTGGCGCGTTTCTCGCCGCGCACGGCGCCGGATGATCCGGCGGTGGTGCAGGCTATCGAGAAGGCGTTGGGCTGAGTAGCTGGGGACGTATCAAGGCTGCCAGGTGATTGTCGCAATATGTGCAGCGCCTGTGAAATCGAGCGCCGCCCGCGCGGCGCTTCGCGGGACAAGCCCGCTCCCACATTTGTTGCAACGTGCCGAACCTGTCAAGCCATGGTTGCCTGTCTTGGTGCATGTCTTGAGACTGGTGAGGTGGCGGTAGCGCCAGCCGAGAAATTGAGTCAGGCCAACTAAGGCTGACAACCATGGCCTAACAGACATGGCCACGTTGCAACAAATGTGGGAGCGGGCTTGTCCCGCGAAGCGCCGCGCGGGCGGCGCTCGGTCTTACAGGCGCTGCACATATTGCGTCGAACGCTCAGCCGCCCCCCCGGGATGTCGACAAGCGCTATACAGATACCCCTCAAACTGCTCGACAATCGCCGGCCAGCCCTGGCGGCTGGCATGCCGCCGCGCATTCAGGCGCACCCGGCGTAACGTCTCTTCTTCTTCCAGCAGCCAGCAGGCAGAGTCGATGAACGCTGCCTGATCCCCCGGCATGGCCAGTGCACCGCTATGGCCATGGCGAATATGCTGCGCAGCGGCCGCCTCGTCATACGCGACCACCGCCAGGCCCGAGGCCATGGCTTCGAGCACCACATTGCCAAAGGTTTCGGTCAGGCTCGGAAACAGGAACAGGTCACCGCTGGCATAGTGTTCGGCCAGCACCTCGCCACGCTGGGCACCGCAGAACACGGCATCCGGTACCTGCTGTTCCAGGGCGGTACGCTGCGGGCCGTCACCTACCATGATCAGGCGCAGGCGTTTGTGTGGATAAGTTTTCTGCAGGGCCTCCAGGCAGGGGCGCAGCAAGCCCAGGTTCTTTTCTGCCGCCAGCCGACCGACGTGCAGCACGGCGATGTCATCCGGGCCAAGCCCCCAGCTTTCCCGTAATGCAGGGCTGCGCCGGGCCGGGTTGAACAGGCAGGCATCGACCCCCCGGGCCAGCAGTTCCAGGCGTTCGAAGCCGCGGCGCTCAAGCTCCTGGCGCTGGCTGAGGCTGGGCACCAGGGTGATCGCCGTGCGCCGATGGAACCAGCGCAGGTAGTGGGTGAGCAGGCGCGTCAGCAGGCCCAGCCCGTATTGGCCGGAGTACTGCGGGAAGTTGGTATGGAAACCACTGACCACTGCCACCCCCAGGCGCCGGGCCGCGCGCAGTGCGCTGAGCCCCAGCGGCCCCTCGGTGGCGATGTACAGCACATCCGGGCGCTGCCGGCGCCAGCGGCGCAACAGCTTGTGCATCGACACCTCGCCCCACTGCAACCCCGGGTAACCAGGCAGGGGCCAGCCACGGCACAGCATCAGGTTCGGGTCGTTGTGCAGCGGGGCTTCACCGGCCTGGCGCGGGCGCACCACTTCGATCTCGTGGCCGCGTTGGCGCAACCCTTCGCTGAGGCGGCCAAGGGTATTGGCCACGCCGTTGATCTCGGGTGGGAAGGTTTCGCTGACCAAGGTAATGCGTAGGGCGGGTGTGTTCATGAAAAAAAGTTTCCGCCTGCTGGGTTGCGCCAATGTGACTGCCATGTGACGTACTGATGACGCCTGATTGCCGACGCTTTTCGCTTTGTGAATTTTTCCTTGCAGGCCGCTCAAGAGGGGGCACCGACAGCCGATGCAGATGCATTCGACTACCTGATGCGCTCCAGGAGAGCGGTGATGTTCAACAACAAGCTCAAGCAAGAAATCCGGCAGCTACGCGAAGACCTGATGTCCATCGAACAGGTCAAGAGTAGCCTCGACAGCGAGATGCTGGTACTGCAACTCGACCCTCAGGGACGGATCGAGATGGTCAACGGCAACTTCGAGAGCGAGATGCTCTACCGTGCCGAACAATTGCTTGGACGCAACATCGAGGACATCGTCCCTGCCCATGTGAAGACGCTGGATTTCTACCAGCGCATGAAGGGCGCCATCAGCCGCGGTGAACACCTGAACGGTGCATTCCGCCTGCTGCGCGGCAATGGCCAGGAAGCCTGGTTACGGTCGATCCTGCAGCCGGTCAAGAACAGCGAGGGGCGCATCAAGTATTTCACGCTGCACTCCAGCGATCTTACCCGCACCATCGAGACATCCCGCGAGCACGAAAGCCTGATCAAGGCCCTGATGCGCTCCACCGCCGTGATCGAATTCGACCTCGACGGCAACATCCTAACCGCCAACGATCGATTCCTGACCACCGTCGGTTACCGCCTGGAACAGATCCGTGGCAAGCATCACCGCATTTTCTGCGAGCCGGAGGAGGCAAATTCGGCCGGCTATCAGGCGTTCTGGGACAAGCTGCGCCGTGGCGAGTACGTTGCCGAGCGCTTCAAGCGTATCGATGCCCATGGCCGGGTGGTCTGGCTGGAAGCTTCGTACAACCCCATCTTCGATGCCCATGACGTGCTGTACAAGGTGGTCAAGTTCGCCACTGTCATCACCGAGCAGGTCAACCAGGAGCAGGCGGTGGCCGAGGCGGCGGATGTCGCCTACAACACCTCGCTGGGTACCGATGCCAGCGCCCGCAAGGCCACCGATGTGGTCACCCAGAGCGTCAGCGTGATGCGCGGGCTGGAAGCTTCGATGCAAGAGGCGGCAGAGGGCATCCAGGCGCTGGATACCCAGTCGCGGGTGATCGGCTCGATCATCAAGACCATCAGCGACATTGCCGGGCAGACCAACTTGCTGGCGCTGAACGCGGCCATCGAAGCGGCCCGCGCCGGCGAGCAGGGGCGGGGGTTTGCCGTGGTTGCCGATGAAGTGCGCCAGCTGGCCTCGCGCACCAGCACCGCCACCGAGGAAATCGCCCGGGTGGTGCAGCAGAACGAGCAACTGGCCCAGGCGGCAGTGGCGATCATCGACACCAGCAAGCGCCAGGCCGAGCAGGGGCTGGCACTGGCGGACGAGACCGGGAGCGTGATTGTCGAGATCCAGGACGGGGCAAAGCGGGTGGTGGATGTGGTGGGGCAGTTTTCCAGCCGGTTGAGTCTTTGATATGGCCTGGGGTTTGTAGCGCCTATGGAATCGAGCCCTCGCCCGGGTGGGGCTCGATCTCAGGAACGACAAAGAACCCCAGCCCTGTCCATGATGTCGGCTGAACAGCTCAACTTCGCTGAACCTGCTGTAAACGAAGTCGCATTTTCCTACAACTGACTCAGAAACCTCCGATCCGAATCCATGACGGGATTTCCCCCTGCACACGCTGTCAGGGAGACACCTCATGTACCTGGATTACCTCGTGCCCTCGTGGTTCGAGATCGAATCACGCATTACCGATGAAATGGGCTATCAGGGACGCGCCCAATTTCGTACCTACCTCAATGAACCGGCCGCCTCACTGGCCCTCAACCTGCGTCGGGTCAGGGCTGTCCAGTCGGCCTTCAACCAGGCCGAGTGGCAGGCCGGCAGTATCCTGCACCAACGCTTTGCCGACCTGGAAATCGCCAGCATCCTCAACGAACTGCTCAAGGTCGTGAGGGAGATGGCGATGATCGTCGTCGGCAGCACCCTCACCGGCGGCGCCATTGGCGCTGGCATCGGGGCATTTGGCGCAGGTGCAGGGGCCATTCCCTTGGCCGGCGCTGGCGCGGCGATGGGCCTCAAGGTCAGCGGCTGGATACTTGGCGTACTGGGACTTGCCTCCATTGCCGAGTTCTTTATCGAAGGCCTGCCCCGCATCGGCGAGTACTACCTCGATGGCATTCGCATAGCCTGGGAGGGCACGCGGGACGAAAGTGATGACCCGTTCGGGCGGGACGATCTGCATGCGATTTCCAGGGCTGCCCACCACATCGCCATGGGCCATGTGGAAGTGGTGGTGCTGCTGTTGGGGGCGATCGTCTCGTACCTCACCCGCGGGCGCGGCGATGCCCGGATGCTGGCGCAGGAGATGGCGGCCAGCCGCAAAGGTGTGCGGCTGGGGCAATGGATGCTCAAGCATGAAGAGGGGCTGAAGAAACGACCGGACCTGCAGGTGCCGGAGCGGCGCAAGGGGGCAGCGAATGAGCCGCAACCGGTGCAGCCGAATCGGCCGGCGGGAAAAGACAAGGAGCCCTCGACGGGGAAGCCCGGTAGCATGCCGTTGCATACGGTGGCGTGTTTCAAGGCAGACAAATTGCCAGTATCCAAGCATGGCGAGTTTGAACGGCAGTTGAAGGGACAGCAGGATGGGCTAAACCGGCTTACGGTTGAAGAGTTTCTTGAAAATCTTACTCATCCAGTCAAGCGGGATCCGAACATTGCCAGGAAAGCAAGGAAGAAACTGTATGATAAATTGAAAGATAGAACTCAGAAAAATTTGATGAAAAGTATGAGCCCTATTGAAGCTAAAAAACTTTCAGTGAGGCAAGCAAAGGAAACCATGTCATCGCTTGCGGCATTGCATAATCCAGATTTGAGCGCGGGTGGTAGGGACGCTATTTCTGACTTCGGCGACAGACAAGTCAACTCTACTATAGGTCCGCAGTGGAAAAATAGAGTGGGAGGATTAAAGCAAGCTGCTGAAGAGCTATCCAGGTCGGGTGGTGCATCAAGCCTTTTGAATGTCAGGTTGCATAAATGCTAATAGTTAGAGGTTTTTAATATGGATGAATTCTTTTCAATTTTTATAGAGGAAATGGGTAATCCTGTATTCCGGCAAGAGGTTCCGCCTTCGAGCATACAGCGTTATAGTGGAAAATTGCCGGAAAAATTATTGGAATATTGGGCTGAGCACGGATGGTGTGGATACGGCGACGGGATATTCTGGACTGTCAACCCACAGGATTACGAGGGGGTGGTCGCTTCATTCATTGAAGGTACTGCATTAGAGGGGCGTGATACGTATCATCTAGTCGCTCGCGGTGCCTTTGGTGATCTCTATCTATGGGGTGAAAATTCCGGGTTTTCATTGGACATCATAGCCTACGCGTCACGTTATTCTGGCAATGACCATGAATTAGCGACAGCTGATATCGATAGGGAAGTCCAAGGTTTTTTCCTGGGCATGGAGAAGGAATCCAATGATTTCGGCGACCTATTCGAGCCAGCAAAGAGAAAATTAGGCATGCTAAAGCACGATGAAATGTATGGTTTTGTTCCGGCCTTGGCGTTCGGTGGGCCAAGTGAACTTGCTAATATCGAAAAGGTTAAGGCAGTGGAACATTTGATATTGCTTTCTCAGATTTCTACTCTAGAACCCTACAGCTTCTCTGACTTCTAGAAACGCAATCTGCGGAAAGGGGCTGGCCTGCAGCCCCTCGCTCCCTCAGTTCCGCTCCCGCACCCAGAACAACGTAGCCCCGGCCACCGCCGCCGGCATCATCAGCACGTTCACCAGCGGAATCATCAGAGCCAGGTAGGTGATGCCACCAAACCCCAACGACTGCCAGCGCTTCTGCCGCAGCCAGGCCAGCATGTCCTGCCAGCTCATCTTGTTGTTGTCCGCCGGGTAGTCGATGTACTGGATAGCCATCATCCACACCCCGAAGATCAGCCATAGCGGCGCCGCCACCACGTTGACCACCGGGATCAGCGACAGGATGAACAGACCGATGGCCCGCGGCAGGAAGTAGCCCAGCTTGCGCATTTCACGGCCGAATGTACGTGGCACCATGGCCACCAGTTCGCCCCAGCTGAACGCCGGGAAGTTGTCCTGGCCACGCACCACCACCTCGACCTTTTCCGCCAGAAAGCCATTGAACGGCGCGGCAATGATGTTGGCCACCAGGGTGAAGGTGAAGAACACCATCAGCACCACCAGGGCGACGAACAGCGGCCAGAGGATGTAGGTGAGAAAGCTCAGCCAGCTCGGCAAGGTTGGCATCAGGGCGTCCACCCACAGGCTGAACTGGTGGCCGGCGAAGTAGATCAGGCCGCCAAACAGCAGCAGGTTGACCGCCAGCGGCAGCAGCACGAACAACCGCAGATTGGGGCTCAGCACCAGTTTCAGGCCTTCGCGCAGGTATTGGGGGCCAGAGAGTACAGGGGCTTGCATCGAGAGACTCCGCAGAGAAGGAAAACGCGCTGACCTTACCGAGTTTGCTGCGCCGACGAAAGGCGGGCAGCGGGCGGGAAACGGGCTGTAACAAAAGCAGCAGGGCTTGGCTATCGATGAATTCGCTGAATAGACGATGGCTATGAGGTGGATTGTCGAAGGATATTTCCTTAATCTTTGCGACCTCGCTACAGTGCGCTCAACTTTCCGCTTTATGGGCCTGCGCGTTGTAGCCTTCCCCAAGTGCTGCGTGGGTCCTTTTTAATTTTCCAGCTGGCGCAGCCGGTATACCGAAGCCGGCCCTGCGGCCCGCTCGACAGGAGTTCGACATGTCTGAAGTACGTCATTCGCGCGTCATCATTCTCGGTTCCGGCCCTGCCGGTTACAGCGCCGCGGTGTATGCCGCCCGTGCCAACCTCAAGCCGCTGCTGATCACCGGCATGCAGGCCGGCGGCCAGCTGACCACCACCACCGAAGTCGACAACTGGCCGGGCGACCCCCACGGCCTGACCGGCCCGGCCCTGATGCAGCGCATGCAGGAGCACGCCGAGCGTTTCGAAACCGAAATCGTCTTCGACCACATCAACGCCGTCGACCTGGCCAACAAGCCGTTCACCCTGCAGGGTGACAGCGGCAAGTACACCTGCGACGCGCTGATCATCGCCACTGGCGCCAGCGCCCGCTACCTGGGCCTGCCGTCGGAAGAAACCTTCATGGGCAAGGGCGTTTCGGCCTGCGCTACCTGCGACGGTTTCTTCTACCGCAACAAGCCGGTTGCCGTGGTTGGCGGCGGCAACACTGCCGTGGAAGAGGCGCTGTACCTGGCCAACATCGCCAGCAAGGTGACCCTGGTGCACCGTCGCGATACCTTCCGCGCCGAGAAGATCCTGGTCGACAAGCTGCACGCCCGTGTGGCCGAAGGCAAGATCGAGCTCAAGCTCAACGCCACCCTGGACGAAGTGCTGGGTGACAACATGGGTGTGACCGGTGCGCGCCTGAAGAACAACGACGGCAGCAGCGACGAAATCAAGGTTGACGGCGTGTTCATCGCCATTGGCCACACTCCTAACACCTCGCTGTTCGAAGGCCAGCTGACCCTCAAGGACGGCTACCTGGTGGTCAACGGCGGCCGTGAGGGCAATGCCACCGCCACCAACGTCGAGGGCGTGTTCGCCGCCGGTGACGTGGCTGACCACGTTTACCGCCAGGCCATTACCTCGGCCGGTGCCGGCTGCATGGCGGCATTGGATGTGGAGCGTTACCTGGACGGGCTGGCCAACGCCTCGTTCTGATTGCCAGCCGGGGGCTGCTTCGGGGCCCTTTCGCCGGCAAGCCGGCTCCCACCTCGACCGCATCGACTTCAAGTCATGTGCAGTACCTGTGGGAACTGGCTTGCCGGCGATAGGGCCATAAGCCACCCCACAAAAAAACCGGCTCGATGGCCGGTTTTTTTGTGTCCGCAATCAGCTCACAGGCTCAAGCGCATCGACAGGTCCACCGCCTTCACATCCTTGGTCATCGCACCAATCGAGATGTAGTCCACCCCAGTCTCGGCAATCACTCGCAAGGTTGTCTCGTTAACCCCGCCACTGGCTTCCAGCTTGGCCTTGCCCGCGGTAATGCGCACTGCTTCGCGCATCTCTTCCAGGTTCAGTTCGTCGAGCATGATGATGTCGGCACCAGCAGCCAGTGCCTGGCGCAGCTCATCCAGGCTTTCCACTTCGATTTCCACCGGCTTGCCCGGCGCAATGCGGTGCGCCGCCGCCACGGCCTCGGCCACGCCGCCGCTTGCGGCGATGTGGTTTTCCTTGATCAGGAAGGCGTCGTACAGGCCGATGCGGTGGTTGTCGCAACCGCCGCAAGTCACAGCATACTTCTGCGCCAGGCGCAGGCCCGGCAGGGTCTTGCGGGTGTCCAGCAGGCGCACCTGGGTGCCTTCCACCAGGTCGGCCAGGAAGCGCGCACGGGTGGCCACACCTGACAGCATCTGCAGGAAGTTCAGCGCACTGCGCTCACCACTGAGCAGCGAACGCGCGGGGCCCTCCAGATGAAACAGCGGCTGGTTGGCCGTGGCGCGCTCGCCATCGGCCACCTGCCAGTGCACGGCCACGCGCGGGTCGAGTTGGCGGAACACGGCATCGACCCAGGCGGTGCCGGCGATCACGCAGTCTTCGCGGGTGATGATGGTCGCCTTGGCCAGGCGCTCGGCCGGGATCAGCTGCGCAGTGATATCGCCACTGCCGATGTCCTCCAACAGCGCGCGGCGCACGTTGGCTTCGATTTCAGCGGTCAGGTCGGCAAGGCGTAGGTTCGGCATGGTCGGCTCCACAAGCTAGATGCCCGCGATTATAGGGCAGGGGGCCAGCGTGTACAGCCGCCTTGGCGATGACCTTTGGTCGGCCGGTGTGAGCAACCGGGGTAAACCCGGGTCACTAGCCAGCCTGTGAAACGACGCTGGCAGCGATGCGGATTTTTACCGATAATGTGACCAGTATTTGGCGTCATGAGTTTGACGATCTTCAGCCCCTTCGGGCGAGACACCCTGCAAGGAGTCCAGGATGCAAAAAGAAGGCAAGGTGGTGCCCTTGGCGGCAGCCATCGACCGAGGCGGGCGTACGCCTCTGCCTTGCCTTCCGGTATTGCTCCTGCAGGTACGCGACAAGGCCGCCTTGCAGTTGCGTCAGTGTTTGCAGGACTTGTTCGACAACGCCGACGACACCCTCTTCGAGATGGCCGACAAGGCGTTCGATCGCAGTGACCAGAACCTGTACTTCGAGGCCATGCGCGACCTGCGCCTGAAGCGCAAGAGCATCGAGCGCGGTTTTCTCGACACGTTCCATGATGCCTTTGCCCGTATCGGCCAGATTGACTTGCTGGCGCACCTGCTCGAGCCGGGCAACCTGCGCAGCAAAGCCCAGATGGAGCGGGCCGCCGCGATCGAAGGCATGGTCGCGCAGGTGCTGTCACGCGACGGCGTTGCCCTGCAGCAACTGGGCCTGCGCTTGCAAGCACTGCTCGACCGCCCCCTGCACGAGCAGCACAACCCGCTGGGGCCCGCTGCGCTGTGCGGTTACTTCCTCGACGCTGGCCGCAACCTGGGGGTTGGCCTGCGGGTCAAACTGGTCCTGCTCAAACTGTTCGAGCGCTATGTGCTGCGTGATGCCGAAGTGATCTATGGTGAAGCCAACCAGTTGCTGGCTGCCGCCGGTGTGCTGCCCGAGTTGCCGCCGGCACCGCGCCGGCGCGCCGAAGATCGGCGCATGAGCGCACGACGTGGACCGGCGAACCTGGGACATGAGGTAGGCGCGGACGCAGCAGGGCAGGTTTTCTTTGCCTCGTTGCAAACACTGCTGGCCCCGGCGCGTGGGCAGTTCGCGCCTCGTTTGCAGGCGATGGCCGCCGCCCAGCCAATCAGTACCGCCGACCTGCTGCGCCTGCTTTCGCATTTGCAGCACTACGTGCCTGCCACCCACGAGGCTGACGATTTCGAGCTTGGCCAACAGCTTGAACAATTGCTGCTGCGGGTCAGCGTGCGCAGCGGCACACGCCGGCGCATCGATGTGGCCGACGAGGACATGATCAACCTGATCGGCCTGCTGTTCGCCTTCATCCAGAACGACGACAACTTGCCGGCCAGCCTGCGCGCGCTGATCGCCCGTCTGCATATTCCGCTGCTGAAAGTGGCCCTGCTGGACAAGGGGCTGTTCAGTCGGGCCAGCCACCCGGCCCGCCGGCTGCTCAACGAGATCGCCGGCGCGGCCATTGGCTGGGAATGCGGCGGCGATGGCCTGCGTGACAGCCTGCACCTGCGGGTGGAGCGTATCGTCCAGCGCCTGCTCAATGATTTTGCCGAAGATATCAGCCTGTTCGCCGAACTGCTCGAAGACTTCCTCGTTTTCAACCAGGACGAACGGCGGCGCAACGAGCTGCTTGAACAACGCACCCGCGACGCCGAAGAAGGGCGTGCCCGGGCCCAGCAGGCCAGGCAGCAGGTGCAGCACGCACTTAACCAGCGTCTGCGTGGCCGGGTATTGCCGCAGGTGGTGGTACAGATGCTGGTGCAGGCCTGGAGCCAGGTGCTGCTGCTGGCCTGGCTCAAGCAGGGCGAGGCATCCCAGGCCTGGCGGGATGCATTGCAGACGATGGACATGTTGCTGGCCAGCATCACCCCGCCACATGAGCCGCAAGCCTTGCTGCAGCAGGTGCCGGGCCTGCTCAAGGCACTGCGCGATGGCCTGGCCGGCGTGGCCCTGGACTCGGCCGCGACCCGCGAATTCTTCCTGCAGCTGGAGCAGTTGCACCTGCGTGCCTGTGCAGGTGGCGCGGGCCAGCCCCAGGGCGACGTACTGGTGGCCGAGGACATCGTGCTGGCGATTGCCGAAGAGCCCGCTTGCGCACCGTTGCAGGTTGCCGACGGGCAGGCTGTGGCGCTGCGCCAGGTGCAGCGCTTGCGTATCGGTACCTGGGTCGAGGTGCTGGACGAGGACGAACCGCTGCGCTGCAAACTGGTGGCGCGCATCGACAGCAGCGACCGGTTGGTGTTCGCCAACCGCACCGGCATGAAAGTGCGCGAATGGAACGGTGCCAGCCTGGCCCAGGCACTGCACCGGGGCGACGTGCGGGTGCTGGATGACGGGCTGTTGTTCGAGCGGGCGCTGGAGGCGGTGCTCGACGGGCTGCGGCGGTAGGCGCAACTGTCTTGCGCAATATCTGCAAGCAGACGCGATCCTGGTGGGAGCGGGCGTGCCCGCGAAACAAGCGCCGCGGTGGATGGCACCGGCTGCGCCGGTGTTCGCGGGCACGCCCGCTCCTACAGCATTACAATGATTCACATGCAAACGCCGTTGGCCGCAGGGCATACTGTCAGCCTGTTCACGGCGCTTTCAGGATCTGCCCCATGCAATTGGACCGTGCCACTGGCTGGTTCCACGGAATCGGAATCACCCACTGCCCCTCGCCGAACTTCAATGCCCGCCCCGAAGGCGAATCGATTTCACTGCTGGTGATCCACAACATCAGCCTGCCGCCGGCCTGTTTCGGCACCGGCAAGGTCCAGCAGTTCTTCCAGAACCGCCTGGACCCCGACGAACACCCGTACTTCGCCAGCATCAACCACCTGACCGTGTCGGCGCACCTGTTCGTCGAGCGTGACGGTGCGGTGACCCAGTTCGTGTCGTTGCTCGACCGCGCCTGGCACGCCGGTGTGTCGTGCTTCGACGGGCGTGAAGGCTGTAACGATTTCTCCATCGGCATCGAACTCGAAGGCACCGACGACCTGCCCTATACCGATGCCCAGTACGCGGTGCTGGAGCAGCTTACCCGGCATATTCGCGGTGCCTGGCCGGCCATCGGCCTGGACCGCATCCAGGGCCATAGCGACATTGCCCCGCAGCGCAAGACCGACCCAGGCCCGGCCTTCGACTGGTCGCGCTATCGCCAAGCGCTGCAGCAAAACGAGGACAAGGCATGAGTTTTCTGGTGTTGTTGCTGGCGCTGTGGGTCGAGAAGTTCTCGGCCCTGCGCCATCAGGTGCAACGTGATGGGTTCTTCCTGGGCGAACTGGTACGCCTGGAGCGCAGCGGCAAGGTGCACCCCTGGTGGACGCTGGCCATCCTGGTGTTGGCACCGGTAGCGCTGCTGGTATTGCTGCTGCATGTGCTGGACCCGGTGGCGTACGGCTTGCTGGCGTTGCCGGTGCACCTGCTGGTGCTGATCTACAGCCTGGGCCGCGGCGATGCCAAGGCATCGCTGGGGCCGTTCCGCGATGCCTGGCGGCGCGGTGATGACCAGGCTGCGCTGCACGTGGCCGAACGCGACCTGGCGCTGGCGGCCGACGAACCGCACAGCCTGTTGGTTCAGGTGCAGGGCAACCTGCTGTGGCAGGTGTACCAGGGCTTTTTCGCGGTGATCTTCTGGTACTTCGTGCTCGGCCCGGGCGCAGCCCTGGCCTATCGACTGCTGGCGCTGTGTGGCGAACACAGCAAGCAACCGACGTTGAAGGCTCGTGCCGAGCAGCTGAGGCATATCATGGACTGGCTCCCGGTGCGGGTGCTGGCCTTGAGTTTTGCCCTGGTTGGCAACTTCCTCGCGGTCACGCGGGTGATGCTGCACGAGGTGCTCAACTGGCACATCAGCGCCGCCCACCTGGTGGCGCGGGTCGGGCGCATTGCCGATGACATTCCCGAGGAAGAAGACAGCCAGCGCGGGCTGGGACGGCTGGACAGCCTGTGGGAGCTGCTGCTGCGCTGTGCGGTGCTGTGGTATGCCGGGTTTGCGCTGTGGACGGTGCTTGTCTAAAGCCAGGCGCATTCTTTTGTGGGAGCGGCCTTGTGTCGCGAAAGGGCCGCAAAGCGGCCCCAGCAATTCGTGCGGTGTTGAAAGTCCGGGGCTGCTACGCAGCCCTTTCGCGACACAAGGCCGCTCCCACAAAAATCACGGTCACCTTGAAACTTACCAGCCAAACAACTCGCAAGCATTGCGGGTGCTGGCTTCAGCCAGCTCCGCGACATCCACACCCATCACCTGCGCCAGCGCCCCGGCAATCTCCGGCAGGTGCTCCGGGCTGTTCCTCATCCCTGGGTACATGACCGGCGCCATGTCCGGCGCATCGGTCTCCAGCACCACGCTGTCCAGCGGCAACCGCGCCAGGGTCTTGCGCAGCCGCAGCGCCTGTGGCCAGGTAGCCGCACCGCCAAGCCCAAGCCGGAAGCCCAGCTTGATGTACTCGCGGGCCTCTTCATAACTGCCGGCAAACGCATGTATCACCCCCGCCCGCGCCGGCTTGTAGCGCTTGAGCGTGGCGATCACCTGGGCATGGCTGCGGCGCACGTGCAGCAGGGCGGGCAGTTCGAAGTCGCAGGCCATCTGCAGTTGCGCTTCGAACAGGTCCTGCTGGCGGGCCTTGTCCAGGTCTTCGAGGTAGTAGTCCAGGCCAAACTCGCCCACGGCACATAGCCGTGGGTTGCCATGCAGGCGCTCCAGCCATTCGCGCAACTGCACCAGGTGCTCCGGGCGATGCTGGTCAAGGTAGATCGGGTGCAGGCCGAGTGCGGCGAACAGGCGCTGGTCGGCGCAGGCCAGGTCCCACACCCGCTGGAAATTCGCCTGGTACACCCCCAGCACCACCATCCGCTCCACCCCGCGCTCCGCCGCGTTGGCCAGCAGGCGCGGGCGGTCGGCGTCGAAGTCGGGGAAGTCCAGGTGAGTGTGGGTGTCGATCAGGCGCATGTTCAGGCCACTGTAATGCGTTGCTTGAACGTTCGACCGACGGCATGTACACCAGGTTCGTAGCGTTTGTCCTCGATCGCGGCCAGTGCCAGTTCCAGCGCGGTGGCGGCAATCAGGCCATGCTGCTGGGCCATGGCATTCACCGGCAGCGGCAGGAAGTCGAGCAACTGGTTGTCGCCAAAGGTACCCAGCTGCAGCTGGCGCGAGTCGGCAGGGCGGGCCTGCAGGGTGTCGAACACTCCTTGCAGCAGCACATAGGAGGTGGTAACCAGGGCATCCGGCAGGCCGCCGAAGTCTTCGATCAGCTGCTGCATCAAGCGCTGGCCGCACTCACGGCTGAACGCTTCGCCCTGATAGCGGCGAACTTCGCCGGCATAGCCTTGCAGGGCTTCGTCGAAGCCGCCGGCACGTGCCTGGCTGACCGACAGCTCGGGGCGTGCGCCGATCAGCGCGATGCTGCGCGGGGCGGCGCTCAGCAAGCTGGCGGCCAGTTGGCGGCTGGCGTCGCGGTCGTCGCTGATCACCGAGCAGAAGTGCGCAGGGTCCAGGCGGCGGTCGATGGCAATCACCGGCAGGCCTTTGTCCTGCAGTTCGCGGTAGCTGTCATCTTCCGGTGGCAGGCAGCTGGCGACGAACAGCGCGTCGCACCGGCGGGCGCGGAACAGCTGCTGCAACTGGCGCTCGCTGTCGGGCTGGTCGTCGCTGCTGGCGATCAGCAACTGGTAGCCACGGGCGCGGGCACCTTGTTCGAGTTGCTTGGCGATGCGGGCGTAGCTGGGGTTCTCCAGATCCGGGAGAATGAAGCCCAGGGTGCGGGTATGCCGGCTGCGCAGGCCAGCGGCCTGCGGGTTGGGGGTGAAGCCGTGGGCCTCGACCACCGCGCGTACCCGCTCGACAGTGCTGTTGCTGATGCGCTGCTGTTCGGCCTTGCCATTGATGACGTAGCTGGCGGTGGTCACGGACACACCGGCCAGACGGGCGATATCGCTGAGTTTCACCGAATTTTCCTTGTTATTACCGGGGCTGGCTGTGAGGCCTGACCGGGAAGTTTGACCCGGCGGGGGCGCCACGCGCAGACGACCATTGTCGCAATTGTCCGACAGGATGGGGCTTTTTCCTCGGCAGATTATCGAGTAACGTGGCCGCCTGGTCAGATTAATCGTTTCAGCTGCCGAATTTTCTGCCTCGGCTGCCATCCGTGCAAGGCTGTTGAACTGGCCGTTCATGTGAATTTCACAACAATACTCCAGTACCCGACCGGGAACTGCAAAAGGAGAAGGTCATGCTCGAGCTCGCCAAGGAGCAGATAGCCATGGGCCAGAAGGCCGCCGACAAGGCCGAGGCATTGCGCCTGCTGGCCGACCGGCTGGTCACTGACGGCCTGGTCGCCGAGGGTTACCTGCAAGGGCTGCAGGCCCGAGAGACACAAGGCTCCACCTTCCTTGGGCAGGGCATTGCCATCCCCCATGGCACGCCGCAGACCCGAGACCTGGTGTACGCCACCGGCGTGCGCCTGTTGCAGTTCCCCGAGGGTGTGGACTGGGGCGATGGCCAGATGGTCTACCTTGCCATTGGCATCGCCGCCCGTTCCGACGAGCACCTGCGCCTGCTGCAACTGCTGACCCGCGCGCTGGGCGAGACCGACCTGGCCGAAGCATTGCGCCGCGCCGGCTCCGCCGAGGCGTTGCTGAAACTGTTGCAGGGCGCGCCACAGGAACTGGCGCTGGATGCACAACTGGTCGGCCTGAACCTGCCGGCCGAAGACTTCGATGAACTGGCCTGGCGCGGCGCCCGCCTGTTGCAGCGCGCCGACTGCGTCGACAGCGGTTTTGCCGCCGTGCTGCAGCAGGCCGAGCCGCTGCCGCTGGGCGAGGGCCTGTGGTGGCTGCACAGCGAGCGCCAGGTGCGCCAACCGGGCCTGGCCTTCATTACCCCGCAGCAGCCGTTGCGTTACCGCGACCAGCCGCTCAACGGCCTGTTCTGCCTCGCCAGCCTTGGTGCTGCTCACCAGGCCTTGCTCGAGCGCCTGTGCGAAGTGTTGATCGAAGGCCGCGGGCAAATGCTCTACCAGGCCACCAGCAGCCGCGCGGTACTGGAAGTGCTGGGCGGTGAGGCGCCGGCAGACTGGCCCAGCGCGCGTGTCGTGCTGGCCAACCCGCACGGTTTGCATGCCCGCCCGGCAAAGGTATTGGCGCAACTGGCCAAAGGTTTCGAGGGGGAAATCCGTGTACGCCTGCTCGACAGCGCGCAGCCGGCGGTGTCGGTAAAGAGCCTGAGCAAGCTGCTCAGCCTCGGCGCCCGACGTGGCCAGGTGCTGGAGCTGGTGGCTGAGCCAGGCATCGCCGCCGATGCCTTGCCGGTGCTACTGGCCGCCATCGAACAAGGCCTGGGCGAGGAGGTGGAGCCGTTGCCGCAGAGCGCGGCGCCCGTCGCCAGCGCAGCGGCCGAAGTGCTGCAAGCGCCCGAAGCCGGTAGCCGCATCCACGGCGTGGGTGCTGCGCCCGGTATTGCCAGTGGCCCGGCGCATGTGTGTGTCGAGCGTGAATTCGACTACCCCCTGCGCGGCGAGTCGTGCGCCCAGGAGCGGCAGAAGCTGCGTGAGGCCGTGGCGACCGTGAATGGCGAGCTGCAGGCCTTGGTCCAGCGCAGCGACAAGGCCATTGGTGAAATCTTCGTCACCCATCAGGAAATGCTCGCCGACCCGGCCCTGACCGACGATGTCGAGCAGCGCCTGGGCCAGGGCGAAAGCGCCGCAGCCGCCTGGATGGCGGTGATCGAGGCGGCGGCGCGCCAGCAGGAGTCGCTGCACGATGCCTTGCTCGCCGAACGTGCTGCCGACCTGCGTGACATCGGCCGCCGCGTGCTGGCGCAGTTGTGTGGCGTGCAGGCCCAGGCTGAACCCGAGCAACCCTACGTGCTGGTGATGACCGAAGTCGGCCCGTCCGATGTCGCCCGGCTGGACCCGAGCCGCGTCGCCGGTATTGTCACCGCCCAGGGCGGCGCCACCGCCCACAGCGCCATTGTCGCCCGTGCCCTGGGCATCCCGGCGGTAGTGGGCGCGGGGGCGTCGATACTGCTGCTGGACAATGGCACGCCGCTGCTGCTCGATGGCCAGCGTGGCGTGGTCAGTGTGGCGCCGCCGGCGGATGAACTGCAACGGGCCCTGGCCGAGCGCGACCTGCGCGAGCAACGCTTGCAGGCCGCCTGGGCCAACCGCTTCGAGCCGGCGGTCACCCGCGATGGCCACGCCGTCGAGGTGTTCGCCAACATCGGCGAGAGCAACGGCATCGCCAAGGTGGTGGAGCAGGGGGCCGAAGGCGTGGGCCTGCTGCGCACCGAGCTGATTTTCATGGCCCACCCCCAGGCCCCGGACGTGGCCACCCAGGAAGCCGAGTACCGCCGCGTGCTCGATGGCCTCGACGGGCGCCCGCTGGTAGTGCGTACCCTCGATGTCGGCGGCGACAAACCGCTGCCGTACTGGCCGATCGCTGCCGAGGAAAACCCGTTCCTCGGCGTGCGCGGCGTACGCCTGACCCTGCAGCGCCCGCAGGTGATGGAAGACCAGTTGCGCGCCTTGCTGCGGGCGGCCGACCAGCGCCCGCTGCGCATCATGTTCCCGATGGTCGGCCAGGTGCACGAATGGCGTGAGGCGCGGGCCATGGTCGAGCGCCTGCGTGCCGAGATCCCGGTAGCCGACCTGCAACTGGGCATCATGGTCGAAGTGCCCTCGGCAGCGCTGCTGGCACCACAACTGGCGCGCGAAGTGGACTTCTTCAGCATCGGTACCAACGACCTGACCCAGTACACCCTGGCCATCGACCGTGGCCACCCCAGCCTCTCGGCCCAGGCCGACGGCCTGCACCCGGCGGTGCTCAACCTGATCGACATGACCGTGCGCGCCGCCCATGACCATGGCAAGTGGGTGGGCGTGTGCGGCGAGCTGGCGGCCGACCCGCAGGCGGTAGCCGTGCTGCTGGGCCTGGACGTGGACGAACTCAGCGTCGCCGCGCGCAGCATTGCCGAAGTCAAGGCCCTGGTCCGCCAGGCCGATCACCAGACGGCCCGCGCCCTGGCGCGCGAGGCCCTGCAACAGGACAGCGCCGCAGCGGTTCGCGCGCTGGTGGAGCGTTACTGAATGGCCAAGATCCTCACCCTCACCCTGAACCCGGCGCTGGATATCACCATCGGCCTGGATACCTTGCGCCCGGGGCAGGTCAACCGCAGCCAGGTACAGCACAGCCACGCCGCGGGCAAAGGGCTGAACGTTGGCCAGGTTCTGGCCGACCTGGGGCACAGCGTCACGGTTGGCGGCTTCCTCGGGCGCGATAACCTGCAGCCGTTCGAGGCGCTGATCGACTGGCGCGGCTTCGCCGACTGCTTTGTCCGCGTGCCGGGCGAAACCCGCAGCAACATCAAGCTGGTCGAGGCCGATGGCCGTGTCACCGACATCAATGGCCAAGGTCCGGAAGTTGACGAAGCGGCACGAAGTGCATTGCTGCGCCGCCTGGCGCAGATCGCCCCGGGCCACGATGCGGTGGTGGTGGCTGGCAGCCTGCCGCGCGGGATCAGCCCCGAGTGGTTCCGCCAGTTGCTCGAACAGCTCAAGGCGCAAGGCCTCAAGGTAGCCCTGGACAGCAGCGGCGAAGCCCTGCGTGCCGGCCTGCAGAGCTCGCCCTGGCTGGTCAAGCCCAATACCGATGAGCTGGGCGAGGTACTCGGCCTGGCTGTGGATAACCCGGCGCAGCAGCGCGCCGCTGCCGAGCACCTGCTGGCCAGTGGCGTCGAACACGTGGTGGTGTCGGCGGGCGAGCAGGGCGTCAGCTGGTTCGCCCGCGACCTGGCCGTGCATGCTTGCCCGCCCAAGGTGCAGGTCGCCAGCACGGTGGGCGCAGGTGATTCGCTGGTGGCCGGCATGGTCCACGGTCTGCTGCTGGGCGAAGCCCCAGCGCAAACCTTGACCCGTGCCACCGCGATCGCCGCCCAGGCTGTTACCCAGGTTGGTTTCGGCATCCGTGACCGCGAGCAACTGGCGCGCCTGGAAGCCGGTGTGCAACTGACAGAACAACAAGAGGGTTGCCGATGAACATTGCCATTGTCACTGCCTGCCCCAATGGCCAGGTGTCGAGCGTGCTGAGCGCGCGCTTGCTGTCCGCCGCAGCCCAGCGGCGCGGCTGGAGTACCAGCGTCGAAGTGCAGGATGCCGGCCACCCCGAGCGGCGACTGAGCACCACGCAGATTGCCGAGGCCGACTGGGTGCTGGTGGTCAGCACCGGCCCGGTGGACCTGGCCCGTTTCGTCGGCAAGCGCGTGTACCAGAGCACGCCGTCCCAGGCTTTGGCCGACCGTGAAGGCTTCCTCGATGAAGCGGCGGCCAACGCCCAGCTGCTGGCCACAGTGCCAGGCAGCCCGGCCGAAGCAGGCAGCGCTGGCGCACGCATCGTCGCCGTCACGGCTTGCCCGACTGGCGTCGCGCATACATTCATGGCTGCGGAAGCCTTGCAACAGGCTGCGCAGCAACTGGGCTACCAGTTAACCGTCGAGACCCAGGGCTCGGTCGGTGCGCGCAACCCTTTGTCTGCCGAAGCCATCGCCGCAGCTGATGTAGTGCTGCTGGCCGCCGACATCGAAGTGCCCACCGCACGTTTCGCCGGCAAGCGCATCTACCGTTGTGGCACCGGTATCGCCCTCAAACAGGCCCGTGCCACCTTGGAAAAGGCCCTGGCCGAAGCCAGGGTGGAAAACAGCAGCGATGCCGCAGCAGTGACCACGCCAGTGAGGGGCGAGAAGACCGGGGTATACAAGCATCTGCTCACCGGCGTGTCGTTCATGCTGCCGATGGTGGTGGCTGGCGGCTTGTTGATTGCCCTGTCGTTCGTGTTCGGTATCGAGGCTTATAAAGAAGCGGGCACCTTGCCGGCCGCGTTGATGCAGATCGGCGGCGAGGCTGCGTTCAAGTTGATGGTACCGCTGCTGGCGGGATATATCGCCTGGTCCATCGCCGACCGCCCGGGGCTGGCACCCGGCATGATCGGCGGCCTGTTGGCCAGTACCCTTGGCGCCGGTTTCATCGGTGGTATCGTCGCCGGCTTCCTCGCCGGTTACAGCGCCAAGGCGATTGCCCGCTGGGCGCGCCTGCCCAGCAGTCTGGAGGCACTCAAGCCGATCCTGATCATTCCGCTGCTGGCCAGCCTGTTCACCGGCCTGGTGATGATCTATGTGGTCGGCCAGCCGGTGGCGGCGATGCTGGAAGGCCTTACGCATTTTCTCGACAGCATGGGCACCACCAATGCCATCCTGCTGGGCCTGTTGCTGGGCGGCATGATGTGCGTCGACCTGGGCGGGCCGATCAACAAGGCTGCCTATGCCTTCTCGGTGGGGCTGTTGGCCTCGTCGAGCTATGCACCGATGGCGGCGACCATGGCCGCCGGCATGGTGCCACCGATTGGCCTGGGTATCGCCAGCTTCCTGGCCCGACGCAAGTTCGCCCAGAGCGAGCGCGAGGCGGGCAAGGCGGCCCTGGCGCTGGGGCTGTGCTTCATCTCTGAAGGGGCGATCCCGTTTGCCGCCAAGGACCCGCTGCGGGTAATTCCGGCCAGCGTGGCCGGCGGGGCGTTGACCGGGGCATTGTCGATGTACTTCGGCTGCAAGCTGATGGCGCCGCATGGCGGCCTGTTCGTGCTGCTGATCCCCAATGCGATCAACCATGCGCTGTTGTACTTGTTGGCGATCGTGGCGGGTAGCCTGCTGACGGCGGTGGTGTATGCGGTGATCAAGAAAAGCGAGCGGGTGGAGTTGGCGGTGGTGCCGGTGAAGGGCTAGAGACTTCTGTAGGCATTAGTGGCCTCTTCGCGGGCACGCCCGCTCCCACAGGTACTGCATGATCTTGAAGCTTGCAGTGAGCCTGTGGGAGCGGGCGTGCCCGCGAAGAGGCCGGAGCAGGTCAACGCCCGTGCTTCTGCCGCAACGGCACAAGCAGATCGCCCAGCCCGTTGTGGTCGATCTCATGCATCAACGCCAATAGCCCACCCAGTTCCCCCGCCGGGAAACCCTTGCGTGCAAACCAGGCCAGGTAATCACCTGGCAGGTCGGCAATGATTCGTCCCTGGTACTTGCCAAATGGCATGGTGCGGGTCACCAGCAGTTCGAGGGTTTCCGGCTTCATCATCGGCGCACCTGGCTGTTGAAAAGCGCCGACCATACTGCAATCTGCACGAAGGCCCAAGCGGCAATCATGCAGAACGCCGGTTTCAGCATTTACTCTTGTCATCATATCTATTTGATTTAAAAGTATTTTGTTGAGAGCACAAGGTTGGCACGAACGCTGCTCCCTTACAGATGACTATCACCTGCCAAGGAGTTCGTACCATGAGCAATCCCAACAAAGACGTGATCGATGTGCTCAACGACCTGATCGAGTACAGCAAGGATGGCGAGAAAGGCTTCAAAGCCTCGGCCGATGATGTGAAGAACCCCGAACTGAAAGCGTTCTTCGTTCAACGTGCCGGTGAGTGTGCCAATGCTGCCGGTGAACTGCAGAGCGAGGTGCGCCGCCTGGGGGGCGACCCGGAAACCTCCACCAGCATCAGCGGTGACCTGCATCGGGGTTGGGTCAACCTCAAGGCGATGGTGACCGGCAAGGATGAGGAAGCGGTGCTGAACGAGGTGGAGCGGGGCGAGGACCATGCCCTCAAGGCCTACAAGGAAGCCCGTGAGAAACTGGTGAAGCTGGGCCGCGGCGCCAGCGACCAGACCTACACCCTGGTGGAAAAACAGCTGCAAGGCGTGCAGCGCAACCATGACCAGGTCAGGGCCCTGCGCAACGCCGCGCGCGCCCGCGCCTAGTCGGCAGGCCCCTCTACCCGGTTGCGACCTTTGGCCTTGGCCCGGTAGAGCGCTTCGTCCGCAGCACCCAGCACCCTCGCCAGGTCGTGCTGGGTGCCCGAAAGGCCGATGCCGATACTCACGGTGACCGAGTGGGCATCGTCGGCAAACGGCGCCAGCGCCTCGACGCTGGCGCGGATGCGCTCGGCCAGCAGTCTCGCACCGGCCAGGTCGGTTTCCGGCAGCACTACCTGGAACTCCTCACCGCCATAGCGCGCCGCCAGATCGGCCGGGCGACGGATGCACGCCTCGATGGCCTTGGCCACTTCGCGCAAGGCATGGTCGCCACCGGCGTGGCCATGGCGCTGGTTGAAGGCCTTGAAGTGGTCAACATCCACCATCAGCACCGCCAACGGCGTGCGGTTGCGCTGGGCGCGGGCCCATTCCTGGCGCAGTACCTGATCCAGGTGGCGGCGGTTGGCCAGGCCGGTCAGGCTGTCGGTAGCGGCAAGGGTCGCCAGGCACTGTTCGGCCTCCTGGCGGCGGCGCAATTCGCGCCCCAGCAACAGTGTCAGCCAGAGGATTCCTACGCACAGTACGCCGGTGGCGGCGCTGACGACGATCGCCGTGCGGCGCCAGGACTGGAACACCTCCTCGGCGGAGTGAGCCACCAGCACGATCAGCGGCAGCTGCGGGACTCGGGCAAAGGTGTACATGCGCAGCGTGGCACTACTGCCGGAGCGGGCGGTGAAACTACCGCTCTGTTCGTTGAGTATGCGCTTGAAATTGGCGCGATTGGCGTAGTTGGTGCCTATAAGCGGATCTTGTGGCCGTGATGGCTGGCGGGCGAGCAGCTGTCCGTCGGCGTTGAACAGGCTGATGTTGCTGTCATCACCGATATCCAGGCGCCGGAACAGGTCGCTGAAGTAAGACAGGCGCAGCGCACCCGCTGCCAGACCAGCGAACTCGCCATTGGGGCCGGGGATGCGCCTGCTGAAACTGATGCACCAGTCCTGGTCACCCAGCGTGGCCTTGAACGGTGGGCCCACCAGCAGGCCGAGGTTGGGGTTGTGCAGGTGTGCCTGGAACACCCCGGTGTCGCCGAAGTTGGCTTTGCGTGGCACGCTGCTGGTGGAATCGCCCACCACGTTGCCTTGCTTGTCCAGCCACAGCACGTCACCGCGCTTGCGGTCGACGAAGGCTTCATTGAAGAGCAGGCGTTGGCGCACCGGGGCGGGAATTTCCGGCAGCTCCTTGCGCCCGACCGCCCAGATCAGGCCCTGCAGTGACTGGTCGTAGAGTTCGACGTTGCGCAGGATGTCG
Organism: Pseudomonas sp. 43(2021); assembly: GCF_017490805.1. Taxonomy (NCBI): domain Bacteria; kingdom Pseudomonadati; phylum Pseudomonadota; class Gammaproteobacteria; order Pseudomonadales; family Pseudomonadaceae; genus Pseudomonas; species Pseudomonas sp. 43(2021). Next base: position 138,423 of record NZ_JAFGYJ010000011.1, read on the forward strand.
CTTTCGATCAGCTGGACGATATTGTTGGACGAGCGGATCGCCGACAGCTCGACATTGTCGCGCTCACGCGCCAGCAGGTAGCTGACGATGGCTACAATGGCGAGCACGGCAAGGCAACTGCCCAGGTTGAGGATCAGCTCGGGGTGCGATCTGTAGAGTGCGAAACGCGGTGGTCGGGGGGTCATGCTCGCTACTGCGTGGGCAGGGCCATTCGCGGCGGCGACATTCTAGGGAAGCGGGGATTGTCGAACAACATTTGTCCGACGGAATCACGGTATACCTTGTTTTGGACTGTCCACAAGCCCTGTGGTAGCGGGTTCACCCGCGAAGAAACCAACGCGGTGTCTGGCACCGGCTTCGCCGGTGTTCGCGGGTGAACCCGCTCCCACAGGGGTTATGTGTGCGTCCCGTAAACCAGGATCAGAACACGTTCAACGGGTAATCCACGATCACGCGCAGTTCATCGTTGTCGCTGTTGCTGTCGATCGATGCATAGCCCTGGCTACCACGGTGGGTGGCATAGCGCACCAGCACCGACAGGTCCTTCAGATCACCCTCCTGGAACACATACTTCACGTCCAGGTCGCGCTCCCAGTGCATGGCGTTCTTGCCATCGGCACGGTAGTAGTCGTAGTGGGTGGTGTCCTGGGTAGCCTTGGTCAGGTCCGCTTCACCGCGCGAGTACGACAGCACCGTGGTCAGACCAGGGATGCCCACACCGGCGAAGTCATAGTTGTACTGCAGCTTCCACGAACGCTCGTTTGGCGCGTTGAAATCCGAGTACATGCGCGAGTTGTCCAGGTAGATGCTGTCGCCCAGGTTGATGTAGTCGAACGGCGTGTTGCCATTGACCCGCTGGTAGGCGGCAGTGACGCTGTGGAACCCGGCGTTGACGGTGAAGTGTACGCTGTAGGTGTTGTTGTCGATCTTGCCCAGCAGGGCCTGGCCGGTGTCCTGGGTGTGATAGAAGTGCACGCCCGGATTCAGGCTGACCAGGTCGTTGACCACGTAGGTGTAGTCGAAGTCGGCGTAGTACTGGTTCCAGATGTCCTTCAGCTCGGCTGCATACAGGTTGGCGGTAACGTTCGGGGTACCGCTCCACGACGCGCCGGCCCAGTTCAGGTGCTTGCTCTTGTCATGCTCGTCCAGCGAGCCGTAGTAGGTGTCGATGCGGCGGTGGCCGCTCTGGTTGTACGGCTTGGTGAAGCTGACCTGGCCGCCTTCGAGCAGCAGGCCGTCGATGCTGGTGTTGGTCAGGCTAACCCCACGGAAGGTCTGCGGCAGCATGCGGGATTCGCCGCCGGCGATCACCGGGTTGGTCAGGAACAGGTCACCGGCTTTCAGCTCGGTGCCGAAGGCCTTGAGTTTGACTGCGGCACCGGCAGTGGAGAACGAATGCGGGGCAGCACCCAGTTCGTCTTCGTTCTTCTGGTGGGTTGGCAGGATGCTGGTGCCAGCATGGCCGCCACCGCCGTCCAGTTTCAGGCCCAGCATGGCATGGGCATCCAGACCAAAGCCGATCACGCCCGGGGTGTAGCCCGACTCGAAGCGCGCAACCGCGCCCTGGCCCCACTCGCGGGTGTCGCGCACGCCGGCGTTGCGGTTGTCGCGGTTGAAGTAGGCATTACGGAAATGCAGGTTGAAGGACGAGCCTTCGATGAAGCCATCAGCCTTGTCTTCATCTGCCTGGGCGGCGAAAGGGATCGTTGCAGTCAACGCAATGAACAGCGGGGTAAAACGAAACGCGGAAGGCACCGGTACTAGCTCCTTTGGTCTGACGGTGGGGCAGTTTTTATTTTCGAATGTGCGTCTTTTTTATAGGTGAACGTTACAGCTGGGCTGATAGTTAAAGCACATAAAAAAAGCCGCTGATCGGCAGCGGCTTTAAAAGGCTAACATATCGGCACCGGTGGTGCCCATGGCGTAGCCAAGGGAAAACGGGAGCAGCGACAGCGCTTGATCAGCTGTCGGCATTGGCATCGATAGAAACCTTGGAAGCGGTCTGTTTTGCGTCTTTGGCTGAATCGGCCTGCTGTGCGGCTACGGCTTCGCGGAACTCTTGGTGGACTGCGGCAAACTCAGCGTTACGGGTGACGAACGCTTGGGATTCTTCGGCCATGGCCAGGGGCGACAACAACAGGGAAGACAGGACGAAGACGCTGGCAATACCCATACTGTTGGACATTTGAAACTACCTTCTTGCGGTGCAAGTGCTAATGAGGACGGGGGTAAAGTTAGTCCTTTCAATACACTTGAAACAGAGCGAAGTGCGATAAGCACTGTTGCGCAAAAGGTAATTATCGCAGGAAAAAGCAATAGGACTTTCGCCGCAAAGCCGCATGCTAGAGAGCCTGCGCGGTCTTTACTTTTGTGGGAGCGGCCTCCTGTCAGGCATGGGTGGGCAGCCTGATACCAAAGGTATTGGCCCCAGCCGCACTACGCACAAACACCTCCCCACCATGCATCAGCGCAATCGCCTTGACGATCGCCAGGCCCAACCCGTGGTTTCCCCCGCCGCTGTTGCTGCGTGCTGCATCCACCCGGTAGAAGCGTTCGAACAGCAACGGCAGGTGCTCATCGTCGATCGCCGGCCCCGGGTTGCTCACGGCGATGCTGACCTGCTCCGGCCCGGCAGCGATCTGCACCTCGATCACCTGGTGCGGTGCAGTGTGCTGCACGGCGTTGTTCAGCAGGTTGATCAGTGCCCGGCGCAGCTGCGCCTTTTCGATGGGCACCTGGGCATCGCCGCTCACGCTCACGCTGACCTGCGCGTCTTCAAGGATGTAGTCCAGGTAGTCGAGGGTGGTCGCCACTTCTTCGGCCAGCGAGGCCTGGGTCAGGGCGGTGGCCTTGCTGCCCTGGTCGGCGCTGGCCAGGAACAGCATGTCGTTGATGATGCTGCGCAGGCGCTCCAGCTCCTCTAGGTTCGATTGCAGCACTTCGAAGTAGTGCTCGGCGCTGCGCCCGCGGGTCAGTGCCACCTGGGTCTGGCCGATCAGGTTGGTCAGCGGCGAGCGCAATTCGTGGGCGACGTCGGCATTGAACGCCTCCAGCCGCGAATAGGCCTGGCTTACCCGGTCGAGCGCAGCGTTGAAGGCGCCAGCGAACTGCGCCAGCTCCGGGGCCAGGGCGTGGGTCTGCAGGCGCCCGTCCAGGCGCGGAGGGGCCAGCGCCTGGGCCTCAACGGACAATGCCAGCAGCGGGCGCAGGCCGATGCGCGCCACCCAGTAGCCCAGCAGCGAGGCCAGCAGCACGCCAAGCACCGCCAGCCCGACAATCGCCACCAGCAGGCTGTGCTGGGCCTGCCAGAAGGTTTCGGTGTCGATGCCGATCAGAAAGCGCAGCGGCGGTCGCTCACCCAGGGCCGGCAGCTCGCTGACCAGCACCTTGTAAGGGTAGGGCCGGTCGGGCAGGCGCAGGTCGCGCATGCCCTGTGCCCCTTCGGCGAAGGCGCGGACCAGCTCGCTGGGGTGGCCGTATTCGTAGGCCGGGTTGCTGCTGACTACCCAGAAGCGAATGCGCTTGTCCTCTTCACTGAGCAGGTTGAGCTTGTTGTTGATCTTGACCCAGTGTTCCGGGCTGCCGAAGCGGTTGAGGGTGGATTCGAGCACGCTGAAACGTGCATCCAGCTCTGCCTGCGGCAGCAGGTCGAGGCTGCGGTCGACCTGGCGGTACAGCGCCGAGCCGATCAGCAGGAACACGCCCAGCGCCACCAGGATGAACAGTGCCGACAGGCGCAGCGCGATGGAATTACCCGGCACGGTTTTCCAGGACATAGCCCATGCCTCGGATGGTGTGCAGCAACTTGTTGTCAAAAGGCCCGTCGAGCTTGGCGCGCAGGCGCTTGATCGCCACTTCGACGACGTTGGCATCGCTGTCGAAATTGATGTCCCAGACCAGCTCGGCAATCGCCGTCTTCGACAGGATTTCGCCTTGCCGGCGGGCCAGCACGCTGAGCAGCGAGAACTCCTTGGCCGTCAGCTCCAGGCGCTGGCCGGCGCGCGTGACCTTGCGCGCCATCAGGTCGATCCACAGGTCACCCACCTGCACCTGCAGGGGTTCATGGTTGCTGCTACGGCGGGTCAGGGCTTGCAGGCGGGCGACCAGTTCGAGGAAGGAGAACGGCTTGCCCAGGTAGTCGTCGGCACCCTCGCGCAGGCCATGGATACGGTCTTCGACCCGTTCGCGGGCGGTCAGCATGATCACCGGCGTCTGCTTGCGCGCGCGCAGGGCGCGCAGCACGCCATAACCGTCCAGGCCCGGCAGCATCACATCCAGCACGATCACTGCATAGTCACCTTCCAGGGCCAGGTGCAGGCCGTCGATGCCGTCCCGCGCCAGGTCGACGGTAAACCCCTGCTCGCTGAGGCCGCGATGCAGGTAGTCGGCGGTTTTTTCTTCGTCTTCGATGATCAGTACACGCATGAGCTTGTCCTAACTGGCACTGGGCGCCGCCGCACGGGCGGCCCGGCGGCGGTGGAACAGGCGCTCCAGGGCCAAGTATATGACCGGGGTGGTGAACAGCGTCAGCGCCTGGCTCACCAGCAGGCCGCCAACCACGGCGATGCCCAGTGGCTGGCGCAGTTCGGCGCCGGTGCCGAAGCCGAACATCAGCGGCACCGCACCGAGCAGGGCGGCAAGGGTGGTCATGATGATCGGCCGGAAGCGCGTCAGGCAGGCCTGGTGGATCGCCTGCTCCGGCGTCAGGCCATGGCGGCGTTGGGCTTCGAGGGCGAAGTCGATCAGCAGGATGCCGTTTTTCTTGACGATGCCGATCAGCAGCACCACGCCGATCAGCCCCATGATGCTGAAGTCCTGGCCCATGGCCCACAGCAGTATCAGCGCGCCGAGGCCGGCCGAGGGCAGGGTGGAGATGATCGTCAATGGGTGGACGAAGCTTTCGTACAGCACACCGAGGATGATGTACACCGCCACCAGTGCTGCCAGGATCAGCCATGGCTGGCTGGACAGCGAACTCTGGAAGGCCTGGGCCGCGCCCTGGAAGTTGCCGCTGATGGAATCGGGCATGCCCAGCTCGCGCTGGGTGCGTTCAAGGATGGCCACCGCATCGCCCAGGGCCACGCCAGGGGCCAGGTTGAACGACAGGTTGGTCGCCGGGAACAGGCCGTCGTGGCTGATCGACAGCGGCCCGGTACCGGGCGGCGCCACATGAGCCACTGCCGACAGCGGCACCATCTCGTTGGTCAGCGGCGAGCGCAGGTAGAAGTAGTTGAGGCTTTCGGCCTTGCCACGCTGGCGGGCATCCAGTTCGAGGATCACCTTGTACTGGTTGGTCTCGGTCTGGAACTCACTGATCTGCCGCTGGCCGAAGGCGTCGTACAACGCCTGGTCGACATCGGTGGTGGTCAGGCCGAAACGTGCCGCGGCCTGGCGGTCGATATCGATGCGGGTGACGCTGGCGCCCAGTTGCAGGTCGTTGGACAGGTCGCGCAACGCCGGGTTTTCCCGCAGGCGCTCGGTCAGGCGCTGGGTCCACAGGTTCAGCGCCATGCCGTCGTTGCTCTTGAGCACGTACTGGTACTGGGTGCGCGACGGGCCGGAGCTGAGGTTGATGTCCTGGCCGGCGCGCATGTACAGGACGATGCCCGGCACCTGGGCCAGCTTGGGCCGCAGCCGGTCGATCAGTGCGCTGGCCGACACATCGCGCTCGCCACGCGGCTTGAGGGCGATCCAGAAGCGGCCGTTGGCGATGGTCTGGTTGCTGCCGGTAACGCCCACCGAGTGGGAGAACGCGCGCACCGCCGGGTCGGCCTCGATGATCTTGGCCAGCGCCTGGTGCTTCTCGATCATCGATGGGTACGACACATCCGCCGCCGCCTCGCTGGTGCCGAGGATGAAGCCGGTGTCCTGCAGCGGGAAAAAGCCCTTGGGGATACCTACGTAACCTGCCACCGCCAGGGCCAGGGTCAGGCCGAACACGCCGAGGGTCAGGCGCTGGTGGGCGAGGGCGTGGTCCAGGCCCTTTTCGTACCACCTGACCAGGCGCTCGCCGAAGCCGCCCTTGTGCTCGCCGGGCGGGCGGCGCATGAACAGCGCACACAGGGTTGGCGCCAGGGTCAGCGAAACCACCACCGAAATCAGGATGGTGGCGGTGGCGGTAAGGGCGAACTCCTTGAACAGCCTGCCGACCACACCGCCCATGAACAGCAGCGGGATGAACGCGGCAATCAGCGAGAAACTGATCGACACCACGGTAAAGCCGATTTCCCCCGCGCCCTTGAGCGCCGCCGTGCGGCTGTCGTCGCCGGCCTCCAGGTGGCGGTGGATGTTCTCCACCACGACGATGGCATCGTCGACCACGAAGCCCACCGAGATGACGATGGCCACCAGGGTCAGGTTGTTCAGGCTGAAGCCGAAGATGTACATCAGCGCACAACTGGCAATCAGCGATACGCCGAGCACGCTGGACACCACCAGGGTCGCTGACCACTGGCGCAGGAACAGCGCCATCACCCCGATCACCAGGGCCACGGCGATCATCAGGGTCAGCTCCACTTCGTGCAGCGAGGCGCGGATGGTCTGGGTGCGGTCCTGCAGCACCGACACCTCGACCGAGGCCGGCAGCATCTCCTGCAGCTTGGGCAGCGCGGCCATTACACGGTCCACGGTATCGACAATGTTGGCGCCGGGCTGGCGGAAGATCACCAGGTTCAGCCCCGGCTGGTCGCCGGACCAGGCTTTGACGTAGGCGTTCTCGGCGCCGTTGATCACCTTGGCCACGTCCTTCAGGTGCACCGGAGCACCGTCACGGTACGAGACGATCAGCTGGGCGTAGTCGTCGGGGTGGAACAACTGGTCGTTGGCGGCGATGGTCGACACGCTGTGCTCGCCGTACAGCGCGCCCTTGGCCAGGTTCAGGCTGGTCTGCTGGATGGCCTGGCGCAGGTCGGCCAGGGTCAGGCCGATGGCCGCCAGCTTCTCGGGTTGCGCCTGCACGCGGATCGCCGGGCGCAGTTGCCCGGTGATGTTGATCAGGCCCACCCCTTCGATCTGGCTCAGCTGGCGCGCCAGCAGGGTTTCGGCGTAGTCGCTGAGTTCGTTGCCGGGCATCTGGCTGGAGCTGACGGTCATCACCAGCACCGGGCTGTCGGCGGGGTTGACCTTGCGCCAGGTCGGCGGGTTGGGCAGGTCTTGTGGCAGGCGCGCAGTGGCGGTGTTGATCGCCGCCTGCACTTCCTGGGCGGCAGTGTCGATGTTCTTGTCGAGCGTGAACTGCAGGATCAGGGTGGTCGAGCCCAGCGCGCTGCTGCTGGTCATCTGGGTCATGCCAGGGATGGCGCTGAACTGCACTTCCAGCGGCGTGGCCACCGACGAGGCCATGGTTTCCGGGCTGGCGCCGGGCAGCTGGGCGGTCACCTGAATGGTCGGGAAGTCTGCCTCAGGTAGCGGCGCTACCGGCAGGCGCGGGAAGGCGATGGCCCCCAGCAGCACCAGGGCGAAGGTCAGCAACAAGGTGGCGATGGGGTGGTCGATGCACCAGGCCGAAACACCGTTGCGCGTGTTCATGGCTGGCTCCGGCGGTCAGCCATTTCCGAGGGGGCGGGGGCGTCGGGGGCCACTTCGACCCGCGAACCGGGCTTGAGCCGTGACTGGCCGTCGAGCACCAGGCGCTCGCCCGGCTTGACCCCGGCAATGATGTTCAGCCCGCTGTCCTGGTACAGCACCTTGACCGGCACACTGGTGACCCTGTCACCGTCCAGGCGGTAGACGAAGTGCCCGTCGACGCCGCGTTGCACCACCGGCGGCGGCACTACCAGGGCGTTTTCTTCCACTGCGGTGCGCAGGCGAATGGTGACCAGCTGGCCCGGCCACAGGCGGCCGTCCTTGTTGTCGAACTCGGCTTTTACCCGCACGGTGCCGGTGGTGGTGGAAATCTGGTTGTCGATCAGCGCCAGGTGGCCTTCACCGAGCAGGCTGCGTTCGCCGTCGGCGTCCATATAGGCCTGCACCAGCGCCGGGGTGGGCGCCTTCAGCAGGCTCTGCAGGGTCGGCAGCATTTGCTGTGGCAGGGCGAACTCGACGGCGATCGGGTCGATCTGGGTGACGCTGAACAGGCTGCGGGTATCGCTGGTGCGCACCAGGTTGCCGGGGTCGACGTTACGAATACCCACCCGGCCGGTCACCGGCGAGCGGACCTGTGTGTACGACAGCTGCACCTCGGCATTGGCGATGGCTGCCTGGTTGCCCTTGACCGTGGCCTGCAGGCGGTTGACCAGGGCCTGCTGCTGGTCGAGGGTCTGCTTCGATACGCCATTGTCGGTACTCAGCAGGCGGTAGCGCTGCAGGTCGACATTGGCGACCTGGATCTGCGCCTGGCTCTGGCCCAGTTCGGCACGGGCCTGGTCGAGGCTGGCGCGGATGGCACGGTCGTCGAGGGTGGCCAGCAGGTCGCCTTCCTTCACCCACTGGCCTTCCTTGACCAGCACCTGGGTCAGTACCCCCTCCACTTGCGGGCGCACTTCGACGCTGTGCAGCGACAGCACCGAACCGATGGCGCTGGCATAGCGCGGCACGTTCTGCTGGACGACACTGACCACGCGCACCGGCACGGCGGTTTGCGCGCGGGTGGCAGGTGCGGGCTGGCGCTGGCCGAACCAGAGACCCGCTACCGCCAGGACGAGGAGCGCCAGGGTGGCGAGGAGGACAGGGCGGGACGGACGTCGCATCGGTGCGGGCACCTTGGCCGGAGGGGAGGGAAGGGAGCTGTATTCAATCTTATAGCCCCCGAACCGGGTCGGCAGCGTGACCGCTGGCTGACAGCGCTGTCAGTTTGAGGCGTTTGCAGGTGTATATCTTGAGTTTTCTCGTGGCTGTGAGATCGAGCGCCGCCCGCGCGGCGCTTCGCGGGACAAGCCCGCTCCCACATCTGTTGCAACGTGCCGAACCTGTCAGGCCATGGTTGCCTGCCTTGGTGGCGGTCTTGAGACAGGTGGGGCGGCATCAATGCCCACCTAGAAGTCCACTCATGCGAGCAAGGCTGACAACCATGGCCTAACAGACATGGTCACGTTGCAACAGATGTGGGAGCGGGCTTGTCCCGCGAAGCGCCGCGCGGGCGGCGCTCGATCTCACAGGCACCTAAGTTCTCAAGGCAAGTCATGACTGGCTAAAAACCTATAAAGGCGTAATACACCGGTGGCTCGCTGGTGGTGCGCAAACCATGTTCCTGCAAGCTCGCCACCAGCGCCGCGTCCTCCACGTGCAGGGTCCACTGTGCCAGGCCAGCCTCCGGTACCTGCTCCAGACCCGCGCGGAAGGCCCCCATGTCAGGCAGGTAGGCAGTAAATCCGTTGCCCTTGAGTGCACTGGTGGTCATCCCCAGCGCCTGGCACACCGCCACCTTCGCGGCGATGTCATCGCGGTCGGCCTGGCGCGAGGCCTGCACCAGCGCCTCCAGTTCGGCATCGACCAGTTGCGTGCCGTGAATCAGATCCGGCCCCTGCTGCCAGGCTTCCGGCGGGCAGTCCTTGCTGTCCGGCCGCAGCGGGATATGCGGGTTGATTTCCACCGGATAGATGCGACAGACCAGCGGCCGCTGGTCATAGATGGTACACAGGTCGTTGTCGTCGAGGTTGCGGCAGCGGCCGGGATTGAACGCGGCAAAGGTCACCGATACGCGTGCCTCGCTGTCGCCGCAGGGCACGGGATGGGAGCGACGCAGCACATGATCACGCTGTTCTACCGGCATGCCAGGGCCGTCCGCCACAAAGGCTTCGATCAGTACCACCACCTGGCCGGCGTTGTCCGCCCAGCGGCGTGCTTCGGCCAGGGTCAAGGGCACGTGGTGGCCGGTGCAGCACTTGCCGCAGCCGGTACAGGCGAAACGCAGGTTGTCGGTCACTTGGCTTCCGGGCTCCATTCGCTGACAAAGGCGCGCTGGTGCTGGCGGTCGTACAGGCACAACTCGGTGCCGGTACGCTGCTGCATGTGCTTCTGGGGGTAGACGCCTTCGATCAGCAGGGCACTCATGCCCACCTGGTCATCGAACTCGGCAGGCTTGCTGCGGGCGTGTGCGTCCTTGAACTGGCTGGCGGCCAGGCAGGCCTTGAGCATCTGCTGGCGCTGCTCGTTCCAGGCCTGGCTGCTGGAAGCCTGGGCAATACCGCTGAAGAGGGCGCAACTGATCAGGATAGAGCTGAGAAACTTCATACACGATTCCGGCAAGTTACCTGCGAGGGGCGCGAATTATGCCCGACTCGTCCCCGGCGGCAAGCCGGGGAGTTTGTCTCCGAATATATCAACGCTCGGCGAACACCACGGCGCGCGCCGCCACCACCAGACAATCGGTCAGCTCCGGCGAGGAGAACTTGGTGAGGATGGCATTGGCCCCGGCCTGGGTCGCCTTTTCGCTGCTCATGGCGCTGTCCAGCGAGGTATGCAGCAATATGTACAGGTGCTGGAAGTCGGGGGTTTCGCGCAGGGTGCGGGTGAAGGCGTAGCCGTCCATTTCGCTCATTTCGATGTCGGAGACGATCACGTTGATTTCCTGCGCGGTGCCTTGCAGGTCCAGCAACACGTTGATGGCGTCCTTGGCGCTGCGCGCGGTGTGGCATTCGACGCCGAGGTTGCGCAGGGTGTGCACCGACTGCTGCAGGGCCACCTGGCTGTCATCCACCACCAGGATATTGGCTGCGGCCAGCAGGCTGGCGTCTTCCTCGCTCAAGGTGCGCTGAGGCGGCTCAGGCGTCGGCGGGGCGATGGCATGGATGACTTTTTCGATGTCCAGCACCTGTACCAGGGTGTTGTCGACCCGGGTCACGCCGGTGATGAACGATCGGCTGCCTGAGCCATAGGGTGGTGGTTTGATGTCGGTGCTCAGGCAATGCACGATGCGGCTGACCGCCTGCACATGCAGGCCCTGACGCGAGCGGCTGATCTCGGTAACGATCAGACAGCCACCGTCCGGGTCGGCCAGCGGCCGTTCGCCAATGGCGCGGGACAGGTCGATGACCGACAGCGGGTTGCCGCGCAGGGTCGCCACGCCTTTCACGTGGGGGTGCGATTCGGGCAGCTTGGTCAGCGCCGGGCAAGGGATGATCTCGCTGACCTTGAGCAGGTTGATTGCCATCAACTTGCCGCTGCGCAGGGTGAACAGCAGCAGGGACAGCGAGTCCGCGCGGGCATTTTGCGTGGCCATGGTGACCTTCATGGGGAACAGGGAGTAACCGGTTATCGGCCTGTTCGGGCTTGGCTTTAGTCATTTTGCTCCGAGCCAAGGAATGCTCGGGCCCCTGTGGGAGCGGCTTTAGCCGTGAACACCGGCGCAGCCGGTGCCATGCACCGCGTTGGATTCTTCGCGGCTAAAGCCGCTCCCACAGGGTACGCGGATTGCTTGCAAGTTCAGCTATTCATGCGACAGCGCAGGCCAAAGGGCCGGGCCACCTCCCACAGGTACCGCGCTGGTTTCAATCAGCGCAGCCCCAGCCGACGGGCCAGGCGGCTAAGGTTGGCCCGGTCCAGGCCGAGTTCCCGGGCAGCCGCTGCCCAGTTTCCTTCGTGCCGCTGCAGACAGGCATCGATCACCTGGCGCTGGTAGGCGTCGACGGCTTCGCGCAGCCCCCCCTCGGGTAGCGGTGCTGCCTGCAAGGACGCGGCAGGGGAGGGCGGGATGCCGGGCGTTGCCGTTGCGCGCAGGTCCAGGTCGATGGCTTCCAGGGTAAGGATGCGTGGCCTGTCAGGGTGTTGGCCCAGCGCCTTGAGCGCCGAGCGACCGATCAGGTGTTCCAGTTCACGCACGTTGCCTGGCCAGTCGTAGGCCAGCAGCGCGGCCTGGGCTTCGCTGCTCAGGCGCAGGCTGTTCAGGCCCAGGCGCGAACGGTTCTGTTCGAGGAAGTAGCCGGCCAACAGCAGCACATCTCGCCCACGTTCGCGCAACGGTGGCACGTGCAGCGGGTACACGCTGAGGCGATGATAGAAGTCGGCGCGGAAGTTGCCAGTGCGTACTTCTGCTGCCAGGTCGCGGTTGGTGGCTGCGATCAGGCGCACATCCACCCGGTGCTCGCGGTCCGAGCCCAGGCGCTGCAACTGGCCGCTCTGCAGCACACGCAGCAGCTTGGCTTGCACCGTCAGCGGCAGTTCACCGACTTCGTCGAGGAACAGTGTGCCGCCATTGGCCAGTTCGAACTTGCCACGGCGCTCGCCATGGGCACCGGTGAAGGCACCGCGCACATGGCCGAACAGTTCGCTTTCCACCAGGGTGTCGGGCAGGGCGGCACAGTTGAGGCTGACCAGCGGTTTGTCGGCGCGGTTGCTGGCCTGGTGCAGGGCCTGGGCCACCAATTCCTTGCCAACGCCGGTCTCACCGGTGATCAGCACGGTCAGGTCGCTGCCACCGACCAGGCGGATTTCCTCCACCAGGCGCTTGTGCGCAGGGCTCTGGCCAATCAGCTCTTTATCCTGGCCGCTGGCCTGGCGGTAGATCTCGGCGCGGTGGTGCTCGTCTTCCGCGCGCAGGGCCAGGTGCTCGATGCGCTCGGCCACGGTGACCGTGGCGGCGGCCAGGCTGGCGAAGGCCTGCAGGGCGCCCAGCTCCAGGCTCTGGAACTGCCCCGGGGTGAGGGCGTCGAGGGTAACCAGGCCCCAAGGGCGTTCGTCAACCATCAACGGGCAGCCCATGCAGTCATGTACTTCCAGGTTGGCATCGGGGGTGTTGACCAGGCCGTCGTAAGGGTCGGGCAGCTCGGAGTCACTGGCAAAGCGAGTGGGTTCCGGGCTGCTGAGCAGAACCTGGAAGCGTGGGTGCTCGCTGACCCGGAAGCGCCGGCCCAGTGTATCGGGGCTCAGGCCGTCCACTGCCAGCGGCACCAGCCACTCGCCGTCCAGGCGCAGCAGCGCGGCGGCATCGCAGGGCAGCAACCCACGCATGGCCTGCAGCAGGCGGCGATAGCGTTCCTGGTCGGGCAGGTCGCGGGACAGGTCGCTGACCAAGGGCAGCAGGGTGGTGAGCAGCGGCTTTGTGGTCATATTGACTCCTGTAAGTCGATATGACTATACGCCGGGGTGGGTCGTTTTGACATGATCGGTGTCAACTGCCTGATTTTGCTGGAGATAAAAGTTGGCACGGTTGATGTAATGACCGAGGCAGTCATTCGAAGCCACAGGCTCAGGAGTTGTTGCAATGCTCAATGCCGAACAACGTGCAATCATCAAGGCCACTGTCCCCCTGCTGGAAAGCGGCGGCGAAGCGCTGACCACCCACTTCTACAAGATGATGCTCAGCGAGTACCCGCAAGTGCGTCCGCTGTTCAACCAGGCCCACCAGGCCAGTGGTGACCAGCCGCGCGCCCTGGCCAACGGCGTGCTGATGTATGCCCGCCACATCGACCAGCTGGAGCAGCTTGGCGGCCTGGTCGGCCAGATCATCAACAAGCACGTTGCCTTGCAGATTCTGCCCGAGCACTACCCGATCGTCGGCAGCTGCCTGCTGCGCGCCATCGAAGAAGTGCTGGGCAAGGAAATCGCCACCCCCGCCGTGATAGATGCCTGGGGCGCGGCCTATGGCCAGCTGGCCGACATCCTGATCGGTGCCGAAGAGAATCTCTATAAACAGAAGGAAGAGGCCGAAGGTGGCTGGCGCGGTACCCGCGAATTCCGCCTGGTACGCCGTGAGCAGGAAAGCAGCGAAATCGTATCGTTCTACTTTGCCCCGGTGGATGGCAAGCCGGTGCTCAAGGCCGAGCCTGGCCAGTACATCGGCCTGAAGCTGGACATCGACGGTGCCGAGCAGCGCCGTAACTATTCCCTGTCGGCATTGTGCGACGGCAAGGAATACCGCATCAGCGTCAAGCGCGAGGCGGGCGGCAAGGTCTCCAACTACCTGCACGACGTACTGGCGGTGGGCGATACCCTGCAGCTGTTCCCGCCGGCTGGCGATTTCACCCTGGTTGCCAGCGACAAGCCGCTGGTGCTGATCAGCGGTGGCGTGGGGATTACCCCGACCCTGCCAATGCTGCAGGCGGCACTGCAAACCCAGCGTGAGGTGCATTTCATTCACTGCGCGCGCAACGGTGCCGTGCATGCCTTCCGCGACTGGATCGACGAGCTGGCCGCGCGTCACCCGCAGCTCAAGCGCTTCTACTGCTATGCCGAACCGCAGGGTGGCGCCGCAGCTGATGCCTTAGGCCTGCTGAGCGAGGACCTGCTGGCCGAGTGGCTGCCGCAGGAGCGTGACGTGGATGCCTACTTCCTCGGGCCCAAGGGTTTCATGGCGGCGGTCAAGCGCCAGCTGAAGGGCCTGGGTGTGCCAGAGCAGCAGAGCCGCTACGAGTTCTTCGGGCCGGCGGCTGCGCTGGAGTGATGTAGCGCCTGTACCGGCCCTTTCGCGGGTGAACCCGCTCCCACAGTGATCGCACAGGTTTTGAACCTTGTGGGGGCCCTGTGGGAGCGGGTTTACCCGCGAAGAGGCCGGTACAGGCTTACAGAATATTTATCCCGGCCGCTGGGCCGCACCTCACCTTCCTGCCTATATAAAGGAGAGATGAAAGCGCCAGTGCAGCTTTCATCGTTAATCGTCCTTTAATCACGGTATCCTTCACTCCCGGGTGTCGAGGGGCTTGCTCCTGCGCGGCACCCGGCAGCCGTTTTTTGCCGCCCGACGTTGAACCGACGTCGTTGCGGCCGGTCTCAGCCACACCGGATAGCCCAGCAGCGCCATCACGCCGCTTCCTCGGCACGCTCAAAGGCCCTGCCCAGCGTGTAGACTTGCGCCCAGGCAGGCGGACCACGCTGCCACTATCCATCGAAGGAACCGGCAATGAACGAACAAACATCGCGCCTGAATCGGGAACGGCGCTTTCTGGTGCTGTTGGGCCTGATCTGCATTTCGCTGATCGGTGGCGCCCTCTACATGCAGATAGTCCTGGGCGAGGCACCCTGCCCATTGTGCATCCTGCAGCGTTATGCGCTGCTGTTCATTGCCGTGTTCGCCTTCCTCGCCGCGGCGATGCCCGGGCGCCGCAGCCTGACCTTCTTCGAGGCACTGGTGGTGCTCAGCGCCATTGGCGGAATCGTTGCGGCCGGCAACCATGTGTATATACTCGCCAACCCCATGGTCAGTTGCGGCATCGACACCCTGCAACCGATCGTGGACGACCTGCCGCTGGCCAAGCTCTGGCCGCTGGTGTTCCAGGTCGACGGCTTCTGCAGCACGCCGTACCCGCCGATCCTCGGTTTGTCTCTGGCGCAATGGGCGCTGGTTGCGTTCGTCCTGACGGCCGTCCTGGTTCCGCTCGGGATCTATCGCAACCGACGCCGGGCTTAGACAAAAGTCCCGAATTGCATGGGGTCTTTTGCGCCGCATGAGAAGAGGGGAAATTTGCTCCCCGCTTGATCCAGATCAACCCGGAGGCCTTGCAGAATGCGGCTTTGGGGCCTAGCAAGCGGGGTGCGACAAACTGTCGCGAAGTTGAGTTTTTGAGCAGTATTGTTGCAGATTCTGTAAAAGACTGTTGCTCAATAAGTCATAGTCAAGGGTTGGCGACCTATCTACAATCGCCCCCAATTTCCGTTCGGCACTGCTTGCAAGTCGCAGGATTGAAGGAAGCCCCAGCGCTCCTTTTTGCTGACTTCGTCAAGTTTCGCCCAACGGCGATACCGGGCGGACCCCCCTCCGCGTTTTCCCGCACCAAATGGACTTGGTCTGAAGTACAGGCCTGTTGCCTACGAAACCATAAGCACCGCTAACTCGCTTCACGCCTAGGTCCTGCAGTCAGACCCCGGGCAGGAGCGAGTACGGGCGTGAAATGCCTCACTTGGCAGGACGAAGTGTTGGCTACCAAAACACAAATTGCATTGAAGCAAGCTGATCTAGAGGTCGTGAGATGAGTAAAAAGCGTTACCCCAGACTGTTTGGCATATTGCCCTTTTTAGGCATGCTTTTACTCAGTGGGTGCAACTGGACCCTGCTCGACCCGAAGGGCCAGGTCGGCATTGAGCAAAAGAACCTGATCCTGATCGCTACCGGCCTGATGCTGCTGGTGGTGATTCCGGTCATTATCATGACCGTGGTTTTCGCCTGGAAGTACCGTGCTTCCAACAAGGCTGCCACCTACACCCCCGACTGGTCGCACTCGACCAAGATCGAAGCCGCGGTGTGGATCATCCCGATCCTGATCATCATCGCCCTGGGCTACTTCACCTACCACTCCACCCACAAGCTGGACCCGTACCGTCCGCTGGATTCCGATGTGAAGCCAGTGCAGATCGACGTGGTCGCGCTGGACTGGAAGTGGCTGTTCATCTACCCGGAGCAGGGCATTGCCACGGTCAACAAGATCGTCTTCCCGGCTAACACCCCGGTCAACTTCCGCGTCACTTCCGATGCCGTGATGAACTCGTTCTTCATCCCGGGCCTGGGCGGCCAGATCTACGCCATGGCCGGCATGACCACCAAGCTGCACCTGATCGCCAACGAAAACGGCGAGTTCGACGGTATCAGCGCCAACTACAGCGGTGCTGGCTTCACCGGCATGAAATTCAAGGCTACTGCCACCTCCCAGGAAGACTTCGACAAGTGGGTCGCCGAGGTCAAGCAGTCGCCGAAGAAGCTGGACAAGGCCGAATACGACGCCTTGGCCAAACCAAGCGAAAACAACCCAGTCGCGCTGTATAGCGAGGCTTCGCCTGACCAGTTCCAGCTGATCGTCGACAAGTACGAAGGCATGAACCGCGGTCGTCCGAGCCACGAAGAAGCAGGCAGCAAAGATCTGGCCACTACCAAGGGTGTGGAATCGAGTATGCAACCAGCTGCCGGTGCAGAGGAGTAAGAGATGTTCGGTAAACTAAGCCTGGAGGCGATACCCTATCACGAGCCGATAGTCATGGTGACGCTTGCCATGATCGCGCTCGGTGGTATCGCTGTCGTCGGTGCTATCACCTACTTCCGCAAGTGGACCTACTTGTGGACCGAGTGGTTGACGACTGTCGACCACAAGAAGATCGGGGTGATGTACATCATCGTCGCGATGGTCATGCTGCTGCGCGGCTTTGCCGACGCCATCATGATGCGTACCCAGCTGGCTGCCGCTACCGGTGGCTCCGAAGGCTACCTGCCGCCTGAACACTATGACCAGATCTTCACCGCTCACGGTGTGATCATGATCATCTTCATGGCGATGCCGTTCTTCACCGGCCTGATGAACCTGGCGGTTCCTCTGCAGATCGGTGCACGTGACGTTGCCTTCCCGTTCCTGAACTCCCTGAGCTTCTACCTGCTGCTGGCAGGCGTGCTGCTGGTCAACATCTCGCTGGGCGTTGGTGAATTCGCCAAGACCGGCTGGGTTGCCTATCCGCCGCTCGCGGGCATTCAGTACAGCCCTGGGGTGGGTGTCGACTACTACATCTGGGCGCTACAGCTCTCAGGCCTGGGTACGACGCTTACCGGCGTGAACTTCCTCGTCACCGTGATGAAGATGCGCGCCCCTGGCATGAAGCTGATGGACATGCCGATCTTCACCTGGACCTGCACCTGGGCCAACGTGCTGATCGTGGCTTCCTTCCCGATCCTGACCGCTGCACTCGCTCTGCTGACTGTTGACCGTTATCTGGACTTCCACATCTTCACCAACGAGCTTGGTGGGAACCCGATGATGTACGTCAACCTGTTCTGGGCGTGGGGTCACCCTGAGGTCTACATCCTGATCCTGCCGGCCTTCGGCGTGTTCTCGGAAGTTACCTCCACCTTCGCAGGCAAGCGTCTGTTCGGCCACCACTCGATGATCTACGCATCGGGCGCCATCGCCGTGCTGGGCTTCGCTGTATGGCTGCACCACTTCTTCACCATGGGTGCCGGCGCCAGCGTCAACACCTTCTTCGGCCTGGCGACGATGCTGATCTCCATTCCGACCGGTGTGAAGCTGTTCAACTGGCTGTTCACCATCTACCAGGGCCGTCTGCGCTTCACCGCGCCGATCATGTGGACCCTGGGCTTCATGATCACCTTCTCCATCGGTGGCATGACTGGTGTTCTGCTGGCTGTTCCAGGTGCTGACTTCGTGCTGCACAACAGCCTGTTCGTAATTGCTCACTTCCACAACGTGATCATCGGTGGTGCGGTATTCGGCTACATCGCCGGCTTCGCCTACTGGTTCCCGAAAGCCTTCGGTTTCACCCTGAACGAGAAGTGGGGCAAGGCTGCCTTCTGGTTCTGGATCTCGGGCTTCTACGTTGCGTTCATGCCGCTGTACGCCCTGGGCTTCATGGGCATGACCCGTCGTCTGAACCACTCCGACAACCCACTGTGGGAACCCTACCTGTACGTAGCCGTTGTCGGCGCCGTGCTGATCCTGTTCGGTATCGCCTGCCAGCTGATCCAGCTGTACGTATCGGTTCGCGACCGCAACCAGAACCTGGACGTGACCGGCGACCCATGGGGCGGCCGCACCCTGGAATGGTCGACTTCGTCGCCACCTCCGTTCTACAACTTCGCCCACATGCCTGAGAAGGTTGGCCTGGACGCCTGGCATGAAGCCAAGGAAGCCGGTGTCGCCTACAAGCCTGCGGCCAAGTACGAAGCGATCCACATGCCGAGCAACACCTCCACCGGTTTGTTCATGGGCCTGTTCCTGACCGTCTTCGGCTTCGCCTTCATCTGGCACATCTGGTGGCTGGTTGGCGCGAGCCTGGTTGCAACCATCGCTGTCTTCGTTCGCCACGCTGCGCGTGACGACCAGGGCTACATGGTTCCGGCCGAAGAAGTGGCGCGCATCGAAGGCGAGCGCATGAAAGCGCTGGCCAAAGCAGGTGCTCTGCCTGCCGGCGCACGTGTCGAATCGTTTGAGCGGGTGTAATCAATGTCCAGTCAAGTAATGCACGGTGCTGCTCATGGTCACGACCATGGGCATGACGACCACCACCACGACTCGGGCCAGATGACCGTACTCGGTTTCTGGCTGTACCTGATGACCGACTGCATCCTGTTTGCGTCGCTCTTCGCCACCTACGCGGTGCTGTCCGGCAGTTTTGCCGGCGGCCCGTCGGGTCATGACATCTTCCAGCTCGATTTCGTAGCTGTTGAAACGCTGTTCCTGCTGCTGTCCTCGATCACCTTCGGCTTCGCCATGCTGAAGATGTTCGATGGCAAGAAAGCTGGCGTACTGGGCTGGTTGGCTGTGACCTTCCTGTTCGGTGCAGGCTTCATCGCGATGGAAATCTATGAATTCCATCACCTGATCGGCGAAGGCTTCGGCCCGAACCGCAGTGGCTTCCTGTCGGGCTTCTTCGCCCTGGTAGGTACCCACGGCCTGCACGTGACCGCCGGCCTGATCTGGATGGCAGTCATGATGTACCAGATCAACAAGCACGGCATCACGCCGACCGCCAAGACCCGCATGAGCTGCCTGAGCCTGTTCTGGCACTTCCTGGACGTGGTCTGGATCTGCGTATTCACCGTCGTCTACCTGCTGGGAGTTCTGTAATGGCTAACGCACACGACACTCATCACGAAGGTAACCACGGCAGCGTCAAGTCGTACATGATCGGCTTCATCCTGTCGATCATCCTGACTGCGATCCCGTTCGGCCTGGCCATGTCGCCAAGCCTGCCGAAGAACCTGACCGTTCTGATCATTGTTGCCATGGCCGTGATCCAGGTAGTCGTACACCTCGTGTACTTCCTGCACATGGACCGCTCGAAAGAGCAACGTAGCAACGTGTCGACGTTCCTGTTCACCGCTCTGGTGATCGCTCTGCTTGTCGGCCTGTCGCTGTGGATCATGTTCAGCATCCACTTCGAAATGTTGGCCAAGTGAGGTAAGACTGCATGTCCGTTAAGCACTTTATCCAAATCACCAAACCGGGGATCATTTTCGGTAACGTGCTTTCCGTGGCAGGCGGTTTCTTCCTTGCCTCGAAGGGCCATGTGGATTTCGCCCTGTTCCTGGCGGTGGTGATCGGTACTTCGCTGGTGGTTGCGTCCGGATGCGTGTTCAACAACTGCATCGACCGTGACATCGACCACAAGATGGAGCGCACCAAGAACCGCGTCATGGTCCAGGGCGGCATGTCGCTGCCCCTCGCGCTGATCTACGCCACCCTGCTCGGGGTGGCGGGTTTCAGCCTGCTGTATGTCCAGGCCAACCCGCTGTCGGCGTTCTGCGCTGCTGTAGGCTTCATCGTCTACGTCGGTTTCTACAGCCTGTGGCTGAAGCGTAAATCGGTGCACGGCACCTTGGTCGGCAGCCTGTCTGGTGCCATGCCTCCGGTGATCGGCTATTGCGCCGTGAGCAACAGCTTCGACCTGGCTGCAGTCACCCTGCTGGTGATGTTCAGCCTGTGGCAGATGCCGCACAGCTTCGCCATCGCGATCTTCCGCTTCAAGGATTACAGCGCTGCCAACATTCCGGTCCTGCCGGTGGCTCGCGGCATCCTCGCGGCGAAGAAGCAGATCGTGCTGTACGTGCTGGCCTTCGTGCTCGCAACCCTGATGCTTACCCTCGGCGGTTACGCCGGCCTCGGCTACCTGGCCGTGGCAGCAGCCATGGGCCTGTACTGGCTGTACATGGCCTGGGGTGGCTACAAGGCCGAGGACGACAGCAAGTGGGCCCGCAAGGTGTTCGGCTTCTCCATCCTCACCGTCACTGCCCTGAGCGTGATGATGGGTGTGGACAGCCAGACCGCTGCGGACGTGCTGATGACTTACGCACGCTGATACTGCTGCCTGTTACACGAAAGCCCCGGCCATTGTGCCGGGGTTTTTTTATGGGTTTTTTCCTGTGCTGGCCCTTTCGCGGGTGAACCCGCTCCCACAGGTTCGTGCACAGGATTTGAGCTTGGTGCGTCCCCTGTGGGAGCGGGTTTACCCGCGAAGAGGCCGGACCTGAAATATAAATTTGAAATTTTCAAAAAATACATCTGAAAAATTCTAACAAAACAGGAAATTGTCCTTTACAGTCATACTGTTTCGGCACTATCTTCTGATCCAGGCCGCCACATCGGCCAACGTCGCTCGGACGGTTCCGGGCGCTTACGTACTCAGAGGAAGCCATGGCCAACCCAGGTTCGCCGCGCCGCTTTGCGCGCATCGATCGTCTCCCCCCTTACGTCTTCAACATCACTGCCGAGCTCAAGATGGCTGCCCGCCGCCGTGGCGAGGACATCATCGACCTGAGCATGGGCAACCCCGATGGCGCCACCCCGCCGCACATCGTCGAGAAACTGGTGCAGGTCGCCCAGCGTGAAGACACCCACGGCTATTCCACCTCCCGCGGTATCCCACGCCTGCGTCGGGCCATATCCAACTGGTACAAGGAACGCTACGAGGTCGACATCGACCCGGAAAGCGAAGCCATCGTCACCATCGGCTCGAAGGAAGGCCTGGCGCACCTGATGCTGGCCACCCTTGACCAGGGCGACACGGTGCTGGTGCCCAACCCCAGCTACCCGATCCATATCTACGGGGCAGTGATCGCCGGTGCCCAGGTGCGTTCGGTGCCGCTGGTGCCGGGTGTGGACTTCTTCAACGAACTCGAGCGGGCCATCCGCGAGTCGATTCCCAAGCCGAAGATGATGATCCTCGGCTTCCCGTCCAACCCCACCGCCCAGTGCGTGGAGCTGGACTTCTTCGAGCGCGTGGTGGCTTTGGCCAAGCAGTACAACGTGCTGGTGGTACATGACCTGGCCTATGCCGACATCGTCTACGACGGCTGGAAAGCCCCGTCGATCATGCAGGTGCCGGGGGCCAAGGACATCGCGGTGGAGTTCTTCACCCTGTCCAAGAGCTACAACATGGCCGGCTGGCGGATCGGCTTCATGGTCGGCAACCCCGAGCTGGTCAGCGCCCTGGCGCGGATCAAGAGCTACCACGACTACGGCACCTTCACCCCGCTGCAGGTGGCTGCCATTGCCGCACTGGAAGGCGATCAGCAGTGCGTGCGCGACATTGCCGAGCAATACCGCCAGCGCCGCAACCTGCTGGTGAAAGGGCTGCACGAGCTGGGCTGGATGGTCGAGAACCCCAAGGCCTCGATGTACGTATGGGCGAAGATCCCGCCGGAGTATGCGCACTTGGGTTCGCTGGAGTTTTCCAAGAAGCTGCTGGCCGAGGCCAAGGTATGCGTGTCGCCGGGGATCGGCTTTGGTGATTATGGTGATGACCATGTTCGCTTTGCCCTGATCGAGAACCAGGACCGTATTCGCCAGGCGATTCGCGGGATCCGGCAGATGTTCCGGGCTGATGGTTTGACCCGCAAGTAAGTTATTGGGGCCGCTTTGCGGCCCATCGCGACACAAGGCCGCTCCCACAGGTACAGCGCAGCATTTGAAAATTGCGGCGTAGCTGTGGGAGCGGCCTTGTGTCGCGAAAGGGCTGCAAAGCAGCCCCGACTGATACTAAGGCGAGTTTTCCACCTGCATCCCACTGATTTATCTACCTACCTTCAGCACTCATTTCTCACCACAGAGACCCACAAATGAGTGTCTTCACTGCCTATTTCTGCGGCACCGGTTCCCACCGCTTCGACGACGCCAACCCCAACTTCTGGAATGGCGAGCTGGTCTCGACCCTGGCCAGCAATGACCAGGGCCGCGAATTCGCCCACTGGATCGCCGTTGACGGCCCCGGCAGCGGCAACCTCCAGGACGACAACCTGTTCGTCGAGCCCGGCGGCTACTTCAACTGGACCGGCCAGTTGTTCGGCCGCGGCTGGGAAGAGAACGTCAACCATGTGCTGCAGGTGATCAAGGGTGAAAGCAGCTGGCAGCGCACCAAGCTGAGCGAAGAGGAGTACCAGCGCCTGAAGGACGCCGGCGTACCCATTCCGGATGTGTCTTCCACTGCCTCCTGGTTCTGGCGTACCTACGACTACGGCGAGCGCCATCCAACACCGCAGGAGTTGCAGGAGCGCATCATCAGCATGTTCCGCAAACCACGCTTGCCGACCCAGGTGAACCTGGTGGGCTGGAGCAGGGGAGGGATCAGTTGCCACATGCTGGCTAACGCCATGGCGCAGGACCCTGTGTTGCGGGACATACCCGTCAATATCTTCGCCATCGACCCGGTGCCGGGCATCGGCAACCTGCAAAGCCAGCGGGTAATCCTGGCGGGCAATGTTCGCGAGTACGTGGGTTTCTATTCGCGGGACGAGCGATCGAAAGGCTTTGCCTGTGTGATCCCCTCGGTCGAACCGGATACGCGGATCTGCATCTACCCCATGCCAGGCCGCCATGCCACCCTGGTGGGCAATGCCTCGGTCGACGGTGCGGGTGGCGGTGAGGTACAGGTGGAGCCAGGGTTGATCGTTCGCCATTTTGCCGAGGTCTGCCTGACCCGCTGGGGTGTGGGGCTGGACAAGCGCCTGTGCCTGAGCGACAACCAGTTGATGCAATACCACAGGGTCATGGCTGCTGCCGAAGGGCAGTACAAGGCCATGCGCAGCGAGTCGTATACCGTACTGACCGAGGGCGAAAAGGACGACCGGCTGGTGCATTGCGGCGAGGCTCGCACACACTTCAGCAAGGTGTGTGGTGATGGCTATGACCCGACCGAAGGCCTTGGCTTGCAGCGCTGGGATGTCACTTCCTACAAGGCATTACGCTAACTTGAACGGGCGGCCGGCGAAGGCGCTGGTCGTCCATGCTCAATTGCCGGATCAGCGGCAAATATTTTTGCATTCCCCCTCTATCCAGGCGCCCCGGCTTGGATTGAAAATGGCGCTGCGGGCCAGCCCCGATAACAACAACCTTCCCTCCGTGCCATCATGTCCGAATACAACCCTTGCCTTGACTGCGGCGCCTGCTGCGGGTACTTCCGTGTGTCCTTTTTCTGGGGCGAATGCCAGTCTGCCGGGGGCCTTGTGCCGGACGACCTGGTGGTACAGATCAACCCCACCCGTGTTGCCATGATCGGCACCGATGCCAAACCCTGCCGTTGCATCAGCCTGCAGGGCGAGATCGGCCAGGAGGTGGCGTGTACCATCTACGCCAACCGTTCCAGCCCCTGCCGCGAGTTCGAGGCGTCGTGGGTGGGTGGGGTGCATAACCCCAGCTGCGACGATGCACGGGCGGCCTATGGGCTGCCACCGCTGACCCCGCCGGGGGCCAATGAGCCGCATTGGCCGGATGATGGGGCTGAGGTGGCCTGATTCTTCCAAGGATGCCTGTGCCCGCGAAGAGGCCATCAGCTGTAAGAAGAATCTGAACCTGAAACCAAATGCTTCAGGTGGCCGGGCATTGGGAATTATCCTACGAGCTCAGTCGGATGCCGTCTGATAGGCAAGTACATACCTCGGAGATAACGTTGCAGCGTCGTCGAAACTGGCGACCGGGTGTGAGAAGCCCGAAATTCTGGGGTTGCCTCTTAGACTACTTCCGAGATGACTATGACTAACCTCGTACCTGATCCATCTGCTACAGACCTTACCTACCAAGCCGCCAAGTCCCAGGCCACCCAGGTCATGGACATTCTCTCCAACACCATCCTTCTATACCTCGACGCCGAAGTCCCGGCCTTGCGTTCCAACCGCCTAGAAGAAATGTCGAGCCAAACCGGGCTGCTGCACGCTCTGTTGGCTCACATAGAAGCGCAGGAGGCTAAGGCATGAGCGACCATCTCAAATCCCGCACCACCGCTGGCGTGGAAAAATTTCTCGAGCTGTACCGGGTAGAGTCGGGCGTTCCGCTCGATCTGGCATTCGATGAATTGTCGGTCCTGATCGGCTGCATCAAGCATCTGAACGAAGAGGCCGAGATGGAGGGCGACAAGATTGCCGGCAGCGCTGCGCGGATTCTCAGTGCCATGGCCAAGGCGCTGATCAATGACATGGAAGTGGGGTTGAACCGGGGCGATTGAGTATTGGCCGGATGTGTATGTCGGGCTGGCCAGTAGCGGCTGACAGGTGCATGCCGAAAGGTTTGCGGTGGTTTTGAGATCGAGCGCCGCCCGCGCGGCGCTTCGCGGGACAAGCCCGCTCCCACATTTGTTGCAACGTGGCCATGCCTGTGGGAGAGGCGTTGTCAGCCCTGGTGCAGGACTTGAGGCAGGTGGGGCGGCAGCAATGCAAATCCAGAAATCCAGTTGCCCCACCATGGCTGGCAACCATGGCCTGACAGGTTCGGCACGTTGCAACAAATGTGGGAGCGGGCTTGTCCCGCGAAGCGCCGCGCGGGCGGCGCTCGATTTCCGCACCCCACCAAACCCAAGGCAGGCACCTCTCAAATACAACCCCAAACC